>NZ_FOKH01000037.1:0-72465 GCF_900111955.1 Pseudomonas sp. NFIX10 | reverse complement strand
CTGCCTTGGTGTTGGGGAGCGCTTCCAGTCGATCTGTTTGTGCGTGATAAATCACCAACTCATCTTTGGCGACATCAACACCCACGATCGGCTTTGCGACAGAAACCGGCATTGCCATTGAAAATCCTCCGGGCTAAGGTTTGAACACTTGAAGGGTTCACCCAGAGGCGCAGGCTTGTTCCTATCGTCGGTCTAGGCCAGATGCATTCTTTATCGGCGCTTGGGTGAAAGGAGGAGGGGTGAAATCTCCCACGGTCTGTACTGCGGCTAACAGTCAGAATCGAGCTTTGTCCCTCCTCCCCCCTTCAAGTCCTACCATACAAGCGAGCTTGCTCGCGATGACGGCAGCACATCCAGCATGGATGTTGACTGATCCACCGCTATCGCGAGCAAGCTCGCTCCCACAAGGGTCCTGCTGAGCCTGAAAACTTGAAGGCAAGCACAAGGCCTGGACAGCTTTTTGGCGAACTTGAACCCCGGGCTGTCTAGAACAAGCTTTGCACCTGTTCCAGCACCGCGCGGTTCATCTGACCAGTGTGAGTGTGCAGGCTCACATAGCTTTGCAGCATGTCGAGCTTGGTATTGAGCAGGTCCCGGCGGGCCTGGAACAGCCGCTGCTGCGCATCAAGAATATCCACCGTGGAACGCACGCCACCCTGGAAGCCTTTTTCCGTCGACGCCAGTGCTCGCTGGTTGGACTCTACCGCCCGCTGCATGGCCTTGCTCTTGGTGAACCCGGCGACGACGCCCAGGTAATCGGCCTCGATGTCCTCGGCCAGTTGTTGGCGCTGCACGTCGTAGTCGGACTGGGCGCCCGCCAGTTGTGCTTCGGCCTTGGCCACCGAGGCCCGTACCGCCCCGCCGCGATACAGCGGAATGTCCAACTGCACGCCCACGTAATAGGTGTCCTGGCGCGGGTCGAGTTCCTGGTATTGACGGGTTTCCCGGCGGGTCAATTGAGTGGTCAACGACAGGGTTGGGTAATGCCCGGCGCGTTGACTGTCGGCCTGGGCTTCGGCGACTTTCACCGCCGCCAGCCGGGCGGCCAGCTCGGGGCTGGCCTGGCGCGCAATCGCCGTCCAGTACGGCAAGTCCTGCTCCGGCGGGATCGGGCTACCGGCGGCCAGTTCTTCGCGCATCGGCAGGATGTCATCGATGGGCACGCTGGCCCGCCCGGACAAGGCTCGCAAGGCAGCCACGCGGCGCGCCTGGGCTTCAGCCTCCTGGGCTTGCACCAGGTCGAGCCGCGCCTGAGCCTCATCGATATCGGTGATCGCGCCCTGGCCACCCTCGTACAGTTTTTTGCTCTGGATGACCAAGCCATGGATGGCCGCCTTTTGCTGCTGGATCAGCTTGATCTCGTTCTCGGCCCGGGCGACGTCGAAATACCCCTTCGCCACCCGGTCATACAAGGTCTGACCGGCCACGTCGAACACCTGGATACCCAGTTGCCCCCGCGCCTTGCCTTCCTGGTACGCCGCCCAGCGGGCCTTGTCATAGAGCGGCTGTTGCGCCGCCAGGGTGACGTTGTTCGCCTGATAATCGTTGCTGTTGACGTAAGTGCTGTCGTCACCGCCGTCGGTACGTCCGCCGTAGCCGTAGCGCGAGGTCAGCGACACTTGCGGGTAGAGGCCACCACGGCCGATGTCCTCTTCATGGCGCGAAGCTTCAAAAGCGTGAGCCGCCGACTGCACGGTCGGATCGTTGAGGCGCGAGGCATCGTAGGCGGCGGTGAGGCTCAGGCCACCCTCGGCAGCCCACAGCGGATTGATCACCGCCCAACCGGTATACAGGCCCAGCAACACACGGCAACGGTAGCGACAACGGTCGACCATGCTCATTCCTCCTTGAAGGCTGCCAGCAAGCGTTCGCGCAAAGGCTTCATCAGGTAATTCATCAAGGTGCGTTCGCCGGTCACCACCGTGACATCGGCGAGCATGCCGGGGCGCACCAGCAGGCCGGCGCCCTGCAACGCGACGACGGTCTCGGCGGGAATCTCGACCTTGGCGGAGAAGTACGGTTGGTGCGTCTGCTCATTGATCAACTGATCCGCCGACACCGTCGTCACCGTGCCGGTGACCGTCGGTGTATCCACCCGTTGCAGCGCGGTGAAATGCACATGTACCGGCAGGCCCGGGCGCAGTTTGTTGGCCATCAGCGGCTCGAAACGAGCGGTGATCGCCATCGGCGCATCCAGCGGCACCACCTGCATCAGGGTCTGGCCGGCCTGCGCAACGCCGCCGACCGTATGAATGCTCACGTCCATGACCTGCCCGGCCACGGGCGCGCGGATCGCACCGTTGTCGACTTCAAACTGCAAGGCCCGGATCTGATCGGCATAACCGGCCGCCTCGGCCGAGACTTCGCTGAGCTGGGTTTCGGCATCGCGGCGGAACTCCTGCTGCGCTTGCAAGGCCTTGAGCCGGCTTTCGTTGATCGCCTGCCGGGTCCTGCCGACATCGCCCACCCCAGAAGCGATCTGCCCCGCCAACTGGGCCGCATTGCGCTCGGCCTCGAACAGTTTGTTGCGCGGAACGTAGCCTTCCCGGGCCAGGTCACGCAGGCCTTCAAGCTCTTGCTGCTGGAAGCGCATCTGCGCGTCGTAGTTGCGCTTGACGCCTTCGTAGCCAAGCAGTTGTTGCTGCAATGCCGCGGCTTCGTGCTCGATGATCTGCAAGCGGCTGCCCAGCTCCGCACGGCGGGTGATGAACAACTGGCTCTGCAACGCCATGGCCGCCTTGACCCGTGGCTCGTCGGCACGCGCCAGCAGCTCCGCGGGCCATTGGATTTCGGCGCTGCCCAGGCGCTCGGCAATCAAGCGCGCCTCGATGCTGCGATCATTGAGCAGCTTGCCCAGGGTCACGTCCAGTTGCGACTGCGCCTGCACCGTGTTGAGTTGCACGAGCAATTGCCCCTGGGTGACGCGGTCGCCATCGCTGACCAGCAGCTTTTCCACCACCCCGCCGACCAGCGACTGCACCGCCTTGCGCTCCCCCGCCACCACCACGGTGCCGCTGCCCACCACGCCCTGATCGAGTGGCGCCAGGCAGGCCCAAAGCAGGAAAGCACCCAGCGTCAGGACCAGGAACCCCACACCATAACGCGCCGCACGCCCGGCATCGGTCCTGGCGCTCGGCAGCGCCAGG
This sequence comes from Pseudomonas sp. NFIX10, assembly GCF_900111955.1. Lineage (NCBI taxonomy): Bacteria > Pseudomonadati > Pseudomonadota > Gammaproteobacteria > Pseudomonadales > Pseudomonadaceae > Pseudomonas > Pseudomonas sp. NFIX10. The sequence goes on along the minus strand of NZ_FOKH01000037.1, from coordinate 69,319 downwards.
GTGTTGCGCACGCTCAGCCCCTGCTCGCTATAAGCGTGTGTCTCTGGGATCAGATCACGCATCTTTGCCAGCCTCCCTGACCGTGGCCGGTCGCGGCCCCGGCATCAATGCCTTGAGCACTCGGTCCCGAGGGCCGAACGCCTGTTGAGTACCATCCTTGAGCACCAGGATGTGATCGACCACCGCCAGCACACTGGGCCGGTGAGTGATCAACACCACGGTGCTGCCGGCCGCCTTGAGCGCACTGATCGCCTGGACCAGCGCCGCCTCGCCGGCGTCATCGAGATTGGAGTTGGGTTCATCGAGCACGATCAGCGACGGCCGCCCATAGAGCGCGCGAGCCAGGCCCAGGCGTTGTTTTTGCCCACCGGACAAGCCAAGTCCGCCAGGGCCCAGCGGCGTGTCGTAGCCCTTGGGAAACCTCAGGATCATTTCGTGGATGCCGGCATGCCGTCCGGCGGCGATGATTTTGTCGGCGTCCTGCTCACCGAAACGGGCGATGTTGTCGGCGACCGTGCCGTCGAACAACTCGATGTCCTGGGGCAAGTAGCCAAGGTGCGGCCCCAGGGCGTCGTGGGACCACTGGCTGATCTCGGCATCGTCCAGGCGCACCGACCCGCCCATGGCCGGCCAGACCCCGACCAGGGCCCGGGCCAGCGTCGATTTGCCACTGGCGCTGGGCCCGACCACGGCCAGCACGTCGCCCTTGGCGAGGCTGAAATTGATCCCGCGCAGGATCGGCTGCGAAGCCCCCGGCGGGCCGACGTACAACTGTTCCAGGCGCACCGCGCCGCTGGGCGGTGGCAACGGCATGCGCAGGCGCTCACGCGGGTGCTGCGCCAGCAATTGGCTCAGGCGCTGATAGCTCTGGCGCCCGGCGTTGAATTGCTTCCACGAACCGATGGCGATTTCCACGGGCGCCAGGGCTCGCCCCAGCAACAGCGACATCGCAATCATCATGCCCGCCGACAGTTGGCCTTCGAGCACCAGCAAGGCCCCCAGCCCCAAGGCCAGGGACTGCCCGGAGATCCGCACGAAACGCGTCGCCGAAGTGATGCGCGCGCCGCGGTCGCTGGCATGGGCCTGGGCGGCAATGATGCGTTGCTGCAACAGGCTCCAACGCTGGCGCAACGGCCCGAGCATGCCCAGGGCCTGGATGACTTCAGCGTTGTGCAGCGTGCTGTTGACATAGATCGACGACTGCACCCCCAAGCGATTGGCTTCGCCCAGGCGCGTGCGCGTGGCCAGTTCGCCCCACAGCGCCAAGCCGATCAGCACCAGGGCGAGCACCAGCGTCAGCACGCCGAACCAGGGGTGAAAGATGAACGCCACCAGCAGGAAGATCGGCAGCCAGGGGGCGTCGAGCAACGCGATCAAACCTTGCCCGGTGATCAACTGGCGCAACGTCGCCAGGTCGCTGAGCACCTGCGCCGGGTTGGCGTTGTGTTCGCGCAGGCTGCGGGCGAAAGCCGCGTCGAAGACCCGCTCGCCCAAGGCATCGTCCAGCCCCGCGCTCATACGGATCATCACCTCACCGCGCACCCACTCGATCAAGGCACTGAACATGAACAGTCCCAGGGCCATCAAGGTGAGCATGAACAAGGTGGTTTCGTTGCGGCTGGTCAGGACCCGGTCGTAGACCTGCATCATGTACAGCGACGGCACCAGCACCAGCAGATTGATCACGCCACTGAACAACGCCAGCGCCCAGAACACCCGGCGGTAGCTCAGTAAGGCAGCATCGATGTCATGACGCGGATCGAGTAGAAACCCCATGGGAAATTGCCTGCAAAAGAAATTGTCGGTCTAGGACGCAATCCATCGCGAGGCTCTTTTCATCGAGAGAGCTCGAGAAAAAACTATCTAGCTGATGTGCCGATACCAGGGGCGATCCTCATCCCTACAGGCGCCAATTACTGACAACGCGACTGCGGGTTAGTGCCGGTTCGCCAGGCTGGATTTGCAAGTGGGTGACAGGCGGAAGGGCCGCGCTTCCAGACTGAGGTTTTTGCGTCTTGAATGGGCTGGAAAGGCGGTTTTGTTGACGCCAGTAACGTGGCGTCAACAGGGCAAAAACGCGGGACTAGCCGAGGGAGGCGACACGCTCAGGCTGGGGCGCATGCCGCGACGTCGCCAGACCGATGAAGGAAATGACCAGTGCCAGACCCAGGGTGGTGCTGACCTCGCTGCGGTGCTCGGGGGTGATCATCATGACCGCCAGCGCCGCCGAGATGAACACGATGACTAACCAGGTCAGCCAAGGGAACAGCCACATGCGAAAAGGCAGCTCGATGTTCTGCCGTTGCATCATTCGGCGCATGCGCAATTGCGAGATAGCGATCACCAGGTACACCAGCAAGGCGATGGCGCCGGAGCTGGCGAGCAGGAACTGAAACAAGCCGGCGGGCATGAAATAGCTGAACAAAGTCACACCCGCGCCCAACACGGTGCTGGCAATCACTGCGGACCGTGGCACGCCGGCCAAGGACGTGACCTTCAAGGCCTTTGGCGCATCGCCACGGCGCCCCAGGGAATACAACATCCGCGAGGCGATGTAGATCGAAGAATTCATGCAACTGGCCACGGCGATCAGCACCACCACGTCCACCAGGAATTTGGCGTGGGGAATGTTCATCAGTTCCAGAGCCCGCTGGTAGGAACCAACTGAAGCCAGGAGCGGATCGTTCCAAGGCACCACGGAAATGACCACGAAGATCGACAGCAGGTAGAACACACCGATACGCCAGATCACCGAACGGGTGGCCTTGGCGATGTTCTGCGCAGGGTTATCGGATTCGGCGGCAGCGATCGTCACCGCCTCCGTACCGATGAAGCTGAACATGATGGTGATGAACGCGCCCACCACCGCCGACAGGCCGTTGGGGGCGAACCCGCCATGCTCCTCCATCAACCGACTCAGGCCGCTGGCCTCGCGCTCGGGAATCCAGCCCATCAGCACCGCGAAACCCAGGGAGATGAAGCCGATGATCGCCACGACCTTGGCCATGGCGAACCAGAACTCGAACTCACCGTATTTCGACACGCTGAACAGATTCGTCACGGCCAGCAGCACGATCGACACCGAGGCAAACAGCCAGGCATCGACGGCGGGAAACCATTGGTTGAGTACATGACCGGCGGCCAACGCTTCGATGGGAATCACCAGCACCCAGAACCACCAGTAGAGCCAACCGATGGTGAAGCCTGCCCAGCGCCCGATGGACTGGTCGGCATAGGTGGAGAAGGAGCCGGTGTCCGGATTGGCGACGGCCATCTCGCCCAGCATGCGCATGACCAGGACCACCAACAGCCCGGAAAACAAATAGGCCAGCATGACGGCCGGGCCGGCGGCGGCAATGGCGTGGCCCGATCCCACGAACAGACCCGCGCCGATGATTCCGGCGATGGACAGCATGGTGACGTGACGAGGCTTGAAGCCCTGTGCCAGATGGCCGTTCGAGTCCTTGAAGCTGGGGCTGGTCATTTTCTTATTCTCTTGTGATCGAACATTGAGTCGCGCGCAGGGAAAGTCGGTGGTGCTGGTTTTCCCGCCCCTCCTGGAAGCGGCACCGTTTGGCTGTGTTGATCCACCTTGGGCGAACGTGCGCACTCGCGGTGAAAAGTCGCGCCACGTTACCTGCCTTCCCTCTCGAGTCAGCTACCTGAACGCGCCATCTCTGTGCCTGATTTCGCCACGTGGAGGCATGGCGTTTTGCCTCTTGCCAGGCGTCTGGACCGTGGCATTCAGCTAAGTCGTCGAGGAGCGGCAACGAAATAAACCCTTTAAAAACTTTACTGGGTTAAGTATTTTGCATGCCTATGCCCGGCCTGCCGCGAACCGCAAACCCTGTGGGAGCGAGCTTGCTCGCGATGGCGGTGTTTCAGTCGACTCGAATGCGGCTGATCCACTGCTATCGCGAGCAAGCTCGCTCCCACAGGATTGGTGTGCCAAGGCCTTCAACTTCTTCCTTACGACAAGGATCCTCCCGTGAGCGGACTGCGTGAACGTCAAAAAGCCGAACGCCGGCAAGCCATCAGCAAGGCGGCGGTCGAACTGTTCGAGCGCCAGGGTTTCCAGAACACCACCATCGAACAGATCGCCAGCCAGGCCGGCGTATCGGCTCCCACGGTGTTCAAGTACTTCGGCAACAAGCAGGAGATCATCCTGGAAATCCTGCACGACGCCGACCAGCGCGCGCTCACGGACACCCGCAGCCGGATGCCTGAAATCGAGGACCCGGTCCAAGCGCTGTGTTATCTGGAGCGGCTGTTGACCGGTTACGCACTGGAGGTCATGCACCCGAGCCTGTGGCGCGAGTTGCTGCCACTGATCCTGTTTGGTGGCGATAACGGGCTGCCCGAGGGGTATCGCGCCATGAACGATGCGCTCAGGGCCGAAATCAGTGGGCTGATCAGGGAATTGCAACAGGCCGGCAAATTACGCGCCGACCTGGACGTCGACCTCGCCGCGTTCCTGTTGAACGACTATTCGCACTTGCAGCTGTTCAGGCTGGTCAACCAGGAACAACCGGATATCGAGGCACACTCCACCCAGGTCCGGCGAATCACCGAATTGCTCTTCCTGGGCATGCGCGCCTGAGGGAGGCCCCCACTGGTACGAACCCGGCGCCGCAGCGCCGGGTCACGCTGATCAGTGATGGGTCTTGATGCCGATCCAGGTGCGGGTGCGGATCCGCTCCACGGCGGCCGGCACCGGCTCCAGGGCGAACAGGGTCTTGCGCGCCTCGTCCGGCACATACATGGCGGGGTTGTTGCGAATGTCGGCATTGACCAACGCCGTGGCGTCCTTGTTCGGGTTGGGGTAACCGATCTTGTTACTGATTCGTGCGATGACATCCGGACGCAAGATGTAATTGATGAACGCATAGGCTTCCTTGGCATGAGGGGCGTTGGCGGGGACCATCATCACGTCCGACCACATCGGCGCACCTTCCTTGGGCAGCACCATCTCCACCTTGACCCCCTTCCCTGCGTCTTCGGCCAGTCGCTTGGCCAGGGCCACCCCACCGGACCAACCCACCCCTACGCAGATCTCACCGTTGGCCAGGTCCATGCCATAGCGTGACGAATTGAAGTAGGTGATGTAAGGCCGGACCTTGAGCATGGCCGCCTGCGCCTTTGCGTAGTCCTCACGTTTCTGGCTGTTGGGGTCCAGCCCTTCGTAATGCAAGGCAATGGGCACGATCTCGTTGGCGGCGTCCAGCAGACCGACGCCACAACTGGCCAGCTTGGCCATGTTCTCTTCCTTGAAAAGGATGTCCCAGGTGTTCATCTGCACATCGGCACCCAATACCTGGCGCACCTTGTCGACGTTGTAGCCGATCAGGGTCGTGCCCCACAGGTACGGCGCTGCATAGCGGTTGCCCGGATCGCCCACCGCCTCCAGGGACTTCATGAACTCGGGGTCCAGGCGCTGCCAGTTCGGCAACTGGCTGCGGTCCAGGGGTTCGACGGCGCCGGCGGCAATCAGGTGACTGACGTTGGTGCTGCTCGGGTAGACCACGTCATACCCGGAGTTGCCGGTCAGCAGCTTGGACTCCAATGTCTCGACACTGTCGAAGACGTCATAGATGGGACGGATGCCGGTTTCCTCTTCGAAACTCTTGAGGATTTCAGGCGGCAGGTACTCGATCCAGTTGTAGATCCGCACCGTCCGCTCTTCGGCCAGGCTCGCGCCACTGACCAGCATCGAAACGACAGCGCCCAGCAAGGTGTTGCGCAAAAGCATGTTCATGATCAAACACTCCAGCGCGGCCGCGAAGGCTCGCGGCACTTAATAGCGGTAGGTGAAGTAGAGTTCCAGCGCGCTGAATTTCCGGTCGTCGCCGAAGACCTGTTTGGCCGCCGCCATGGGTTTGACCCAGTTATACGACAGCGAGGTGGACAACGCTTTCGACGGCGCCCAATCCAGGAAGACGACACTCTCGTCGGCAAAACGCCGGTCGCTGACGGCGGTGCCCATGTAGTTTTTTTCGTCGAGCCAGAACTGGTAGTGGATCGCACCGAGGGTGAGGGTTTCGTTGAGGTGGGTCTTGAGGGAGAACTGCTGGACGTTTTCGTTGCTGTTGAACATCAGGTAGTTGCCGACGACATCGCCGATCAGCCAGGTGCTCCAGTCGACGAAGCCCTTGCTCAACGGATCCCAGGCTTTCTGTCGGTTGTCGGTGAGGTTGTCGTCGCCGGAAAAACTCGCATAACGGTAGCCGATCACCGGGGTCAACGGCAGCGTGCTGAAGGTGTAGTCCGCCTGGCCGTACCAGGCCTTGGCGTCGTAGTCCACGCCTTCGCCGCTACCCCGTTCCAGGGCATATTCGGCATTGAGGGTCAGGTCCGGGATAGCCGGAAGCCTGGCGTTCAAGGCCCTGACGTTATACACCAACATGCCATCACGGCGACGCGGCAAGGTACTGCCCTTGGGCCCCATGGCCTTGACCTTCAATGCGGTGGCGCCCAGCGTCACCTGGTCGTCGAGGTTGTAGTCCAGGTTCACGCCACTCATGCGGAAGTCCCCCAGGTCGCTGTCCGTCCCCAGGCTGAAGCCCTGGACTTTCAATGCGCCATGATCCCAGGCGACCACCGCCGAATCCTTGAAGGCGGTGCGCGGGGCGAGCCAATAGGCGCCGTCGTTCAACTGGTCGAGGTTGCCATCCATCACGATGAAACCGTTGCCGATCATGTAGTTCTGGCGACCGCCCGTGACCGTCCATTCCCCGGCGCGGAAACCGCCATAGAACTCTTCGGTCGACACCTTGCCGTCGGAACTGCGGGTGAAGCCACCGGCATCGCCATCACCGAAGGTGGTTGCCCCCACCAGGGAGCCGCCGGCCAGCAGGCTGAAATCCGGCTGCACGGCATACTCCAACTTGACGCCCGGCTTGACGTAGAACTCCTGCCAATCGATTTTCGTGCCGCGATTCTTGCCGCTGCGCATGTCCACCACGCCGCCGCCAAAATTGACGTTGCGGGTGGACAGGACCGCGCCACCGGCCGTTAAGTTGACCTCGCCCTTGAGGTTGCCCTCCTCGAAGGTGTAGCCCGCCCAGGCAGCCTGGGCGGTCAAGGGTAACCCGAGCACGAGGAACGTTCGGGACAAACGCATCATGGAAACCATATGGAGCTCCTGTTGATTATTGTTGTTACAGGGCAGTGAATGGCGGCGCAAACCCGCGCCAACACCTGGCTGGGCCGGGTGAGCGGAACGAAACTCTTGTGGTTATCGGATGAAGTCAGGGCGTCAGTTGCGCCGCGATGGCACGCAGCATGCGCACGCTGTCGCCGTCGAAGGGGCTGACGGCGTCGCCCAGGGACGACTGCTTGACGATCACCACGCCGGACGGTTTGTCGATGAACAGGTATTGGCCATGGATGCCACCGGCCATGAGCGCCTGGCTGTGGTCGTTGAAGACATACCACTGGCTGCGATAGGACGCGCCAGGGGTCCAGCTCGAAAAGTCGGCGCAGGCGGCATAGATGGCGGGGTCGGCTCCAGCGGCGATACCGGCGAGCGCCTCGGCCGAGACCAGCTGCCTCCCCTGCAGGCGGCCATCGTTGGCCAGCAGGCGGCCGAAGCGCGCCATGTCACGCAAGGTCGCGCTGAACCCGGCACCGGCCACGCTGCGGCCCCAGGGATCCGCCAGGAAGTAGCCGTCACGCTCACAGCCCAACTGGCCCCAGACCTCCTGCAGCAACTGATGACAGGCCTTGCCAGACGCCCGCTCCATGACCCAGGCCAGCGCCTCGGTGGTGGCCGTCACGTAATGGAAAAAACCGCCGTGATTGCCGTGTTTTCTCAATGACGGCAAGTACTGGTACAGGGATTCGAACGTCGTGTACTGCACTGGCGCCGGCTGGAAACCGCAGGCGTAGCCGTATTGGGAACTCTCTGAGTCCGGGTCCTCATAGACCTCGCTGTAATCGACGGCCACGGCCATGTCGAACAGCTGGCGCACGGTCGCATCGCCGAACGCGCTGCCCGTCAGTTCCGGTACGTAATGGGCGGCCGTCAGCGTCGGGTCCAACAGACCTTCGCAAACCAGTTGCTCGCCCAGGGCGCCGATCAGCGACTTGGTCACCGAAAACATGATGTGCCGGTCCTGGGGGCACTGGCCATTGAAGTAGCGCTCGAACAGCACGGTGTCGCCCTTGAGGACCAGAAACCCATCGGTCTGGCTGGCGATCAGGTGGTCGATCACGCTGATGCTCAAGCCACACTCGCTGTCGAAGTGCAGCTCATCCAGCGGCTGGAGTGCCTGCTTGAACGCGCTGACCGGCCCGGTGCCGGCCCGCACATCGATGGAAGGACGCAAGCGCGCCAGGTTGCGGAAACCCCACTGGCTGTAGGGCGGGCTCATCCAGTTGTGCCAGGTGACGCGGCGCTGGGGTTCGGCGGGAAAGCCTTGCATGAGCGAAGGCGCCAGGCGTGCGTCGGAGGGCGATTCGTGAGTCTCGACGTAGAGACTGGCCAGTGAAGGCACGGTGTTCTGATTCATTGGGTTGCCCCTGCGAAATGACTCTGCGTGAAAGCAGATGCAGAAGAATAATTACTCGATGTAATTTTTTAGTCAATAAAACTTTTTACCGACATTGCTTGCCGATCTGAATGTCCTGACCCGCCGTGCCCGTGGGAGCAGGCCTGGCTCTTACCGTCGGCCCAGTCCTAAGCAAATAACTTAAAGTTATTTATTATCGTTTTTTTAGATCATTTAGATTAAGTCTTAAGCCCAATGGCTTCCTGCGGTGATGCCATCAAGGAGCGTTGGCGCTCACCCACCTTCCGTCACGGCAATCTCATTAACGGGCCACCGTCATGCAGCTTCTAACGCTACCTCCCTCCCCCGGCCTGGCCACCTCGATTCGTGCCACGGCCCAGGTTTTCGAAGACCCCACCTCCCGGGCCTTGCTGGAACACTTGCAACAAGTAGCGCCCAGTGATGCCAGCGTGTTGATCATCGGCCAGACCGGCACCGGCAAGGAACTGGTGGCGCGCCACGTGCACAACCTCAGCGCCCGTCGCCACAAGCCGTTCGTTGCGGTCAACTGCGGGGCGTTTTCCGAGACCCTGGTGGAGGCCGAGCTGTTTGGCCATGAAAAAGGCGCCTTTACCGGCGCATTGACGGCCAAGGCCGGCTGGTTCGAGGAAGCCGATGGCGGCACCCTGTTCCTCGATGAAATCGGTGATTTGCCGCTGCCGATCCAGGTCAAGTTGCTCCGGGTATTGCAGGAGCGCGAAGTGGTTCGACTCGGTTCGCGCAAGAGCATCAAGATCGATGTGCGTGTATTGGCGGCCACCAACGTACAGCTGGAAAAGGCCATCAATGCCGGGCACTTTCGCGAAGACCTCTATTACCGCCTGAACGTGGTCAGCCTGGCGCTCAAGCCGCTGCGCGAACGTCCCGGCGACATCCTGCCGCTGATACGCCACTTCATCGCGCAGTACAGCCACAGGCTCGGTCACGGCGAGGTGACGCTGGATGCTCAGGCGCAACGCAAGTTGCTCGACTATTCCTGGCCGGGGAACATCCGCGAACTGGAAAACGTCATCCACCACACGCTGCTGATTTGCCGCGACAAAGTGATTGGTGTGCAGGACCTGCACCTGTCGAACTTTCGTATCGAGCGCCAGGACAACCCACCGCCAGCAGCCCCGCAAAGTGCGGAGGAACTCTTGCAGAAAGCCTTCGAGAAACTGCTCGAGCAGGAGCATGGCGATGTGTATGAAAAGGTAGAGGCCGAGTTGTTACGCACCGCCTACCGATACGCCAATTGCAATCAGGTCCACACCGCCAGCCTGCTGGGCCTGAGTCGCAACGTCACCCGCACGTTGCTGATCAGGATTGGCGAACTGGTGGTCAACAAACGCCGTCCCACGCTCAGCACGCGGGACGGTCAGGTGGTCAATCTTTCAACTTGATCGCGGCCCGACGCTCAAGGGCGCCTCAGCCCTCGCCCCGGCCCGCGCACCCAGGTAGAAGTCCTGGAGATCGCTGCGGGCCGCCAGTTGTTCGGCGCTGCCTTCGCTGACCACCCGACCGCTTTCCAACACATAGCCATGGTGGGCGTAACGCAGGGCGACATTGATGTTCTGCTCGGCGATCAAGAAGCTCACACCATCACGCTGATTGAGTTGCCGGACGATCTCGAAGATTTCCTCGACGATCTGCGGCGCCAGGCCCATCGACGGTTCGTCCAGCAAGACCAGTTGCGGCCTGGCCATCAGCGCGCGGCCTATCGCGATCATCTGTTGCTCGCCGCCCGAGGTGTAGCCGGCCAGGCTTTTGCGCCGCAGTTTCAGCCGGGGGAAATGGCCATAGACTAATTCCAGGTCAGCCAGCAATTGGCGCCGCGGCACCTGGCGCGCCAGGGCACCGGCCAGCAGGTTTTCCTCCACGGTCAACTGGGCAAAGCAATGCCGACCTTCCAGCACTTGCACCAGGCCGCTCGCCGCCAAGGTGTGAGACGCGCTGCGGGTCACGTCTTGCCCCTGGTAGACAATCCGCCCCCGCACCACCTCGCCCCGTTCGGCGCGCACCAGGTTGGAGGCCGCTTTCAGCGTGGTGCTTTTACCCGCGCCGTTGGCGCCCAGCAGCACCACGACCTGCCCTTTTTCCACCTCCAGCGACACACTGCGCACCGCCAGGATGGTCTGTTCGTAGAGCACTTCAATATCGTCGATCTGCAGGATCGGCACGTTCGTCGCCATGCTGTTTCGCCTTTTCAGACAGCGACCGGACGCGTGCGCCCGGTTGCCGCGATGCCTCAGGATTCCTTGCTGCAATCACGCGGGGTAATGCCTTTTTCCCGGGCGTACTGGTGCGAAGACGCTTCGATGATCGGCCGCAACAGGGCGCGGTCGGCCTGCACCCAGTCACTGATCAGCTTCCACTGGGTACCGTCCCATTGCTGGAAACGCACCGCACCACCGCCTTCATGGTCCGAGCAGGACAATTGCAACGGCTGCACCAGGCCCAACGCCCCCAGTTCCTTGAGCCGGGCGTCGTCTAGCTTGAGGTTCTCGAAGCCCCAACGCACCTGCTCACCCGTCAGGGGTTGCTTGCCGAATTTCTGCTGGGCAATGCGCAGCGCTTCTACGTTGAGGATGCCGTTGACCACACCGAGGTTGTAGTACACGGTGCCGAACCGCTTGGGATCGGCCAGGTCGCCATGGCCGGCGTCGACCACTTGCTGCTTGATGCCCTGCAACACCGGGAAATCAGTACCTGAAGGGTGCGTGGTGATGGCGATGAAGCCCTTGGCCGCGGCACCGGCCGGCGCGGCATCATCTTCGGAGTTGCTCCAGATGTTGCCGATGATGTGGTCGGCCGGGAAACCGACTTTCTGCGCGGTTTTCAGCGCCACCGGGTTCATCACCCCCCAACCGCGCAGGATCACCCAATCGGGTTTTTCCCGGCGGATATTCAGCCACTGCGACTGCTGCTCGTTGCCTGGGTGCGGCACCTCCAGCAAGGTCAACGCAAAACCGTATTTGTCGGCCAGGGTTTGCAGGACCTCATTGGTTTCCTTGCCATAGGGCGAACCGTGATACAGGGTGACGATCTTCAAGCCCTTGAGCTTGTCCAACCCGCCGGCGCGCTGGCCGATGTAATTGATGATCGCCGAGACCTCGGAATACGGGTTCAACTGCAACGGGAAAACGTAGGGGAACACGCTGCCATCGGTGGAATCCGTGCGCCCGTGGTTGATGGTGATCAGCGGCAGTTTGTCGGCCGTCGAGCGCTCCAGCGTGGCGTAGGCGATGCCCACCGACAGCGGATTGGTGGCAGCCGCCGGCGCGCCGTTCAAGCCTTTCTTCAGGCGTTCGTAGCACTCCACGCCTTTCTCGACCACGTATTCGGTCTCGCACTCGCTCCAGGTCAACTTGACGCCGTTCACGCCGCCATTGGCGTTGACGTACTTGAGGTAGTCGATGAAGCCGCCGAAAAAACCGGTGCCACCGGCTGCATACGGGCCGACGCGATAGCTTTGCAGCGGGAAGTATTGCTCGTTGTCCGCCTGGACGGTAAACGCCGCGGCGGTGAGGCTCAGGGCCAGTGCCAGGCTGCTGGCGAATGATCGTTTGAACATCGAATTTTCCTTGTTATGAAGCCATGGATAAGCCAACAAAATGGAACTGCAAACCCGCGTTGTGCGGTTCGCTCAGTAGCGCAACGGCCACAGCCGTGCGCGCTGGCGAAATCTCTGCCAGAGGCGCGCAAGGCCCTCTGGCTCCTTGATCAGGAACAGGATGATCAGGGCGCCGAATATCATCTTCTGCAGGTTCTCCACCTGGCCGGCGTCCACCAGCCCGCCGGGCAGCAGCGACACCAGGTTCGAAAGCAACACCGGAAACAGCACGATGAAAGCCGCGCCGAGGAAGTTGCCCAGCAGGCTGCCGAGGCCGCCGATAATGATGATGAACAGGATCTGGAACGAGCGGTTCAGATCGAAGCCGTGGGGCTCCACGGTGCCCAGGTAAGCGAAGGCCCACAGGGCACCGGCCACGCCGAGGAAAAATCCACTGATGGCGAACGCCAGCAGCTTGGTCTTCGCCAGGGGAATACCGATGATCGCAGCGGCGGTGTCCATGTCGCGCACCGCCATCCAGTTGCGCCCCAACTCACTGCGCACCAGGTTCTTGCCCAGCCAGAACAGCGCTACCACCACGCTCAGGGTCAACAGATAGCGGCCGGCCGGCGCGTCGAGGTTCACCCCGAAGACCTCCAGGCGCGGCGCACTGATCACGCCCGAGGCGCTGTTGTTGGAAAACCAGCTGAACCGGGTCAGCGCCCAGGTCACGAAGAATTGCGCCGCCAGGGTCGAGACCAGCAGGTAGAAGCCTTTGATGCGCAGGCTCGGCAAGCCGAACAGCACCGCCACCAGCGCCGCCGTCAACCCGCCCAGGGCGATACTGACCAACAACGGCAAGCCGGCGACCCGTATTTCAAGGTTGTAGGTGGCGAAGGCTCCCACCGCCATGAACGCCGCCGAACCGAGGGACAGTTGCCCGGTATAACCGGTGAGCAAATTGAGCCCCAACCCGGCCAGGGACAGCACCAGGAACGGAATCAGGATCGCGCTGAACCAGTAGTCGTTGCCCAGCCAGGGCACCACGACGAAGGCGAACAGCAGCAAGGCGGCCAGCCCGTGACGGTCCTGGCGCAGGGCGAAGACCCGGCGGTCCTGGGCATAGCGGGTGTTGAACTGGCCTGCTTCTCGATAAAACATGAGTGTTCCCCCCTAAACCCGTTCGATGGCCCGTTCGCCAAACAACCCCGCCGGACGCACCAGCAGAAACAACAGCGCCAGCACGTAGGGAAACCAGTTCTCGATGCCACTGCCGATGAAGGGCCCGAGGTAAACCTCCGCCAGCTTCTCCGAAGCCCCGATGATCAGGCCACCGACAATCGCCCCGCTGATGGAGGTGAACCCACCGATGATCAGCACCGGCAAGGCCTTGAGCACCACCAGCGAAAGCGAGAACTGCACGCCCAGGCGCGCGCCCCAGAGCAGGCCGGCGACCAGCCCGACAAACCCCGCCACTGCCCACACCACCACCCAGACCCGCTGCAAACGAATGCCCACGGCCAACGCCGCCAGCGGGTCATCGGCCACCGCCCGCAACGACAATCCGAGCCGGGTCTTGTTGAACAGCCAGGACAACAGCAGTACCAGGAACGCCGCGGTCACTGCGGCAAAAATGTCGAACTGCGACAACAACATCCCGCCCAACTCCAGCGGCTCATCGCTGATACCCAGTTCCAGGCCATGCACCTGGGCGCCCCACAGTGCCTGGGCGAAGCCTTCGATGACGTAGGACAGCCCGAGGGTGGCCATGAACAGCGTGATCGGCGAACGGTTGACCAAGGGCCGCAACACCACCCGCTCCACCGCCACCGCGATCAGCACCATGGCCGCCAGGCTGATGACGAACGCCAGCCAGAACGGCACACCGCGCTCCACCAGGCTGACGAAGGTCAGCGCCGAGAACAGCACCATCGCGCCCTGGGCAAAATTGAACACCCCGGAGGCCTTGTAGATCAGCACGAAACCGATGGCCACCAAGGCGTACATTACCCCCGCCAACAACCCGCCAATCAATACTTCAAAGAAAAATTCCATCGCCGCTCCTATTCTGCGGACGCAACTGGCCTGCCCTCCCTGGCGGGAAGGCGTCGAATATCCGGTATCAGTGGCGAGTGCCCAGGTAGGCCGAAATGACCTCGGGGTTCTGCCGTACATCTTCAGGTGAGCCGTCGCCGATCTTGCGACCGTAATCGAGCACCACCACGTGGTCGCTGATGTCCATGACCACGCCGATATCGTGCTCGATCAACACCACCGTCGTGCCCAGCTCACGGTTGATGTCGACGATAAAGCGGCTCATCTGCTGCTTCTCGTCGGCGTTCATTCCGGCCATGGGCTCGTCCAGCAGCAACAGCCGAGGCTCCGCCGCCAGCGCGCGGGCCAGTTCCACCCGTTTCTGCAAGCCATAGGGCAGCGTGCCCACCAGGACGTCGCGCCAAGGCTGCAAATGCAGGAACGCGATGACGCGCTCGGCCGCTTCGCGCTGACGGTCATCCTCAGCCCGGGCGCGACCGATGCGCAGCGCCTGTTCGATCCAGGTGCTGCGGCGCTTGAGGTTGCGTCCGGTGAGCACGTTGTCGAGCACGCTCATACCTTTGAACAGCGCGATGTTCTGGAATGTCCGGGCAATGCCGCGGACCGCCACGTCGTGGGGACGCATCCGGCGCCGCTCCTGTCGATCAAAACGGATGTGCCCGTCCTGGGCCTGGTACACGCCGCTGATGACGTTCAGCAGCGAACTCTTGCCGGCGCCGTTGGGGCCGATCAAGGCACAGATTTCACCGGCGACGACGCGAAAGCTGATGTCCGTGACTGCTTTGACGCCTTTGAATGACAGCGAAATATGGTCCAGCTCCAGCAAATGCGTGATGGCCGTCTGGGTCATGGGGCGTTTCCTCTCAGGCCAGTTGCGACTGGAGGCCCGTCCAGTCATCGGTGGTGCGCTGCACCAGGTTCGGCGGCGCTTGCCAGTGGGCCCCGTCGTCCCACTGGCGGACCTTGATACCCAATGCCAGGAAAAAAGCCTGGGTTTCGGGCGGCAAGGCATCGCCCACCAGCAGCGGTGCGCGGGTCCGGGAAAACCCCAGCACGTCGCGCAACGGCCGGCGCACCAGCCAGTCCCCCAGATGCCGTTGCAACAGCCCCGGCTGCGCTGCCAACGCCCAGTCCACCAGCCGGCGCGACCCACTGCCCGGCTCCGGCAAACGTTCCAGCGCATAGCGGTGCACACGCTCGTAGGTTTCCCGCGTCCCGGCCACCAGCGTCGGGCCCAGCTCGCGACGGTCGCGATCACGGGTCGCCAGGTTCTCAGGGAAGTTCAGGCGAAAACCGGCCATCAACCAGGGCGCCAGCAAATAGCGAGCTTGCCCGCCCGAGGCGAACGCCCGTGCGGCCAGCGCCTCTTCCTGCCGGCCCAGCCCTTCGCGCGCCAACAACCGCTGCCCCTCCTGCAACAGTTCGGCGTGGCTGACGCGTTGCTCCTCCATCGCCCGTCCACTTCCGCGAGAAAAGACAAAGGCCGTTTGCAGTGCTTGCCCTCGCGGGGCCAGGTCAACGATTGGCCGCTCGGCAGCCAACGCGGCGTAATCCAGCGCTTGCGCAAATGGCAGCGAATCCGACAGGCCACGCTTGTCGAGGTAGACCCACACCCCCACGGCCACCTGCGCCGCACGCAGACGTAGCATTTCTTCCACGCCTTCGACCAAGACGAAACCCGGCTGCAGCGTGGCGAGCCGTTGCACCTGTTCGGCCGCCGTCTCCAGCGGGTCGAACAGACTCGCCACGCCGCCCAGCCATTGCGCGGCCAAGGCGGCAAGCAGTGCCTGCGGCCTGGGTCGACTGATGATCGTCAGGGTCGCGCCCGCCGCAAAACCACGGGTTTGCAGGGCACTGGCGAAACGGCGCACCTCGTCGGCCACGTGCGCCCAGGTCCGCTCCTGCCAGACACCCAGGTGCTTGTGGCGCAGCGCGACGTCCGTGCCATGCTCCAGCGCCTGGCGCTGCAACCACTGGGGCAAGCTGGCCGGGACCGCGTCGGGGGTGTCGATGAACGTGCCCATGCTGCCTCCCGCGCCTAAGCGACCGCCGCCGTTTTGGCTGCCACTTTGCGTTGCTCCAGCTCACGCACCAGCGGCAGGACCTTACGACCGAAATACTCGACTTCTTCCTGGAAGTGCAGGAAACCGGCGAGCACCAGATCCACACCCACGGCCTTGAGCTCGACGATGCGTTCGGCGATCTGCTGCGGCGTGCCGATCAGGTTGGTCTTGAAGCCATCGTTGTATTGCACCAGGTCCTCGAAGCTGGACTTGGCCCAGTTGCCCTCGCCTTCCGGGCTGGACTTGCCGGCCTGCTTCGCCGCATCGCCAAAGGCATTGACGGCCTCGGGATCGGCCTGGTCGATGATCTGGGCGAGGACCGCACGCGCCTCTTCTTCGGTGTCGCGGGCAATGACAAAGGCGTTAACGCCGACCTTGACCTTGTGGTTGTTGGCCGCGGCTTTCGCCTGGAGGTCATCGATCTGCGCCTTGACGCCTTCCACGGTATTGCCGTTGGTGAAGTACCAGTCCGATACCCGGGCGGCCATGTCCCGAGCCGCGCGTGAGCTGCCGCCCTGGAAGATCTCCGGGTGCTGCTGCAGTGGTTTTGGCTTGAGGGTGTAGTCGTGGAAACGATAGAAATCACCGCGCAAGGTGAAGTTGTCGGTGGTCCAAATGCCCTTGAGCGCGGTGATGAACTCTTCGGAACGGCGATAGCGCTCATCGTGCTCCAGCCACGGCTCGCCAATGGCCGTGAACTCGCCCTTGAACCAGCCCGACACGATGTTGACCGCCACGCGGCCGCCGGTCAGGTGGTCGATGGTTGCGATCTGCTTGGCCAACACCGATGGCGTCCACGGCCCCGGCAACACTGCGGCGATGACTTTCAGGCGCGTGGTAGCGGCCAGCAAAGCATGACTGAACGCGACGGACTCGTGCTGGTATTCAGCCCCATAGCCGGCGGTAAAGCGCACTTGGGACAGGGCGTAGTCGAAGCCGGCCGCTTCAGCGATCTGGGCCAGCTTGCGGTTGTAGTCGATGCCCCAGTCGGTGCGTTGTTCGATTTTGCTGACCACCAGACCGCCACTGACGTTGGGCACCCAGTAGGCAAATTTGATCGTGTCCTGGCTCATTGCATGTACTCCACGGCTCGTTGTGAAAGGAAAAAAGGATCAGGCAGCACTGGCGTCACGCCGGACGCCCGGGACCAGGCTCAGCAACGCCGACTCGACGGCGCGCTCGATACGCTCCAGCACCTGTGCACTGGAGATCTGGTATTGGCTGAAATCGGTTTCGCTGGCATAGACCCCCACTGGCAGGCTGAGGGCCTGGAAGAAGCCGAACAGGGGCCGCAACTGGTGATCGATCATCAAGGCATGGCGATCCGAGCCACCTGTCGCGGCCAACAGTACCGGTACGTTCTTGAGGGCTTCGTGATGAACAAAATCGAACAGGTGCTTGAACAGGCCGGTGTACGAGGCTCGGTACACCGGGCTGGCGGCGATCAACAGATCGGCCGATTCAATGGCATGCAGATCCTCTTGCACGGCAGCCGGCAACGCCTCGCGACGCAACACCCCGGCGAACTGTGGACCGACCTTGGCCAATTCGATCAAGCGCACCTCGATCGGCAGCTGCTGCCCGAGCCGGTCCACCAACGCCTGGAGCAGTGCCAGGGTGCGTGACGGGTGCTGCACGCTGCCTGACACCGCCACCACTTTGAATTGCTTGCTCATCGCTTACCCCATGCCTGGAGACGCCACCTCAGCGTCTGCACAAGGTGTAGAGCAGCAACCGTGCCAGTTCAATATTCCCTTATTAATCAAATAATTACATCAAAAACCCAATCACTGCACTGTCGCCCGACGGGCAAGCTGTTGGTCCGCTGTTGCCTGGCCAACACCTGGCCTGTCGATATCCGTCGTGGCAACTGTTTCCCGGCAGACAGTTGCGCAACAGATTGTCCGTGGCCAGGACAGCCCTTGCGCCAAGGAATGCCGTATAAGCCCCGCATTTACGGGCGTTGGGCCTCGGGCATGGACTGTGCAATGGCCTTTGGCACCGGCAGATTTTTCCCCTGCCCGCCGACTCGCCACCCAGAAGGAATATCAACATGACCGCACAGCAACACCACCTGCCGCCGATCCTTTCCACGGGCACCGACTATGAGTCCCTGGCCGAACGCTTCCGGCCGATCTTTGCACGCATCCAGGCCGGCGCCCTGGAGCGTGAGCAGACGCGCAGCCTGCCTTTTGAACAGGTGAAGTGGCTGAAGGAAGCAGGCTTTGGCGCCGTCCGCGTACCGGTCGAATATGGCGGCGCCGGGGCTTCGTTGCCGCAGCTCTTGCAATTACTGATCGAACTGGCTGAAGCCGATTCCAACCTGCCCCAGGCCTTGCGCGGGCACTTCGCATTCGTCGAGGACCGTCTCAACGCCCACGCCAGTAGCCCACAGGACATCTGGTTCAAGCGCTTTGTCGAGGGTGAGTTGGTGGGCAATGCCTGGACGGAAGTCGGCGCGGTGAAAATCGGTGAAGTCGGCACCCGGGTTTCCCGCCAGGATGATCAGTGGGTCGTCAACGGCACCAAGTACTACAGCACCGGCAGTATCTTCGCCGACTGGATTGACGTGTATGCCCAGCGCGACGACAACGGCGCCGACGTGATTGCCGCCGTCCGCGTGCACCAGCCGGGCGTCAAGCAAAGCGATGATTGGGACGGCTTCGGCCAACGCACCACCGGCAGCGGGACATCGCTGTTCGAGAATGCGTTGGTCGAGGCGCAAAACCTCATCGACTTCTCTACCCGCTTCAAATACCAGACCGCATTTTATCAACTGGTGTTGCTGGCTGTGCTGACCGGTGCCGGCCGCGCTGCGGTTCATGACATCACCGAGCAAGTGCGCAAACGCACACGGGTCTTCAGCACCGGCAATGCCAGCGAAGTGAGCCAGGACGTGCAAGTACAACAAGTGGTCGGCAGGGCATCGGCCCAAGTCTATGCCGCCGAAGCCACCACCCTGCGCGCCGCGAGCGCCTCCCAACGCGCTTACGAAAGTCGCTTCAGCCAGGACGCCGAAATCGAGCACACCGCCAACATCGCCGCCGAACTGGAGTCGGCCCAGGCCCAGGTGGTGATTTCCGACCTGGTGTTGCGCGCCACCAGCGACCTGTTCAATGCCCTCGGTGCTTCGGCCACCAGCACCAGCAAGGCCCTCGACCGTCACTGGCGCAATGCCCGCACCGCTGCCTCGCATAATCCGTTGATCTACAAGGAGCGCATCATCGGTGATTGGGAAATCAACGGTACGGAACCGCCGTATGTCTGGCAGATTGGCGGGGGCTCGAAGCAGCTGTGAGCAGGTAGCTCTTGGCCAGACCGCGTGGCTTGTTCGCGATAGCGGTGATTCAGCTACAGGGATGTTGAGCTGGCGAGCCTCATCGCGAGCAAGCTCGCTCCCACAGGGGTTCTGGGTTGAACATGAATTTCGTGTCCACTGGAGATCGAGTGTGGGAGCGAGCCTGCTCGCGATGGCGGTGGTGCAGTTGCATGGATGCCTGTTCCTTACGCCACACGTTCGACGTAGTGGGATGCCAATTGCCTACCTCTCCACAAAGCCAACAGGAACCCATCCCAGACGAGCAAAACACTGGCATCATGCCTTTTTCCTTGCACTCATGGAGTGACTGTGACGAATCTAAGTGCCGCCCCTGAGTTTGCAACCGCCTCCACTTTATCGCCCTACCGTTTCTTTCCCCGGCTCGGGATGTTGGTGCTGGCCACTGTGGTCGTCTTCCTGGCCGCGATGCCCGAGGTTCTTTTCGTACCCGCGGACATGCAGGCCTATCTGATGTTCACGACCACCTCGGGGATCACCGCGCTCGTTCTCTTCGCTCTCTTCGCCTTGCAATACCGCGCCGATTCACGCATGCAGTGGCGCGGCCATACCATTGGCAAACCCTTGCGGAGGGGGGCGATCGGCATTGTCGGGGCCTACCTGCTTTTCGGGGCCGCCGTCTTCGTGTTCGGGTTGCCACGTGAGGTGTTCATGGCCGAGCTTCTGGACGGGCTCAACCGTTGGCAGGCCACGATCAAGATTGCCTCGCTGATCGTGCTGCCGCCCATCGCCGAAGAACTGTTCTTCCGCCATTACATGCTCCGGCTGTTTCCCTACGAAAATAGCCGTGCCTGGACATGGATCGCGATCATCGTGACGTCGGCCGTCTTCGCCGGTATGCACATCCAGTACGGGAACTGGATGACGATCGTGCTGATCTTCGCCTGTGGAGGCGTGTTCGCCGTCGCCAGGGTGGTCAGCGGTGGCCTGCTGGTGCCGGTGCTCCTGCATTCGCTGACCGAGATTGTCGCATTGAGCGCCGACGAGTCTTTCTCACTGATGGGGCTTTACGGTTGAACCAGCAGTCCAGGCCAGCGGCCATGAACATTCACGCAGCATGCCTCGCACTGCTTGCCTTGACGCTCCCCCTCCTGTGCGAGCCCGTCCAGGCCTCGACATGGCAGATCTGCCAGATGGAGCTGCGTATCGTCGAGGTCCTGAAACGCCCTTATCCGCAGCTTCAGGCGCAGGTCGTGAAAGTCCGGCCGAGGTCCTCCTCGGTGGAGTGTCCGCTGCAAGGTTCGTCGCTCACCTTTACGCCAGAAACCCCGGACTACCAAGCCACGCTCCCCCGCCGACAATGGCCCGGCAAAGGGCAGTCGGTACGGGTGGACTACCGCTACCTGGATGGTGTCTGTAAAGGCGACGGTAACTCATATGCATGTCGTATCAAGCACTACCCCCTGATGGGTCGCTAGTCGGGCAGCCGGAGAAGATGGCATTTCTCGCATCAGTGAAGTCACTGATGGCCTCATCGCGAGCAAGCTCGCTCCCACAAAAGAAACTTGCGCAACGCCCTGTGGGAGCGAGCTTGCTCGCGATGACGTCGACACATCCAACCTCGATGCAACTCAAGCCAGCAGCGCACTGATCCACCGGACCTGCCGGGCAATGTCCTGCAGCTTCTCTTCGGGCACGGCTTGCCGTGCCTTGGCGAAGCTGGCAAGGGTCTTTTGTTTCTGGCGCAGCAGGCGTTGCCACTTGGCCAGGAAGGCCGGGGTTCGCGCTTGCATCTGCAGCGGGCCGAAGTACAGCTCCTCGGCGGTGTACGTCACTGGCCCGGCACGCTCGGCGACGATGATCTCGTAGTAGAAGCGGTTTTCCCGCAGCACTTCCTCGCAAAGGATGCGGTAGTCGTTTTCCATCAGCCATTGGCGCAGCGGTTGTTCGCCGCCGTTGGGTTGCAGAATCAGCCGCTCGTGCCCGCTCAGCCGTGCTTTGCCGCTGTCCAGGATGTCGCGGATCGTCTCGCCGCCCATGCCGCAGAGGCTGATCGCCGTAATCCCATCTTCCGGCTCGATTGCCGCCAGGCCATTGGCCAGGCGCACACTGATCCGTTGCTCCAGGCCATTCTCGCCCACGGTGCGTTCGGCGGCACGCAACGGTGTCAACGCCACCTCGCCGGCCACCGCTGTCGCAATGACGCCACGGCGCAACAAGGCCACCGGCAGGTAAGCGTGATCCGAGCCGATATCGGCCAGGTGCGCACCCGCTGGCATATGCGCCGCCACGCGCTCCAGGCGCATGGACAATGTCTGTTCGTTCAACTGCAGTTCCCTGGGTTAATCGTAGAACGGCTCGACCGCCGTCCGACTGCCGACAAAGAAGCTGTCGGCGACCAACCGCAGTGGCTGCAGGTCCATGTCGCTGGCCTTGTCGTTGATCAGTTGCTGAAAATGTCGATACACCGCCGCGTACTCGCCCTCCTCGGAGACGGCCTGGCGCACGCCGTCGATGCTCAACAGCGCACCGCCGTTGTCCAGGCGCAGGACGCCTTCGGCGCAGCGAATCTCGATGCTCCAGAGCTCGTCATGGCCATGGTCGAAATTGAACTCCGCCCGGATATCGAGGTGGCGCGCATCGGCCATCTTGATGCTGGCGGCAATCGGCGACTGGCAGTTGTCCGGCACACGCAACTCGGCAGCCTCCACGAACAACGGCAGCGCCAACAGATGAGTCGCAATCGACAACGCGTTGATGCCGGGATCGAAGACACCCAGGCCGCCGGGTTGCCAGATCCACGCCTGGCCGGGGTGCCACTTGCGCACGTCTTCTTTCCAATCGATCTGCACGCTGTGCAAGGTGCGACCGGCCAGCCAGTCACGGGCGGCTGCGATGCCAGGGGCGTAACGGGAATGCCAGGCAAACAGGCCGCTGACGCCTTGCTCGCGAACCTGCTCCACCAAGGCCATGGCTTCACCCAACGTGGCGCACGGCGGCTTTTCCACCAGAACGTGTTTACCGGCCGCCAGCGCCTGTTGCACCAGGGCAAATCGACCTTGCGGCGGTGTGCAAAACGCAATCGCATCGACGTGCGGGCCGTTTTCGAGCAGCTCGCCCAGGGATCGGAAGTTCTCCACCCCGGCGCAGGGCTGCCCTTGCGTGGCGATCGCCACCAGTTGGAACGCGGGGTTGGCGTGGATGGCTGGAACGTGTTGATCCTGGGCAATCTTGCCGTAGCCCACCAGGCCGAGACGAATCGGTTGCATCGATAACTCCTGATTTTTTGTACTTGTGATGGGGCAGCAAACTAGACGCAAATCGCCTGGCGGACAATGGGGACTGCGCAGTATCTACCCGATTGCCCTGCCCTGCGCCGCAAAGGCATCAGCTACGCCGTTGCTCACGGACACCTGTCACGACGTTGGTCACCCGGCCGTAGAAGGGCTCCAGCCGCTCACGTGGCGCATCGTGCTCCACCACCAGGGCGGCGACCTCCTCACAAGAAACCACCTGATAATGAGCAACGCTGGACAGCTTTTCATTGGTCACCGCAGTAATCACTTGCCCACTCGCCACCACCACTGCGCGCTTGAACTCTGCGTCCTCCAGGCCGAATGCCGTGACCCCATTGTCTGGATCGATGGCGCAGGCACCCAGAAAACACACGTCAAAACTGAACTGGCGCAATTGCTCCACTGCCGTCAGCCCGATCACACCACCCGCGATTGGATTCAAGCGCCCCCCCAGGAGAATGACTTCAGCACGGGGCAGTTTCATCAGCTGAACCGCAATCAATGGCGAATTGGTGGAGAGGGTCAACTGAAGGCTCGGATCAATGGCGCCAGCAATCGCCAAGTTGGTCGACCCGGCATCGATGAACACGTGCTGGCCCGCGCGCAGCAATGCAGCGGCCGCTTGGCCGAGGCTGCCCTTGCGTACCGGGTCTTTACGCACGCGTACATCCAGCGACCCTTCGGCAGCCGGCACAAGTATCGCGCCGCCATAAACACGCTTGCATAACCCCGCCGCTGCCAATACCCCCAGGTCACGCCGGATCGAGTGTTCGGACACATTGAATTCGCTGGCCAGGTCAGCCGCGATCACCCGGCCATACCGGGCGAGACGCTGGCTGATCAATTGCTGGCGTTCACCGGGGAACGCTTCGTGGGGAGAAGTCATGACGTACAACCTGCATAAACGAGCACTAATGATCACAAACGAGCAGATATTGCCGGTTATGCAGCGAAGCGTCAAACCCGCTCATTCCAGCGAGCGCCTGCACGATAAACGGTCAAGCGCTCCCTGGGACATTCGTGCCCATGCCCAATGGCAGGAAGGGTCGAATTCGGCAGCCGACGCAACAACTGCCCGACCAGTTGCTCGGCATGGCCCAAACCATAAACCGCCGCCGTATCGATCCAGTTCACCCCGCATTCAACGGCACCGACGCCATGTGCCACCGGCCCTGAAAGCGCTCATCGAGTTCATCCGGGCGGACGATTGGCTAACGTGAACCGGCAGGCAAAAAAAAAGCCCCGCGACCGAGGACGGTGCGGGGCAAGGGAAATTGGTTGGTTGCGGCCAACCAAAGGAGCACGGTGGAAAAGCGTTTACGGGCCGGTCAGATGCATTCCTGTGCGGCGCGTTCGAAACTCGAAGGCAGGAGGTTGGAGGCCAGCAAGTGCCGCTCGTAGATGAATACCTTGCCGCCATCGCCGGCCTTGTAGGCTTCCAGCACGTTATCCGCCGACACTTTGCTCGGCACCACGATGCGGTAGCTGCGCTGGGTCTGCGAGACCACCGGGTTCAAGGCGTTGCCCTGCAATTTCGGTACGACGCATTCGGCGTATTGGGCCGGCGTCTTGCTGGTTTGCAAGGTCAGGGTCGGATCGTTCGGTGCCGAGGCACAACCGGCCAGCAACAATGGGGAAAACGCCAGGGGCAGCAAAAATAAACGGCGCATGGGTCAGGGTCCTGAAAATAAATACGGGGCTGCGTGTTCGATGGCGCTGATTTTCCAATGATTGCCGGCAAAGCAGAACTTGCATTTGGTAATGGTCACTATTACTCCTAGCAATAGTTGCAAGCCGAGAAAGAGTGATGAGGCCTATCCATGAGAACGTTTGATCTGATTCGCGACGCGGTATTGCCCGATTTCCGTGAGCGGGTGGCTGACTACTTGATCCAGTACGAAAGCGTGCTGTTGGGCAACACAGAACCCGACCAGGAGCTCAAGCGGGCCACGGCCAATCAACTGCGCGGTTATCTGCGCGGATTGAATACCACCCGGGTATTGGGCATGGCGGATTGGGAGGAGCTGGATCGGCGGGTGGTGGACACGTGGCTTCAGTGACAGGCCGGACGTACGGGACGTGTGTTCGATTCAGGGTGGCGAGGGCGATTGCTCCCGCCGGGCTGGGCTGCGATCTATCGCCGGCTGCGGCCCGACACTGGCTTGGGCCCTGTCCACCAGCCGTTGCACCCAGGCGGCGTCCTGGTCATTGACCACCCCGTAGCGGTTCGGCGGTAAAAAACTCCAGTGATGGGCGGCCTCCTCCAGACGCTTGAGCTCATCGGCAGACATCCAGTACGGCGTATCCACCAATGGCATCGGCGCACCGTCGAAACGCCGGCCCAGCTGCAGGTTCGTACCGGGGGCGAAAGCAATCGCCAGTTGCTTCCGGGGTTGCAGCAGCTTGTCCGATGCAGGCATTTGCCCTACCCGTGCGTAGCTGAAGTTGCCCGGATATTGCTCCTTGAGCACCAGCCAATGCCCCGCTGCGGTCCGGGCCAGGATCCATTGCGACACGCCGCTGTCTTGCACGCATTTCAGCTTGCCGTCGGTCCATTGCATGAGGGTGTTGCAGTCCGGATCATAGTCGTTGGACCACAGGCTGATGCCGCGGATGAGGGTGTGGTGTTCGAGTTCGACCAGCCCTTGATCGGGCATCGATTGCCAATAACGCTTGGTCGGGTCGCGCTTATCGCGCAAGTAGTTATGCAGGACCCAGGCGGCCATGAACAGCAAGGTGACGAGCACAAGCCAGCCAAGGGAATCCCCCACGATCCGGTCAAGATCGACGCCTGGGGCGGATAACCCCTGATAGACCAACAGTCCCAGTAAAAACGCGATGCCCGGCAACACCGGGCCCAGGCACAACGGCGGCACCAGCACCATGATCCAGCTGAAGCGATGCATGGTCGCACGCTCACGCGCCCAGGCCTGCTCCTGAGCAAGCATCGGCGCCCGCTCCCGAGGGCCGATGTCAGGATCGGGCGTCTGGAAACGCATGTACAGGGTGTAGGTGTCATCGCTCATGGATCGGATCATGCCCTTGAAGTCATCGTGTTAGACACACATTCATCCCCATCGCCCAAATTCGCCCCTTGCTCAAGCCAGGCGAGACAATGGTCCTGCTCGACATCCGGATCATGAACGACATTTCTTGAAGGTATCCACGCCAGAGAACAACCCGGTGCAACGGATCGATATTTAGACCAGGAGTCGCTCGACCCACTGCTGTGGCGTCACCTTCGTCACCATGATCAGCACAATGACAAACATCCCCAAAAAGCCCAGAACCCCCATCCAGAACCACTTCCGATACACGGTTGAGTATCGATCTTCGAGCGTGCGTCCATCCCTCGCCGCGCTCGACGCCATCACGTACAAGCGCTTCTGGAACACCAGCACAGGCAGCCACAACGCCCCCACGCACAGGAAAATGATCAACGACGTCATGATCCATTCCGTGGTCAGGGGAAGTCCGGCCAGTCTCGTTAGCAGGTAACCCGTCACTATCTGAATGAAACCCGCCGGCGTGGTAATCCAGGTATCGAACCGGACGACCGTCCTGGCCACATGGGCAATGACCTGCGGATTGGCGGTGCGGCTGGCGGCGATCAGGTAGAGGTAGGATCCCATGCCGAAGCCGAACAGGAAAATGGCAGCGATCACATGGATGTACTTCAAGCACAGATAGAGCATGGTCAACCCTGCCCGTCAGAGAAATGCACGGACAGGCTGAGGTTTTGCGGATCGTTGATGGCGGCCAGGTATTCGTCGACGGTGATTTCACCCACACAGGCCCGAGCGCCGGGTTCGGGCAGATACCCTTGGGCAACTTTTGCCGCCAAGGCAACGGCTGCACAGCTGGGAATTTCCGGCCCTTTGTCGTTCATGGCGGTGAGCTGCACGTTCAACGACAGCGGCTCGCCATCGGCACCGATGCCATGGACATCGATGTACATTGCGCTTTTGCCATCGCCAAATCGTTCGAACCAGAGCCCCCACCGATGAAGCCTGGCCGCCCAAGGGAGATGGTCGCGCACCAGCCCCATCCTCATTGCCTGGGCCAGCAGGTAGTTGGCAATACCGCCGAGCTTCAGGCCTGCGCCGGCCTTGAAGCTCAGGTTCTGGGCACCATAGCGGCTGGCGAAGATATCCATGTCCGGCACGTCGACATTGGCCAGTACCCGGGTGCCCATGTAGCGCATTCTGCGAAGCGTCAGGTCCTGCCATCCCAGAACCTCATGCACCCGGCCATTCCTGAGTTGCCTGATCGGCTTACCCGCATAGGCGAGAACGCCTTCGACGGTGGACAACCCCGGCATTTTGGCCGAAGAGGAAATACCATGCTCGATCGTGTCGATGCGTTTAAAGCGATGCCGCTGCTGATCGATGAGGGCGGCCGAGAGCGTCGGCACTGAGCTGCAACCACTGAGGATCGCCACGCCTGCCTGTTTTGCCCGGGTGTCGAGTGCGCCAATGCCGGTGACGAAGGCTCTGCTGTCCGACAAGTCGCAGTAATTCACGCCAGCGTCGATGCAGCTCTCGGCGACGGCATAGGATTGCCCTTGAAAGGGGCCGCCGGTATGGATGACCCATTGGATGTTCATCAAGCCAAGGACAGATTTGAAGGCTGGGCCCATGGCGTCGCCGCACCAACTTTCACATACCGTGCCCGATCGGGCGTTCAACTCATCGACTTTGCGCTGCAGTTTTTGGCCGTCGCGCCCCGAAATCACCAGCTGTACGCCTGGCATCACCACCAGGTGCCTGGAAACGATACTGCCGAAATTTCCATACCCACCGACCACCATGACCCTGAGCGTCATTCCATCCGTCCCTCAATATTCGATGAAGCCCGCAACCTTGCCACAAGGACGACGCGGTGGTGTACCCCTTGTGGCGAGTCATTGAGTTCCCGCACTTGCCCCCTGCTGATACTCCCGGGGCGTGCAGCCGAATTCGCGGCGAAACACCGTGTGCAGGTATTGCGCCGATTTGAAGCCGCAATTCTGGGCGATGTCGGCAATCGGCACGTCGGTGTTTTCCAGCCCGTTGGCGGCGGCGGTCAGTTTGAAGCGCAGGATTTCATCGTGGACGCTGCAGCCCCGTTCCTTGCGAAAATGCGCTTCCAGCGATGAGCGCGATATCCCTACATAAGCCGCCACCTGGGCCGTCTTGATGCCCTGGCAGGCGTATTGGCGGATGAAGAGCAGTGCCTGCATGACATAAGGGTTGCCCAATGGTTGATGCAGGCTCGACACCTGCACATTGACCGCATCAGGTGGAATTAGAATCTGTGTGCCCGTGGACGGCATGCCGTGCAGCATTTGGTGAAGCAGGCGTGCGGCGGTGCGGCCCATGGTCTCGGTGCCCTGGATCACCGAGCTCAACGGCACCCGCGTCAGGCTGCGGGTCAGCGGGTCGTTGTCGATGCCGATCAACGCCACTTGCTCCGGCACGGCGATCCCGGCGGTCAGGCAGGCTTGCAGCAGTTGCCGGGCGCGGGCATCGCTGACGGCGATGATGCCGATGGGCTTGGGCAGGCTTTGCAGCCAGGCGATCTGCTGTTCGACGGCGCTGTCCCAGAGCGGTGCGCTGGTGCCCATGCCGCGATAGACCTCGGCCGGCAGGCCGTCGCGCTGCACCAGCCGGCGAAAGGCTTTCTCCCGTTCCTGGGCCCAGCGATTGGCTTGTGCTTCAGGCAGGCTGAAACAGGCGAAGCGGGTCAGCCCGGCCTCGATCAGGTGCTCGTAGGCCAACCTCATCAACGCGTCATTGTCGGTGGCGACATAGGGAATGCCCTTCGGGTAGGCGCGTTCATCCTGATAGGAACCGCCCACCGCCACCACCGGCAGCTTGATCCCGGCCAGCGCCTCGCCGATCAGCGGGTCGTCGAAGTCGGCAATGATCCCGTCGCCCTGCCAGCGCTCGATGCCTTTCAAGCGGCAGAGAAAATCCTCCTCGAGAAACAAGTCCCAGGACGCACGCGTGCTGCTCAAGTAGTTGCCGATACCGCTGATGATGCCGCGGTCGTAGATCTTGCTGCCGTTGAACAACAGTGCGATGCGGTGAACGGGCGGGACGGTTTTCATTGGTTTAACCCTGTGCCGGTGGACACAGACTAGGCGCGCGGCCGACGAATCTCAATACTCAAAATCGAACTGCCCGTTGGTGATTTTCATAATCAGCAGCCACGGGGCCGGCGTTAGTATCGAGACACCGCCAAGAATAAAAAGGAAACCCGCACATGCCGTACTTCCCCGGTGTCGACAAGATTCGCTACGAGGGCCCCGCCAGCGATTCGCCGCTTGCCTTCCGTCACTACGACGCCAACAGACTGGTGCTCGGCAAACCCATGCGCGAACACCTGCGCATGGCGGTCTGCTATTGGCATACCTTCGTCTGGCCGGGGTCGGATGTGTTCGGTGCCGGCACGTTCAAGCGCCCATGGCAGCACGCCGGGGATCCGATGGAAGTGGCCATCGGCAAGGCCGAAGCGGCCTTCGAGTTCTTCTCCAAGCTGGGCATCGACTACTACTGCTTCCACGACACCGATGTCGCCCCGGAAGGTCGCTCGCTCAAGGAGTACCGCAACCACTTCGCCCAGATGATCGACCACCTGGAACGCCATCAGGAGCAGACCGGGATCAAGCTGCTGTGGGGCACCGCCAACTGCTTCAGCAACCCGCGCTTTGCCGCAGGCGCCGCCAGCAACCCCGATCCGGAAGTGTTCGCCTGCGCCGCCGCCCAGGTGTTCAGCGCCATGAACGCCACCCAACGCCTCAAAGGCTCCAACTACGTATTGTGGGGCGGTCGCGAAGGCTACGAAACCCTGCTCAATACCGATTTGAAACACGAGCGCGAGCAACTGGGCCGGTTCATGCGCATGGTGGTCGAGCACAAGCACAAGATCGGCTTCAAAGGCGACCTGCTGATCGAACCCAAGCCCCAGGAGCCGACCAAGCACCAGTACGATTACGACAGCGCCACGGTGTTCGGCTTCCTGCAGCAGTTCGGCCTGGAAAACGAGATCAAGGTCAACATCGAAGCCAACCACGCCACCCTCGCCGGGCACAGCTTCCATCACGAGATCGCCACAGCCGTCTCCCTGGGGATCTTCGGCAGCATCGACGCCAACCGCGGCGACCCGCAAAACGGCTGGGACACCGACCAGTTCCCCAACAGCGTCGAAGAAATGACCCTGGCCACCTACGAAATCCTCAAGGCTGGCGGCTTCGGCAATGGCGGGTTCAACTTCGATTCGAAGGTTCGGCGCCAGAGCCTGGACGATATCGACCTGTTCCACGGCCATGTCGCCGCCATGGACGTCCTCGCCCTCGCCCTGGAGCGCGCGGCAGCCATGGTACAGAACGATCAGTTGCAACAGTTCAAGGACCAGCGCTACGCAGGCTGGCAGCAACCGTTTGGCAAGGCGGTGCTGGCCGGCGACTTCAGCCTGGAATCGTTGGCCGAGCACGCCTTTAACAACGAGCTCAATCCCCAGGCTGTCAGCGGTCGCCAGGAAATGCTCGAGAACGTGGTCAATCGGTTTATCTACCCCTGACAAATGTGGCGAGGGGATTTATCCCCGCTGGGCTGCGAAGCAGCCCCCGGAAGAACAAACTGATTTGTCTGCCCCACCAAAGAGGCCGTTACATTCTCGCGACAAATCTGTGCCCACGGCGCCTCGCAACGCTCTACAGTTCTACCCGGTATCACGCTCATCGTCAGGCAGTGTCTTTCAAACAACAATAAAAGGACGCACTACATGAAAACATTCAAACGTACCCTGCTCGCCGGCGCCCTCGCCCTGCTCTCGCTTCCGGTCATGGCCGATGCGGCCCATCCGAAAATCGGTTTCTCCATCGATGACCTGCGCCTGGAACGCTGGTCGCGGGACCGTGACTACTTCGTCGCGGCGGCGGAAAAACTCGACGCCAAGGTCTTCGTCCAGTCTGCCGATGCCAACGAGCAGAAGCAGATCTCGCAGATCGAAAACCTGATCTCCCGTGGCGTCGATGTGATCGTCATCGTGCCGTTCAACGCCACCGTGCTGACCAACGCCGTCGCCGAAGCCAAGAAGGCCGGGATCAAGGTCGTGTCCTACGATCGATTGATCCTCAATGCCGATATCGACGCCTACATTTCATTCGATAACGAAAAAGTCGGCGAGATGCAGGCCAGTGGCGTGCTCAAAGCCGCGCCCAAGGGCAATTACTTCCTGCTCGGTGGCGCGCCCACGGACAACAACGCCAAGGTCCTGCGCGAAGGCCAGATGAAGGTGCTGCAACCGGCCATCGACAAGGGTGACATCAAGATTGTCGGCCAGCAGTGGGTGAAGGAATGGAACCCCACCGAAGCCTTGAGCATCGTGGAAAACGCCCTGACCCGGAACAACAACAAGATCGATGGCATCGTCGCCTCCAACGACGCCACCGCCGGCGGCGCCATCCAGGCCCTGGCCGCGCAGAAAATGGCCGGCAAGGTGCCGATCTCGGGCCAGGATGCCGACCTAGCGGCGGTCAAGCGCGTGATCGATGGCACCCAGACCATGACCGTCTACAAGCCACTGAAACTGATCGCTTCCGAAGCCGCCAAGCTTTCGGTGCAACTGGCGCGTAACGAGAAACCGGCCTTCAGCTCGCAATACGACAATGGCAGCAAGAAAGTCGACACCATCCTGCTCACCCCCACGCCGTTGACCAAGGACAACATCGACCTGCTGGAAAAAGACGGGTTCTATACCAAAGCGCAGATCGCCGGGCAGTGACCTGGGTGCACGTCCTGGGTTAAGCAAAGTCCCTGTGGGAGCGAGCTTGCTCGCTCCCACAGGAGCTGATTGACTTCAGGGTTCCTGCCTCTGTGTGAGCCCTTTTTCACGAGCCTTCGCCATGTCCGATTACCTGCTGCAAATGAACGGCATCGTCAAAACCTTTGGCGGTGTCAAAGCCCTGAACGGCATCGACATCAAGGTCAGGCCCGGGGAATGCGTCGGCCTGTGCGGTGAAAACGGCGCGGGCAAATCCACGCTGATGAAAGTGTTGTCGGCGGTCTATCCCCACGGCACCTGGGAAGGCGAGATCATTTGGGACGGCCAGCCGCTCAAGGCGCAATCCATCAGCGAAACCGAAGCCGCCGGGATCGTCATCATTCACCAGGAACTGACCCTCGTCCCCGACCTGTCGGTGGCGGAAAACATCTTCATGGGCCACGAGCTGACCCTGCCCGGCGGGCGCATGAACTATCCGGCGATGATCCACCGCGCCGAAGCCCTGATGCGTGAACTCAAGGTCCCGGACATGAACGTGTCGCTGCCGGTTTCCCAGTACGGCGGTGGCTACCAGCAGTTGGTGGAGATCGCCAAGGCACTGAACAAGCAAGCCCGGCTGCTGATCCTCGACGAGCCCTCCTCGGCCCTGACCCGCTCGGAAATCGAGGTGCTGCTGGACATCATCCGCGACCTCAAGGCCAAGGGCGTTGCCTGCGTGTACATCTCCCACAAACTCGATGAAGTGGCCGCCGTGTGCGACACCATTTCGGTGATCCGCGACGGCAAACACATCGCCACCACCGCCATGACCGACATGGACATCCCGAAGATCATCACCCAGATGGTCGGACGGGAAATGAGCAACCTCTACCCCACCGAACCCCATGACATCGGCGAGGTGATTTTCGAGGCGCGCCACGTCACCTGCTACGACGTCGACAACCCCAAGCGCAAACGGGTCGACGATATTTCCTTCGTCCTCAAGCGCGGGGAAATCCTTGGCATCGCCGGACTGGTCGGCGCCGGTCGTACGGAACTGGTCTCGGCGCTGTTCGGCGCCTACCCCGGTCGCTACGAGGGCGAAGTCTGGCTCAACGGCCAGCAAATCGACACGCGCACGCCCCTCAAGTCGATCCG
Source organism: Pseudomonas sp. NFIX10 (assembly GCF_900111955.1). Taxonomy (NCBI): domain Bacteria; kingdom Pseudomonadati; phylum Pseudomonadota; class Gammaproteobacteria; order Pseudomonadales; family Pseudomonadaceae; genus Pseudomonas; species Pseudomonas sp. NFIX10. The sequence goes on along the minus strand of NZ_FOKH01000037.1, from coordinate 36,641 downwards.
CGCCGGTCTGTGCATGGTCCCCGAAGACCGCAAGCGCCAAGGCATCATTCCGGACCTGGGCGTGGGCCAGAACATCACCCTGGCGGTGCTGGACAATTACTCGAAACTGACCCGCATCGACGCCGAAGCCGAACTGGGCAGCATCGACAAGGAAATCGCGCGCATGCACCTCAAGACCGCGAGCCCGTTCCTGCCGATCACCAGCCTCTCCGGCGGCAACCAGCAAAAAGCCGTGTTGGCGAAAATGCTCCTGACCAAGCCCCGCGTGCTGATCCTCGACGAACCGACCCGCGGTGTGGACGTCGGCGCCAAGTATGAGATCTACAAGCTGATGGGCGCCCTGGCGGCCGAAGGCGTATCGATCATCATGGTCTCCTCGGAGCTGGCCGAGGTGCTTGGGGTCTCCGACCGCGTCCTGGTGATCGGCGATGGCCAGTTGCGCGGCGACTTCATCAACCACGAACTCACCCAGGAACAAGTGCTCGCCGCCGCACTCAGCCATCCCGACGGCCATAACAATAATGATCGGAAGTCCGCTTAGATGAATCAGGTCAAACAGCTGTTTTCCCGCTACAAAATGCTCGCCCTGGTGATCGCCGTGGCGATCATCTGGCTGTTCTTCAGTTGGCAGACCGACGGCGGGTTCGTGACCCCGCGCAACCTCTCCAACCTGCTGCGGCAGATGTCCATCACCGGGATTCTCGCCTGTGGCATGGTGCTGGTGATCATCAGCGGCGAGATCGACCTGTCGGTGGGCTCGCTGCTTGGTCTGCTGGGGGGCCTGGCGGCGATCCTCGATGTGGTTTATCACATCCCGCTGCTGGCGAACTTGAGCCTGGTGGCCTTGTGCGGTTTGGTGATCGGCTTGGCCAACGGCTACATGACCGCCTACCTGCGCATTCCGTCGTTCATTGTCGGGCTGGGTGGCATGCTCGCGTTTCGCGGCGTCCTGCTGGGAGTGACCGGCGGCACCACCATTGCCCCGGTGTCACCGGAACTGGTCTACGTCGGCCAAGGTTATTTGCCGCACACGGTCGGGACCGGGCTTGGCATCCTGCTGTTCGCCCTGACCCTGTTCCTGACTTGGAAACAGCGGCGCAACCGCGCCCTCCATGGCCTCGCGGCTCATTCCCTGGTGCGTGACGTGTTGCGCGTGGTGGTGATCGGCGCGGTGCTGGCCGGGTTCGTCTATACCCTCAACAGCTACGACGGCATCCCGGTACCGGTGCTGCTCCTGCTGATCCTGCTGGGGGTGTTCAGCTACGTCACCAGCCAGACCGTGTTCGGCCGACGCGTCTACTCGGTGGGCAGCAACATGGAAGCCACGCGCCTGTCCGGTATCAACGTGCAAGCGGTGAAGCTGTGGATCTTCGGCATCATGGGCGTGATGTGTGCCCTCGCCGGCGTGGTCAACACCGCACGCCTGGCCGCCGGCTCCCCCTCGGCCGGCAACATGGGCGAGCTCGACGCCATCGCCGCCTGCTTCATCGGCGGTACCTCCATGCGCGGCGGCTCCGGCACGGTCTACGGCGCCCTTCTCGGCGCGTTGGTCATCACCAGCCTGGACAATGGCATGTCCATGCTTGATGTCGACAGTTATTGGCAGATGATCGTCAAAGGCAGCATTCTGGTGCTGGCGGTGTGGGTGGATGTGAGTACGCGGACGGGGCGGCGTTGAGGGGGGCCTTCATTTTCTGGCAAACGCCATCAATGCACCGAAGTCTCAACCGCTTTCGGATCAGCGACCTCGATCCAGCCCTTGCGCAAGTAATCCTGCGCGACAATCTTGCGGATCATGAAACAGTAAACGACATGCAGCAGCGCCGTAGCCCCAGCCATCCCTTGATCACTGTCCGGGCTCTTGAAATAGCGTGCCATGTACCACTCCTTCGTTAGAAACTTCCGTTTTCAAGTTGCTGTACCCACCCAGCGTCAAGCACGGCCAGCGGGCTACACTAGCTGCGCGCGGGCCATGCCGGCAACTGATTTGCCATGCAATGGAAGTCATTTTGACAATAGGACGGAACATGTTCGTCGAACCTTTCGCTATCGACATCCCGGAACACGCCCTTGAAGACCTGCGGCACCGTCTGAAGCACACCCGGTTACCAGAACCTCTGGCCGGGCAAGGTTGGCGCGAAGGCATGGACATGGAGGTGCTGCGGGAACTGCTCGCCTATTGGTCGGACACGTTCGATTGGCGCGCCCAGGAAACGGTGCTCAATCGCTTGCCGCAATTTGTCGCCGACCTCGGTGGGCAAAGGGTGCACTTCATTCATCAACGGGGTATCGGCCCGGCACCGATGCCGTTGGTCCTGACCCATGGCTGGCCTGGTTCCTTCATCGAGATGCAGCGCATCATCCCGCTGCTGACGGACCCGGCCCGCCATGGGGGTGATCCTGCGGACGCCTTCGATGTGGTGGCGCCGTCGCTGCCCGGCTACACCTTTTCCGCGCCGTTCCAGCAATCCGGTATGGGGCCCTGTGAAGTGGCGGGCTTGTGGAGTGAGTTGATGAGCGGGCTGGGTTATGAACGGTTCGGCGTCCAGGGCGGGGACATTGGCGCGGGCGTTTCGATGTGGTTGGGCGTGCGTTTTCCCGAGCGGGTGACGAGCATTCACCTCAACTATATTCCGGGCTCCTATCGCCCTCCCATGGGCGAAAACGAGCCAGCGCCAACCGAGGCAGAAACGGCCTTCCTGCAACGCGCGGCGGCATTTGCCGATGCCGAAGGCGCCTATGGGCACATTCAGCGAACCAAACCCCAGAGCCTGGCGGTGGGCCTGAATGACTCCCCGGCAGGGCTGTTGGCGTGGATGGGGGAAAAAATCCTGTCCTGGTGTGATGACAGCCCCGCCATCGATCGTGAATGGTTACTGACCAATGTGACGCTGTACTGGCTGACGCACTGTATCGGTTCGTCGTTTCGTCAGTATGTGGAAGGCAGCAAGCGGCCATTGCTGTTCAACAGCGGCGAACGTTTGAAGCCACCGGTTGGAGTCGCGCTGTTTCCCAAGGAACTGCCCATGCCACCACGGAGCTGGGTGGAACGTTGCTGCGAGGTGAAACGCTGGACCGTGATGCCTCGGGGTGGTCACTTTGCTGCGTTGGAACAGCCGGAGTTGTTGGCGGAGGATATCAGGGCGTTTTTCCGCGGCTGTCGTTAGAGGGCTCCTGTGCCTCCATGTAGCGAGGGGATTTATCCCCGCTGGGCTGCGAAGCAGCCCCAAAACCAGGCACCGCGCTGCAACAGGTGAACCGCGTTGGCCGGTTTACGACTGCTGCGCAGCCGAGCGGGGATAAATCCCCTCGCCACAGGGAACCATGTCACCTGTCCAAATAGGAATGTGAATTAGCCTCTCGATATGCGCAGTGACGGTGATTGGCCGTCCTAAAATCTCGTAGGAATTTACACCCTGTGGCGAGGGAGATCCCGCAGCCTGCGATGAGGCTGCGCTGTCGCGCAGAGAACATGCCGATAAATCGGCAAATAATTTATCTTTAAAATCAATTAGATAAATTTTGTTCTATAAGAGCTTGCTCCCGCTGGGCTGCGAAGCGGCCCCAAACCGGCCGCCGCGTTTCGCCAGACAGACCGCCGGCACCGATTTTACGGCGGCTGCGCCACCGAGCGGGAGCAAGCTCCCTCGCCACGGGGGGCGGGAGCGTCCTACAGGCCGGTTGTGGGTACCGGGATCGACTTCTATAGTTGGGCTCGTCGCTGGCTTTGGTCAGTGGCTGGGTTTCGCAGCCCGACAGATACGGTAGCAACCAAGCATCATAAAAGTGACAATGAGCGCCTTTGGCGTTCGACGTCATTTTATGGTGGCTGTGTGTGGGAGATCTTCGGGTCTGCCGGGTTCCTTCGTATCCTCGGTCTGCGAACCCACGCGCAGCTACCACCCATTCGTTTCGCAGCGGATCAAAGTAGCTTTTTCTTGATACGAAGAATGAGTAACTATTGCCATGAATCAACGCGATCAACGCTTCACACCTCTCACCCCAACCGCCAACACCCACCCCGTCCTGCTGATCGACACCCACGCTCCACTGCCCGAACTCCATGCCTGTGCCAGCGAACGCCTGCACGCCACGCTCGACTACCTGACCTTGGTGGCCTGCACCAGCCTGAGCGACTCGGCAACTCGCGACATCAACACCATCACCAATGTCGCCCGGATCCTGGTGCAGGATGTGGCGGATGTGTTCGGCGTGATCGAGCGGCGCGGGCTCGAAGGCTGAGCCATTGTGGGAGCGAGCTTGCTCGCGATGGCGGCGGCACAGTCAATATCTTTGCAGGCTGACATACCGCTTCGCGAGCAAGCTCGCTCCCACAGGGAAATGCATTTAGCCCGATAACCCCACAGGAATTCACCTTCCTCACCACGGGGTTCCTGGGCCACACCACGGCCAGTTCCACCCGCCAGGCCCTTGAGGCGGCCGATCAGTGAGTAGCCGGGATTGCTTTTGCGGTGCTGATCATCAAGCAGTTGATGCCCATGGTCTGGACGCAGCGGCAAGCGCGGGCCGCCTTCGCGTTCACGTCGGCGCTCTTCAGCCACCAAGGCACCGATGACTCCGACCATGTCGACGTGGGCGTCTTCGGCGGTGGACGGGATGCGTGGCAAGCCGAGCAGTACCCCAGGTGCTCGCGCAACTTGGCCTCGTCGATGTCGGCGTAGCTGCACAGCAAGATTGCCCACTGGGGGTCAGGGCGTCGCTCTAAGGCCAATCGGTATCCGTCAAGGCTGCTGCGCCGGCAATGGCGGCAGTGATGCGATGATCCGGGCGCGGCAGACCTCGAGGATTTCATCAGCCAGGGCGGAATCGTCCGGGCAGGCCCGCGACAACATGATCGCGCCAACGGCATGGGCCAACATGTCGAGCATTTTCGCCCTGACCTCTGCCTGCGGCGCGTCTTGCCCGGTCTCGTACCGGCTCTCGAGCGCCGCCAGCATATTTTCGATGCCGCTGGAAAAAGTCGCCTTCAGCTCGGGCGATTGACGAGCAGCGTCCCCGCACAGTGCCGCCATGGTGCAACCGCCACCCGGGGCGTCACGGTGATTGCGGGACACGTAAAGGTTGACGAACCCCGGCACATCGAGACCCGCGTTGTTGGTCAGCGATTGCGCCAGGCTGCGCGCGGCCGCTTCGGCCATCAGGTCGGCCTTGGAGCCGAAATGTTTGTAGAAACCGCCATGGGTGAACCCGGCGGCCGCCATCAGATCCGCCACACCCACGCCGTCAAAGCCTCGCTCGCGAAACAAGACAGACGCCGTCTCGACGATGTGCTCCCGATTTGCCTGGGCCTGAGCCTTGGTCACCCGCATTTTCCACTCCTCGTGCTGCTCGAAAATCACCCTAACATCATACATAGATGTCGAGCATAATCAAATTCGTTGACAGTTTAGATTTCGATCATCATCCTAATGGAAAGCCGTGCTCGTCAGGCGGCGGCTCATCCCCTTGAAGAAGAGAAATCCCCATGGACACTCACACAACCGTTCTCATCACTGGCGCTTCCACCGGCATCGGCGCAGCCTACGCCCAGCGCTTTGCGCAACGCGGCCACAATCTCGTCCTGGTGGCCCGCGACAATGCGCGCCTGCAAGCCCTGGCCGCCAAGCTGCGCAACGAACACAATGTTGCCGTCGACATTCTCCAGGCCGACCTGACCCAGATCAGCGACCTGACGACAGTCGAAGCCCGGCTGCGGGACGACGCCAGCATCGGTATCCTGGTCAACAACGCCGGCGCCGCCCAGTCCGGCACTTTCATCGAGCAGTCGACCGACAGCGTCGCGAACCTCGTGTCGCTCAACACCACCGCACTGGTCCGATTGGCCAGCGCCATTGCCCCTCGCCTGGTCAAAGCGGGTGACGGTGCGATCATCAACATCGGCTCCGTGGTCGGCCTGGCACCGGAATTCGGCATGTCGGTCTACGGCGCGACCAAGGCGTTCGTGTTGTTCCTCTCCCAGGGACTCAGCCTGGAACTGTCGCCTAAAGGGGTCTACGTGCAAGCCGTCCTGCCGGCCGCGACCCGTACCGAAATCTGGGAGCGCGCGGGCATCGATATCAACACCTTGAATGAAGTCATGGAAGTCGGTGACCTGGTCGACGCCGCGCTGGTCGGTTTTGACCGTCGCGAGCCGGTGACCATCCCGCCGCTGCAGGAAGAGGCACGCTGGGATGCCTTGCAGGCGGCGCGCCAAGGCCTGCTTGGGCAAATCAAGCAGTCCCAGGTTGCCGAGCGCTATCAAGACCTGGCGTAACCATCGTTCAGCGGGCGCCAGCGCGAAGGACAGCGCTGGCATCCCTGGATGCCTGGCCGGATGACCAGTCCGCGGCATCCCTTATGAGAGCAAAGCACCATGAAGGCATTTTTAATCGACCGCTACGGCAAGCACAGTGGACGTATCGGCGACGTGCCAGCGCCTGAAATGGCTGACCACGATGTTCTGGTCCGCGTGCATGCCGCCGGCGTCAACGTCCTGGACTCAAAGATCCGCAAAGGCGAATTCAAGCTGATCCTGCCCTACTCGTTTCCCTTGGTATTGGGGCACGACGTGGCCGGGGTCGTGATGCGGGTGGGATCCCGTGTCCAGCAGTTCAAACCGGGGGATGAAGTCTATGCCCGCGCCCCGGATGGGCACATCGGCACCTTCGCCGAGCAGATTGCAGTGAACGAAAATGCCCTGGCCCTGAAACCCACGAACGTCAGCCTGGAGGAAGCCGCCGCCCTGCCCTTGGTCGCCCTGACGGCCTGGCAGGTGCTGGTTGAAACCGCCCAGGTGAAGAAAGGCCAAAAGGTGTTCATCCACGCCGGTTCAGGTGGCGTCGGCACCCTCGCCATCCAGCTGGCCAAACACCTCGGCGCCTTCGTTGCGACCACCACCAGCACCGCCAATGTGCCCTGGGTCAAAGCACTGGGAGCGGACGTTGTCATCGATTACAAACAGCAGGATTTCTCAAGCGTTCTGCAGGACTATGACGTCGTGTTGAACAGCTTGGGCGCCGATGAACTGGAGAAGTCGCTGAAGATCCTCAAGCCCGGCGGCCAGCTCATTTCCATCTCGGGACCACCCACCCCACAGTTCGCCAAGGCCCAGGGCTTGTCCTGGCCGCTGCGGCTGATCATGGCCCTGCTGAGCAGCGGCATACGCCGCAAGGCCCGCCGAAAGGGGGTGAGCTACGCCTTCGTGTTCATGCGGGCCAGTGGTCCTCAACTGCGTGAGATCACCACGCTCGTCGAGTCCGGCAGCCTCAAGCCGGTGGTTGACCGATCCTTCGCCTTCGACGCGACGGCCGATGCCCTGGGTTACGTCGAGCAAGGACGGTCCAAGGGCAAGGTCGTCATCAAGATCCACTCAGGCATGGCCGATGAGTGAAACCCGTTTGCCGGCGCTCATCACCACACCGCAATATGCGAATCCGCCCGGGGTTCAGTCCCGCCGCACAGCACACCGCTGACCGGGTTGCGCAGGATGATCTGGCCGCGCCCATAGTCGGTCAGGTCGCTGGCGATCTGCACCTCGTGCCCCCGTCGCGCCAGGGCATTGGCCAGGTCCCGTGAAGCCCCGTGTTCGATCCCGACCTTCATGTCTCCCAGCCATTGCCAACGCGGTGCGTCCAAGGCCGCTTGCGGGTTGAGGCCGAAATCCACCAGGTTCATGACCATCTGCACATGCCCCTGGGGCTGCATGTAGCCGCCCATCACGCCGAAGGGGCCGAGGGCCTCGCCATTACGGGTAAGGAACCCGGGAATGATGGTGTGGAAGGTTTTCTTGCCCGGGGCCAGGCAGTTGGCGTGGCTCGGATCGAGACTGAACTCCTGCCCGCGATTCTGCAGGGCGATTCCGCTGTCGGGCAACACCACGCCGGAGCCGAACCCATGGTAGTTGCTCTGGATGAACGAAACCATGTTGCCTTCCCCATCCGCGGTGGCCAGGTACACCGTGCCGCTGGCGTGGGGATCGCCGGGCTTGGGCGGTCGGGCCTGTTCGCCGATTTGCCCGCGCCGACGGGCGCTGTAGTCATCGCTGAGCAGGTCAGCCACCGCCACGCGCATGTGCAGGGGGTCGGTGATGTAGTGCAGGCCGTCGCTGTAGGCCAACTTCATCGCTTCCAGTTGACGATGCCAGGTCTGTTGGCTGTCACGCTGATCGAAGTCGAAACCTTCCAATATCTTCAGCGCCATCAAGGCCACCAGGCCCTGCCCGCTCGGCGGGATTTCCCAGACATCCACGCCTCGGTAATTGACGTGGATGGGGTCGACCCACTGGGCGCGATAATCCCTGAGGTCCGAGGCGCGCAGGTAGCCGCCGCTGGCCCGGGAGTGGGCGTCCAGGCGCTCGGCCAACGCACCGCGATAGAGGCTTTCGCAGCCGGTGTCGGCCAACTCCTGGAGCGTGCGCGCCTGGGCCGGGTTGCGAAAAATCTCCCCGGCCCGTGGCGCCCGGCCTTCGATCAGGAAAGTCTCGAACCAGGCCTCCAGGACGGCATCGCGATGGGGCGTGAACTCGTTCAGCGCGATCTGCCATTGATGGGCAACCACCGGCGACAGCGCAAAGCCGTCCCGGGCCAGGCTGATGGCCGGTTGCAGCAGCTCGGCAAAGGGCAGTTTGCCAAAGCGCTGCGACAACTGCGCCCAAGCCGATGGGCAGCCCGGCACGGTCACCGGTGTCCAGCCATAGGTGGGCATCTGCTCATGACCGGCGGCCTTGACCGCCTCGATGCTCAAGGCCGCTGGCGCATGACCGTTGCCGTTGAGGCCGTGTAGCTGGCCCTTGCACCAGACCAGGGCGAAGGCGTCACCGCCGATGCCGCAGCCAGTGGGCTCCACCACCGTCAGCGCCGCTGCCGTGGCGATGGCGGCGTCGATGGCATTGCCGCCTTTTTGCATGATCTCGATGCCCGCCTGGGCCGCCAGGGGCTGGGACGCGGCGACCATGCCCCGGCGGGCGAAAACGCTCTGGCGTTGGGATGGATAAGGGTATTCGTGGGCAGAAAATGTCAGCATGGAGAAAGCTCTTCAATACAGGAATTGATTGACCGGACTCAAGGCGTAGACAACCTTGCAGGGGTCATAGCACCCGGCTGAGGAAAGCCCGGGTCCGCGGGTGAACGGGGTGACAGAAGATCTGCTCTGGCGGCCCTTGCTCGATAAGCTCGCCCTGGTCCAGGACCACCACACGGTCGGCCACTTCCCGGGCGAAGCCCATCTCATGGGTCACCACGACCATGGTCATCCCCTCCTCGGCCAACTCCTTCATCACTTGCAGCACCTCGCCGACGGTCTCCGGGTCGAGGGCACTGGTGGGCTCATCGAACAGCATGGCCTGGGGCTTCATGGCCAGGGCCCGGGCAATGGCCACCCGTTGTTGCTGGCCGCCGGAAAGCATCGACGGGTAGTGATCGGCTTTTTCCGCCAGGCCGACCCGCTCCAGCAACCCGCGGGCCTGTTCCAACGCAACAGCACGCGGCACACCGAGCACCTGGATGGGCGCCTCGATGATGTTTTCCAGGGCGGTCATGTGGGGGAACAGGTTGAAGCGTTGGAACACCATGCCGATGTCCCGCCGCTGCCGGGCGATGTTGCGCTCCGACTCACGCACCAGGCTGCCGTCGGCGCGCTCGCGATACCCCATGGCCCGGCCATTGACGCGGATGCGTCCGCCCTGGATGTCTTCCAACAGATTGATGCAACGAATGAAGGTGGTCTTGCCGGAGCCCGACGCACCGATCAGCACCACCACTTCGCCACGCCGCACTTGCAGGGAAATGCCCTTGAGAATCTGCAGCTTGCCGAAGGACTTGTGCACGTCCAGCGCCTCGATGATCAGCTCTTCGCTTTTATGCGCCATGGTTAACGTGCCCTCAGCAGATTCAGGGTGCTGCGACCGAACATCCGCGTCGACGCCGGCGGTGGCGACGAAGGCCGATCCGATTGGCCGAAACGGGTCTCCAGCCAGCGCTGGAAAAAGCCCCACAACGTGGTCAGCAACAGGAAGTAGATCGCCACCACCAGGTACAGCTCGAACACCCGGAACGTCGCCGACGTGACCATCTGGGTGCTGAGCAACAGTTCCTGGACGCCGATCACACTGACCAGCGTGGTGTTCTTGAGCATCACGTTGAACTCGTTGCCCAGCGGCGGAACGATGACCCGGAACGCCTGGGGCAGGACAATGCGGCGCATCAATTTGGCGAAGGTCATGCCCAGGGAACGTCCGGCCTCGTATTGGCCCTTGTCCACCGAGCCGATGCCGGCGCGGATGATTTCGGCCATGTAGGCCCCTTCGTTGAGGCCCAGGGCAATGATCGCCGCCTGGATATTGCCGGGGATCACCAGGCCGAACAGGTCGATGTCTTCGAAGCGGAAAATCCCGCCGGCGGCCAGCGCGGTGTAGAGAAAGACGATCTGCACCAGCAACGGCGTGCCGCGCATCAGCCACACGTAAAAGCGCACCGGCAAATGCAGCAAGGGGTTGCTCGACAACCGCAGCAACGCGGCGGCCAGCCCCAGGGCACAGCCCAGCAGCATCGCCAGCACGCTGATCAGGCAGGTCAGCCAGAGCCCGGTGAGGTACACCCCACTGGGCTGCAGCAGGTACTGCCAGAACACATCCCAATTGAAACTCATCGATGGTTCACCTCAATCAAGCGTATCGCTGGCGACATGCCATTTGCCCAGCAGTTGGTTGTAGCTGCCATCGCTGCGCATATCGCCGATCACCTGCTGCACGGCGGCGGTCAGTTGCGGATCGTCCTTGCGAATGCCCAGGCCGGTGAGAATCCGGCTGAAGGCCGGCACGCCTTCCTCGAACAGGTCGGGCGCCATGGCCGCGTAGTAACCGGCGGTTTCCACGGTGGTGCCGTAGGCGTCGACCTGGCTGATGCGCAGGGCCTGGAAGGCATCGGTGTCGGTGTTGTAGACCACCAGCTTCATCGCCGGCTTGCCGGCCTTGGCCAGGGTTTCGTTCTCGGTGTCGAGCAGGGTCTTGATGGTGGAACCGTTGAGCACCGCGACCTTGTGCCCGGAGAGATCCGGCAGTGTCTTGAGGCCCTTCGGATTGCCCTTGGGCACCACCACCGCCTGGCTGGAATACATGTAGTTGACGATGTCGATCACCTCGCGGCGCTCGGGCTTGTCGAACAACTGATCAACGATCATGTCGCACTGGCGAGCCAGCAACGCGGGGAGCAATCCGGAAAAGGGAATGACCCGCCACTCCACCTTCTTGTCACCCAGGCGCTTGGCGATTTCCAGCCCCAGGTCCACGGTCAATCCCTTGGGTTTCTGCGCCTCATCAAAAGACACCAGCGGCGGCGAATCCATACCTGAGCAGTAGACGAGTTTGTCGACCTTGAGCAAACGCTCCGGGACAACGGGCGCGGCAACCGCCCATTGCGCACAGAAACCCAAAGATAAAGCGGCAACCAACAGGCGAGGCTTATGCATGACCAGACACTCCAGTTCAGTAGGTAACGGGCAGTACTCAAAGTCAGAACACGGGCAGGCTCGGGGCCTGCTCTCGTTATTTTTTCGATTGCAGGAACTCGATCAATTCAGGAACGGTGCCTTCGATGTGCGCACGCACCACCGCCTCGGCCTTCTCGGCATCGCCCGCACGCAGGGCGTCGAGGATCAACATGTGCTCCTGACGCGCACTCAGGGGTTTTTCCACATGCTGCAGCCATAGGCGCATGGGCGCTTCGATCAGGGAATAAAGCGCGCTGATCTGCTTGAGCAATCGCGGGCGACCGCTGAGGCTGCACAGGTATTCATGGAAGGCGCGATGGCGACTGACCCACTCGGCGCTTTCCTCGCGGTAGTCGTCCATCTCGTCCAGCAAGCGCTCCAAGGCGGCCAACTGGCGCTCGCCAATGCGTGCTGTCGCGACACGAACCGCCAGGCCTTCCAGGGCGCTGCGCATTTCGAAGACTTCGTGCAGCTCATCAATGTCCAGGCCGCTGACAACCGCGCCGCGATTGGGTCGCAGGGTCACCAGGCCCTGGGCATCCAGACGGCGAAAGGCCTCGCGCACCGGCATCCGGCTCATGCCGATCTCGTTGGCAATGTCCTCGGCAATCAACCGGTCGCCCTTGCGTAACCGACCACCACAAATGGCATCGAGCAGGAAGTTGTAGGCCTCCTCCTCGGCGGTCATGGGCGGGCGTTCAGCGTATGTCGGAGCAAATTGCATGGCAGCACCCTCTGCATTTTTGTATCCAATTATCCATGGATTCAAAAAGGCAGAATACGTGCCAACTTCTCACGCAATCGTGCAAGCGTTTGATTTGAAGGAATTTACCGAGGAGAAGCGACTGGCTGCCGTGAGCCCTGCCACAGGCGGGGCTGCAGCCCTGTGCTACCAAACAGCTCAGCGGCTGCCCTTTATAAGTGCGCGATGGTGCTTCGGTAACACCGCAAACGGCGGCTCATCATGCCGGCGCCCTGGGCGTATCCGAGGGTGACTCGCCAAACAGCGCCCGATAATGGAACGCAAAATGGCTCAGGTGGAAAAACCCCATCTCGACGGCGATCTCACTGACGTTCTGCGCCGCCGCATGGGTGGAAATCAAACGGCGGCGCACCGCATTGAGCCGCAGGTTGCGCAGGTACTCCACCGGGCGCATCCCGGTCACCGCCTGGAAACTGTTCTGCAGGGTCCTGCGGCTGACCCGCAATTGCTCGCACAAGTCGAGAATGCTCAAGGGCACATCGGCACTGGCGACGACCAGCTCCTGGCAACGCTTGACCAGGTAGGCATTGACGGCAAAGTTGCCGCGTCGGCCGCGCACCTCGTCCGAGGCGTGGCTGAACAGGTCGAGAAAGGCATTGAGCAGAACGTCTTCGAGGATTTTTTCCGAAGCAGGATTGACGGCGTCCGCCTGTTCCAAAAGGCGACGAAACAGTAGCTGGATGCGTTGTTGCACGCGGCGCAGCACCACCTCATCCACGCTGACCTGGGACACGTTTTTCAAACGCTTGAGCTGTTCGCTCGACAGTTCGTAGGCCGCCAGCTTGGCGAACCGCACCGTGTCGACATTGGCCGCGAAGAAATGCATGCCCTCCGGGGCGTGCAAGACGAAGTCCTCGCCATCGCGCAACAATACGACGCTGTGGGCGCCCACCTGGTGTCCCTGGACCACCGGCGCACCGCCCAGCGACATGGCAATGCACAAGCGCCCTTTTGGCGCGCAACCGTGCTGCACCACGCGTTTATCCAGCACCTCCTGGAAAATCTGGAAACGTTCGGCGCACACCTGGCGCAGCTCGCTGGAAAGACATCCACGCCCGAGCTGGTCATAGACTTGTTGCCAGCCCAGGATCGAACCGGCGTGTTGCTGAGGATCATTGAAGGTACGGACTTCGGCGAACATGATCATTGGTCCTCGGTGGCCCTGCGTTTATTGCCTGGTACGGTCGCTCAAGGACATCTAAACCCCGTGGCGAGGGAGCTTGCTCCCGCTGGGCTGCGCAGCAGACCCATTTTATGAGCGCTTCGCACTCAAGCGGGAGCAAGCTCCCTCGCCACGGGCTCCTTTGGGTGAACAGTACTTACTGCCGGAAAACCAAAGCCAGTTCCATGCCAAGCATGTCCAACCGATACTCGGCGGCCTTGATCTCCAACGGTGCCAACAAAGCGCCGGACAGCACCACTTGGCCTGCTTCAACGCACTGCCCGTCGGCCAGCAAGCGCCGCACCAGCCAGCACAGGTTGGCCTGGGGCGTGTCCTCGCGTGCCTGGGCATTGCCCTCGCCACAGGGCACCCCATCGCACGCCAGGCGATAGTTCACGTGGGCCAGTTGTTCGGGATGGAACTTGACCCGCGCCCCCAGGCAATACAGCCCCGCGGCGGCATTGTCGGCAAGAAACGCGCCGACGCCGAAACGCCAGCCCTGCCAGCGGCAATCGGCAATTTCGAACGCCGGCGCGACGTCGGAGATGGCCGCGAGGATGTCCTCGTCGCTGTAGAAACCCGGCACCAGCGTACGCCCCAGGACAAACGCCAGCTCGATTTCCAACTTCGGCTGGATCAGCCGCGCAAGCGACACCCCACGGCCAGGTTCCACCACCATGGCATCGGTCAGCGCGCCCAATACCGGCTCATCAATACCGAAACGGTCCTGGGCGGCGCGGCCGGCGAAGGCCACTTTCCACCCGGTCAAGCGCTCACCACCGGCCAGGCGCCGGCGCAGCGCCTCGCGCTGCAAGGTGTAGCCCGTCGTCAGGTCGACGGCCTCTGGTTCCAACGACGGCAAGGCGTGCACGGCCTGCGCGGCATCGTGAAGCCGAACCAACAGATGATCTTCGCGGCTCATGAGAGTTGCTCCGCCAGTTTGCGCAACACGCCCTCGAGCCGCTCGGGCGTGGTGATCGCGGCCACGAACCGATCCGGCCGCACCACCACGACACAATCACGCACCTTGGCAAACCATTCGCCGAGGCGGTTATCGACGTCCTCGACACAAATGGCCCCGCTGGCAGACAAGGGTTGGTTGCGCCCCACGCCACTGCGCGAGCGATTGATCTGGATGAAGCGCGTCTCCCAGCGCGCCCACCAAGCGGCGGTTTCTTCGCTGAGCGGTTCGCTCGGGTCGACCCGATACCCCAGCACCGCATAGGAATGCCCCAGCACCTCGTCCAGGCGTCGGCGCTGGCCCTGGACATCTTCGATGGACGGCTGGATGAACAACTGCCCGACCAGATCATCCTCATGCAGCTCGGCGCGCTCGTGATACACCAGGCCCTTGGTGATGGTCGCCTTGGGTTTGAACTTGAACTCCAGCAAGTGCGAACGCAGGTTGTCGACGCTGTTGACGGCCTGGAACAACCAGTCCCGCACCCCCGCCATCAACGGGTTGGTCAGCCCCAGGACGGCGCCCATGTTGTCGGCCAACGCGATGAGATCGGTCGCATGCCCACGGCGCTCCTGGTCGTAACTGGCCAGGATCGCCGGCGACGCCCGCCCTTGGAGAATCGCGGCGAGCTTCCAGCTGACGTTGGCGACATCACGCAAGCCCGAATTGAGCCCCTGCCCGGCCCAGGGCGGGGAAATATGCGCCGCATCCCCCACCAATGCCACACGGCCCTGGACAAAGCGCGCCGCGACCCGGGAATTATGGGTGTAGGCGCGGATCCGGATGATTTCCAGTTGATCGACCGCATCGCCGATATGCCCACGGATCAAGTCCCGGATCGTCGCCTCTTCGCACATCCGGGTTTCGTCTTCGCCCTCCAGGAGCATGAACTCCCAGCGCCGTTGCTGATACGGCAGGTAGATGCAGACGAAAGGTCGCTGAGGGTCGGCATGCAAGGCGGTATACGGTGCATCGAGGGTGTCGTTGGCCGTATCGATCACCACCCATTTGCGCGGATGGGTCAGCCCCAGCAGTTTGATGCCGAGTTTCTTGCGCACGCTGGAGCGTCCGCCATCGGCACCAATCACGTACTGCGCCTGCAACTGATAGAGCTCGCCCCCGGCGTCGCGCACCTGCAAGGTCACACCCTCGGCATCTTGCTCCAGGTCGAGCATTTCATGGCCCTGGCGCAGCTCGACGGTGGTGTGTTTGCCCAACTGCTCGCGCAATGTCGTTTCCAGCAACTGTTGCATGAAGATGTTGCGCATCGGCCAGCCATAGTTCGCCGTGCTCGGCTTGACCTCGGCAAAACAGACGCCCCGCGCATTGTAGTAACGCAGGGGCACGTTGCAGATCATGTCCCGCGCGGCCAGTTCGGCGATACCGATGCCCTGCAACACCCGCAGCGCCTCGTCATCCATGCCCACCGCGCGGGGATACGGCAGGACGCCGTCAGCCAACTCAAGGACGATGCAGTCGATACCGTACAGCCCCATGTAATGAGCGGCCGTGATCCCGTTCGGGCCGCCGCCCACGATGACAACCTGGGTTTTCTCCTGCTTCATCGCTATTCACCGCTTTGTTGTTGTGGTTGTAGGCATTGGTCGTGCAAGTAGTCCATGACGACATGGTTGAACGTGTCCTCCTGGTCGTCATGGACATAATGGCTGGCATCGGCGATTTGCGCTGTAAGCACGCGCGGATTGGCCTCTTTCATCGCCGCCAGGGTCGCCTCGGGCAAGAAATCGGAACGCGCGCCCCGGATGAACAGCGTTGGGCAATCCAGCGCCCGGACCGCCGGCCACAGATCGGTCGGGGTGATGCTCAGGCGCGCCTGGGCAATGCCGGCCTGATCATGGCGCCAGCCGATGCCTGCCGGGGTTTCCTTCATCGAATGGGTCAACCTGGACGCCAACCCCTGGGCGGACAGACCGGGACGTGAGCGGCGCCAGAACTGCGCGGCACTTTCCCAGTCGGGAAACGACAGGGGCGTCTGGCTCATCTCGCGACGGATGCGCTCGGCACCGTCGCCGTTGATCGACGAGCCGGGGCCAATGTCTTCGATCACCAGGGCTTGCAGGCGTCCAGGATTGAGCCGGGCATACTCCAGCGCATTGGTGCCGCCGAGGGAATGCCCCACCAGGACGAAACGCTCCAGCCCCAGGTGCGTGACCCAATCTTCCAGATCGCTGACATAGGCTTCGGTCCGGTAGCTGGAAGCCTCTGCCCAGTCGCTGTCGCCACGGCCGCGCTGGTCCAGGGCGTGGCAACAGAATTGCTCGCCCAATGCATTGGCCAGGGACGCCCAGGTCTGGGCATAGGCCCGCAGCCCATGGAGCAGCAACACGGGAATGCCTGACGCGTTGCCCCACGACAAGTAGTGCAGGCGCATCCCCGAACGATTGGTGAAGAACTGGCTGTTTGCAGACATTCGTTGGCTTCCCACGTCAGCGCACCTCAATACAGGCCGTCATTGCCCTTGACGTCAGCGGCCCGCAGACCACCCAGGCGTGCATGCAAACGACCGCGCGTGGCGAAGGCCCAGATGATGATCAACTCGTCGGCCGAGGGACCATCGCCGAACGCCAGGGAAATGCTGTCGTAATGGGAGCGGACATACAGCGCGTCCTTGTGGGCTAGCGGTACGTCGATGGTCACGCCAGGCCCGCCCCGCTTGCCGGTGGAGGGCACCCAGGACTTGCCACCGCCCAATGCGACACGGATCGGATCCGCCGCCGGATTGGTCAGCAACGCATTGCCGTGCTCGTACTCGCCCTGGCTGCCCACCAGGCACGCCTTGCCGTAACTGACAATCTCATGCTCGCCGGCCAAGGCTTGGATACGCCGACCAAACTCCTGGCCCAGCAAGGGTGACGGTTCTATCAACTCGGCCAGGCTTTCGCTGAAACGTCCGGCATAAGGGTTGGCGATCACCGCCCCAATGGCGTACTTGAACAGCGGCTCGCCATCGGCCAACTGGCCGGTTTCGTTGGCCAGGGTTTCCTCGACGAAGCTGTACCATTTGCGGATGTGGTAACTGGCGAAATTCGCGGTTTTCATCAGACTTGCCTCTTTAAAGTGGGTCGAGATCGAAATGCCGGCTGGGGGCCCCAGCGGCCTTGAAGCGGGCCTTGCCGCGCTCGTCGTCGTGTTCGGACTCGAGGAAAAACTCCATGCGATTGCCATCGGGGTCGTTGAAGTACACGCCGTTGCCGATCTCGTGGTCAGTGATCTTCACCACCTCGACGCCCTTGTTCAGCAACATGCCGTAGAGCTTGCGCAGGGTGATCATGTCGCCCGCGATCTCCAGCCCGTAGTGCTGCAACCCCAGGCCGCCCTGGTGGGCGCCGGGCTCTGCGCGGAGCAATGCGATGTCGTGATGCTTGGCGCCAAACGCCATCATGATCCAGCTTTCACCCCGGGCGCTTTCATGCATGCCCAGCACATCGGCGTACCAACGGGCCGACACTTCCGGGTCGCTCACGAACAACGACAGGTGAGTACGAACGACTTCGACTTTCATCGCGCGATACCTCAGTTTTTCTTGATGATGGATTGATGCCCGGACTTGATTTGCGCCACGGCGGGGGTCCAGAGCACATCAGCGATTTCACTGAATTCACGCCACTGCTTCTGCCAGCCGTCACCGCCATTTTCGGAAGTGAACAGATGCCCATACTTGGTGCCGGCGACGATCTGGCGAGGGTCGGCAGGGTTCAAGGCAATCGCCCAGACGCAGGAGTTGGGCTGTTGTGGCAGCGGCAGCACCTCCCAACTGAGGGCGGCATCCCGGGAAACCAGGACCTTGCTGGTGGTGCCCGGGGTGCCGTCGGAGATGCTCAGGTAGAGCGTATCCTCGCCGCCCAACGGTGCATTCATGGCGCGCACGTAATACAGACCGAAGGCTTCCCGGGCGACGATGCCGGTCCAGGTCTGCCCCTCGTCGAGGCTGCGGTAAACGGCGTTGACGCACACCACGACGATGACCTTTTGCCCATGGTTGGGCAGGACCACGATGTTGTGCACGTCCGAGTTGAAGTCCCACAGCAAGCGATCATCGACGCGGGTCCAGCTCTCGCCCCCGTCACGGCTGTGGAACAGCCCCCCCTCTTCCAGGCCGAACCAGAGCTGGTTGCGGTCCGTCGGGTCGTAGGCGAAAGCCAGCAGGCGTGGACGACTGACGCCGTCGCAGAACTCCGGGATCTCCACAGGGGCACGGTCCCAGTGCTGGCCACCGTCGAGGGTGCGCCACAGCACGGCGCGCGACGGCGCACCGGTGCCCACGAAAATACGCTGCGCATCCTGGGGATCCACCGCTACTTTCCAGACGGTCTGCCCGTTGAACGGCGAATCCACCCGCTGCCAATGGCCGCCGGTATCGCGGCTGACGCACAGGCCGACGTCGGTGCCGGCGTAGATCACCTCGGGCGTACCCGGATGGAAACTCAGGGATCGGGTAATCGCATCGAATTCCAGGTCCTGGCCCAGGCCCAGGCGATGCCAGGTACGGCCATCGTCGGCGCTGCGGATCACCGCTTGCCCCACGGTGGCGACCAAAAGGGTTCCGTTACTCATCACTGCTGCTCCTCAAATGAAGATGCCACGGGTCAAGCCGCCGTCGATGCCAATGGATTCCCCAGTCACGGCGCCCGCCTTGGGGGATGCGAGGAAACCGATCAGCCAGCCCATTTCGATGGGCGCCAGGGTGCGCCGGATCGGTGTCGCGTCGATGTAGCCCTGCTCCACCTGCTCAGGCGTCTTGCCCTGCTTGACCCCTTCGCGCTCGTACAGCTCCTGGATGTGCGGGGTGTCGACCACACCGGGGTGGATCAGGTTGACGGTGATGCCGGAGGGGCCCAGTTGGTCGGAGAGCGTCTTGGTCATGTGGGCGATGGCCAGGTTGCGCATGCCCGAGAGGACCTTGCTGCCACGCCCGGTCAAGCCACCGATGTTGATGATGCGACCGAAGCCACCGGCCTTCATGTGCGGGGTTACCGCCTTGGCGCAACGGAAATAGCCGATCACCTTGGTGTTGAGGTCCGAGAGCAATTCGTCGTCGCCGGCATGTTCGATGTCGTTGCGCACCACGCCGGACGGTGCCGCGGCGCCGTTGACCAGGATGTCGATGCGGCCAAAGTGCTTGTGGGCCGCCTCGACCATGTCGGACACCGCCGACATCTGGTTGGTGTCACAGAACAGCGGCAGCACTTCGTTGCCGGTCTCGGCGGTGATTTCCTCGGCGGCTTGCTGGAGAAACTCCATGCGCCGCGCACAGATCACCACCTTGCAACCCTCCTGGGACAAAAAGCGCGCGACTTCCTTGCCGATGCCCATACCGCCGCCGGTGACGATCGCCACGCGGCCTTGCAATTCCAGATCCATAGCAGTTCCTCTTGTGATGATTCGGTTCAGGCCAGATCGACGAAGACACTTTTGGTTTCGGTGTAGGCATCGATCACGTTCTTACCCATTTCCCGACCCCAGCCGGATTGCTTGTAGCCGCCAAATGGCGAGGCCGGGTCGACGACGTTCCAGCAGTTGATCCACACCGAACCGGCCTTCAACTGCGCCGCCACGCGATGGGCGGAGCGCAAGTCACGGGTCCAGAGACCCGCCGCCAGGCCGTAAGGCGAGTCGTTGGCGCGCAGCACCAGCTCATCGATGTCGGTCCAGCTCATGACGGTCAGTACCGGGCCGAAGATTTCTTCCCGGGCGACACAGGCGCGCTCGGCGCGGTCGAGAAACACGCTGGGGCGGATGAAGTGGCCGCGTTCCAGGTGGGCCGGCCGGTCACCGCCGCAGATCAGTTCGGCGCCCTCTTCCTGGCCCCGTTGCAGGTAGCCGCGCACCGTGCCCAATTGCCGGGCCGAAACCAGCGGGCCCATGCTGCTGGCCGGATCCAGGCCTGGCCCCAGCACATGGGCGGCCGCGTGGCGCTGGAGTTCTTCAAGCACCTGGTCGAGGACGCTGGCGTGCACATACAGACGCGATCCGGCGGTGCAAACCTGGCCCTGGTTGTAGAAAATGCCATCGGCGGCGCCTTTGGCGGCCCGGACGATGTCGGCGTCCGGCAGGATGATGTTGGGGGACTTGCCCCCCAGCTCCAGGGAGACCTTCTTCATGTTGCCCGTGGCCGCCTGGGCGATCAGTCGTCCCACCTGGGTCGAGCCGGTGAAGGCGATCTTGTCCACGTCCGGGTGCTGGGCCAGCGGTGCACCGGTCTGCGCGCCAAGGCCAGTCAGCAGATTGACCACCCCGGCCGGGAAACCGGCGGCCTCGATCAACTGCACCAGGCGAATGGCAACCAGGGGTGTCTGCTCGGCGGGCTTGAGCACCGCGACACAACCGGTCGCCAGCACCGGGCCGAGTTTCCACACGCACATGGTCAGCGGGAAGTTCCACGGCACGATCAACGCGCAGACGCCCACCGGCTCGCGCAAGGTGTAATT
Source organism: Pseudomonas sp. NFIX10 (assembly GCF_900111955.1). NCBI lineage: Bacteria > Pseudomonadati > Pseudomonadota > Gammaproteobacteria > Pseudomonadales > Pseudomonadaceae > Pseudomonas > Pseudomonas sp. NFIX10. Next base: position 15,822 of record NZ_FOKH01000037.1, on the reverse strand, counting down.
GAGCATCGGCGCGCCACTGGAGGGAGACACCGGCAGCGTGCTGCCTTCGATCTTGGTCGGCCAACCGGCGAAGTAACGAATGATGTTGGCCGCGCTGGCCGCTTCGCCCCGGGCCGCGCCGATTGGCTTGCCGTTTTCCAGGGTGATCAGTTGCGCCAACTCTTCGCGGTGCTGGTCGAGCAGTTCCGCCAGGCGAAACAGCAGCAACCCGCGCTGGGCCGGGGACTGCTGCGCCCAGGTACCCGTGAAGGCCGCGCGGGCGGCAGCGACGACGGCATCCACGTCGCGTTCGCCACCTTCGGCGACTTCAGCCAGGGTGTGTTCAGTGGCCGGGTTTTCCACGGCAAACCGGCGACCATCGGCGGCGTCCTGCCAAGTGCCGCCGATAAACAGACGCCCGGGTTGCGACAGGAATTTCTCGACCGCAGGTAACAATTGAATCGGGTTCATATCCGCTCCTTCACAGCGCCATTTCAATCAGGCAAGGACCACCGTCGGCCTTGGCGTTGGCCAAGGCGCGTTGCAACTCACCGTTGGTGTGCACAGTGCTGGCCGGCAAGCCGTAGCCCTTGGCCAGGGCTTTCCAATCGATGCGTGGGCGGTCCAGTACCGTCAGGCTCAGGGCCTCGGGGCCCAGCTCGGTCATGCCGAAGCGGCGCAGCTCGTTCTGCAGGATGGCGTAGCGGTGGTTGGCCGCGATCAGGATCACCACCGGCAGTTGCTCGCGGGCGATGCTCCATAAGGTCTGGATGGTGTACTGGGCACTGCCGTCCGATTGCAGGCAGAACACCTTGTTGCCACGCTCGGCCATGGCGGCGCCAAAGCCCACCGGGATGCCCTGGCCGATGGCCCCACCGGTGTTGGTCAGGACCCGATGCCGGGCGGCATGGGCCGAGGCGGTGAAGAACGGATAGCCGCACGTGCCGCCTTCCACCGAAACGATGCAGTCGTCCGGCAACGATGCGGCCAGCACCTGGCCCACCGACTGCGGTGTCAACGCGGCTTCGCCGGGCGGCAGTTCGATACCGGTTGGCGTGGGCACGTAAGCCGGCGCCTCGAGCGCATCGGCCAGCGCAGTGAGCGCCCCGGCAACGTCGTCCCCCACCTCGGCCAGACACAGCAGGCGTTCACGCTCTGCCAACCGGGAGGCAATGCCTTCGTAGCCGAAGTAGCTGATGGGCTCGGGGACGCCAGCGCAGACCACCGCGTCGTATTGGTCAAGGATCTCGATGGCCACTTCGGGGAAGTAAGGCAGGCGATCCAGGTCTGGCAGGCCACCACCGCGATAACTCAGGCGCGGAAAGGTTTCGGCGAACAACCGCACGCCCGGCAGTTGCGCCAAGCGCCCCGCCGCTTCCAGGCCGGCGACGGACAAGCCTTGGTCGCCGACGATAAACACCAGGCGCCGACCATCGCGCAAGGCCTGGGCGACCGCCTCGACCCGGTCACCGGCAAAACGCCGGATCGGAGCCTGCAATGCCGTGAAGGCCTTCTCGTGCTGCACGGTGTTGGCTTGCAGGTCCATCGGCAGGATCAGGCTGGCGATCTGGCCGTTGGCTTGCCAGGCGGCACGCACCGCCTCCTGGAAATCCTCACCGACGCCCGACGCCGTGCGCGAGGTCCGTACCCACTTGGAAACGCTGCCGGCCAACGCCTGGATGTCGCTGGCCAGCGGTGGATCGTAATTGACGTGCCAGGACGCATGATCGCCGATGACGTTGACGATCGGGGTGTTGGCGCGACGTGCGTTGTGCAGGTTGGCAATGCCATTGGCAAAGCCTGGGCCAAGGTGAGTCAGAGTCATCGCCGGCTTGCCGGCAATCCGGCCGTAGCCGTCCGCCGCACCGGTGCATACCCCTTCGAACAAGGACAACACCGGCTTGAGGGCTGGCGCGCTGGCCATGGCTGCTACCAGGGGAATTTCAGTCGTTCCGGGATTGGCGAAGCAGTATTCGATACCGCTTGCCACCGCCGCCTTCACTATCAGTTGCGCACCATTCATTTCCAGCCCTCTTCATCGAGCGTTTGCAGTGGCTGAGATTTATCACACAGCACAATCGACAAAACAAGCTATTTTTCTGCATTAAAATCATATTTTGAGATTAATGCATATTTTATGAAGGAAAACGACTGAAAATCCGCTTGTATTTCTCAAACATTGAGTTACCGTGGCGACGCGCTCCTGAGCGAGTGCGCGGGCTTTTCATCAGCGCCGCGGCTACCTATAGTGCTCACCCAACGCCCCCCTACGCGCCATTCCCCCCTTTAGGAGCGAAATGAGCAGTCTGAGCAAAATGCTGAGTGTGCTGGACCTTTTCGGCCCGGCCACATTGAAGATCGACCCCGAGACCATCGCCGAGCGCATGGGCCTCTCGCGGGCGACCGTGTACCGCTACGTCAAGGACTTGTGCGATGCCGGCCTGCTGGTGCGGGTGGACGCCGGCAGCTATGGCCTGGGGCCACGCATCATTGAGCTGGACTGGATGATGCGGCAGTACGACCCGATCCTCGTGGCAGGCCGCGAGTTGATGCACGAGCTGTCCGACGCCACTGGCCTGGCGGTGTTCGCCAGCGTTTTCTACGACGGCCGTATCATCAATACCTACATCGCCGAACCCAGTGACACCTACCAGTTCTCATTCGGCCGCGGCCAACCACTGCCGTTTTTTCGCGGTGCGCAATCCAAGGTATTGATCGCCTTCCAGAAGGGTCGGCGCCTGCAACGCCTGTTCGAAGAACACCTGGCCAACGACCCCGACAGCGACCATGACTGGGCAAGCTTTTCCAAGGCCACAAAAAAAATCCGCAAGGATGGCTATTGCATGACCCACGACGAACTCAACCTGGGCCTCACCGGTATCGCCGCGCCGATCGTCAACCCGGAGCTCGACGAGGTGGTGGGCAGCCTTTCGGCCGTGGGCAGCACCCACAGCTTCAAACTGCTGCGCCAGGAAACCGTGGTTGAAATGGTGATGGACACCACCCGGCGGATTGCCGAGCGGATGCATACCCAGCCTGCTGTCAGCTAGACAACAGAGACACTGCTCACTCAAGAAAAACGATCCCCCGTGGCGAGGGAGCTTGCTCCCGCTGGACTGCGCAGCAGGCCCAAAGAGAGGGGCCGCTGCGCGACCCAGCGGGAGCAAGCTCCCTCGCCACAGGGTTTATCGAACAACCCCTGCTTCAGAACGGCACGGCCACCGTCACCTGGCTGTACACGTTGGTGCCATTGCCCGTCACTTGATTGCCCCCCGTCGTTGCATCCCGATCCGGCTTGTAGAGGCCGATCAGCGGGGTGACGATCAAATGCTCGTTGACGGCCCACTCGGCATACACATCCAGCTCACGGGCATCCAGGTTCAGGGCGTTGTCTTTACGTACGGTGTTGTAATCGAAGTACAACGCACCGAGGGTCAGGTTTTCCAACGGCGTGGCCGTCAGGCCGACATGATGAATGCCCGTGTTGCTGTTGAAGGGCCCGGCATAATTGCTCGCGACCTCACCCTGGAACCACGTGCCATAACCCGTGCTCTGTCCGGTGAACAGCGAATCCCACTTCTGCGAATAGCGGGTGTAGCGGTACGTCAGCTTGGGTGCCCAGGCGAGATCGGCAAAGGTGTAGCCGGCCTCGGCGTACCAGGCGTTCTGCGGGCCCGCGTCCTTGTCCTGCCAAGCGTATTCGAATGCCAGGCTGGCGTTCTCGATGCCCGCGTCGCCTTCACCACGAATGCTGTAGACGTTCATGCCCTCGCGTTGCTTCTGGAAAGCGCTGGCCCACTGGTCGCTCACATCAAGGCCATGGATCCAGGTCAAGCCCAAGGTCCCGGCCTTGGCGGTGTAGTCCAGCGTGCCAGCGGCCAGTTCGGTTTCGGCCTGGGCACGGTTGTCGGACTTGAGCCAGACCGCACTGCCATGCAGCCCCTCCTGCCCGCCCAGACGCAATACGGCGGTCTGGTCGAATGCGTGCCGGGCGGCCAGGTAATAGGCACCCCCGCGATTCAAGCGCCCATCGGCAGGCCCTTTGCCCAGGTTCGGCCCGTCATCGTTGATCAAGAACCCCCTGCCCAGCTTGACCACCTGGCGGCCGCCGGAGATATCGACACCGTCCTGCCCCAGCACAGGGAACAGATCGGCGGAACGCCAGCCCAGGTAAGCGTCTTCGATCTTCGTCGTGCGCTCGCTGCCCAGTGTATTGCCGGCCGCGTCGCCATCGCCCCAGGTGGCGGAACTGACCAGGCTGAACGCACCGTAGGCGCTGCCACGGCCGGCCAGCCCCTGGTCGCCGCTGACGCCATACTTGATGAAGCCTTCGCGCCAGGTTGAACCGCCAGGCCTGCCGTCGTAGTTCTTGCGACTGTTGAAATGGCCGAACACCGCCAGCATGTCGGCGTTGAGGTGAGTGTCGTCATCGGCATACAACGCATAGGCCTGGACCTGACTCGCGGCGCAGAGCGCCAGCGTACAGGCAAGGCCACTGCCGAAAAATTCCATACGCGATAGGTTCCGCATGGCTGGAGCTCCTTGTGGTGCGCCTTCGAAGGCTGTCTTTATATTCAGGAGCCGGCGCAGCACGCTGCGCCGGCGGGTCGGGCTAGCGGCAATCGGCGAGCGCGCCGTCCAGCGCAGCGACCATCATGGCGGCCTCGTCGGAGGTGAGGGTCAGCGGTGGCGACATCACGATTTTGTTGCCTATCGGGCGCACCAGTACGCCGGCGCGGCGCGCCTGCTCGGCGATGCGCGAGGCCAGGCCATTGGCCGGGTCCAGCGGCTCGCGGGTGGCCTTGTCCGCCACCAGGTCCACGGCGATCATCAAGCCCTTGCCACGCACTTCGCCCACCACCGCATAACGCTCGGTCAGCGGCTGCAGTTGCTCCAGCAATTGGGCACCGACTTTCCCGGCATTGCCCGGCAAGTCCTCGGCTTCGACGATGTCCAGCACCGCCAGGGCCGCCGCACACGCCGTCGGGTGACCGCTATAGGTGTAGCCATGCATGATCACGCTGCTGAAACCCGGGCCATTCTCGATGGCATCGGCGATACGCTGGTTGAACACCGTCGCACCCATGGGGATGTAGCCGGCGGTGATGCCCTTGGCCAGGCACAGCACGTCGGGCGCGACGCCCCAGCCCCGGCTGCCGAGCATGCAGCCGGTGCGGCCGAACCCCGTGACCACTTCATCGGCGATCAACAAAATGCCGTGGCGATCACAGACTTCACGCAGCCTCTTCCAGTAATGCGCCGGCGGCACGATCACGCCACCGGCACCTTGCACCGGCTCGGCGACCAACGCAGCAATGGTCTGCGAACCCAGCAGCGCGATCTGGTCTTCCAACTGGCGAATGCAGTGATCGGTCAACTCCTCCGGATCGCGGCAGTCCCAGGGGTTGCGGTACAGCCACGGCGTATCGAGCAGATGACAGCCGGCCAACAGCGGCCCGTGGTTGTAGTGATAGACCCCGTTGCCGCCCACGGAGGTGCCGCCCATGTGCACGCCATGGTAGCCATTGCGCAACGACAGGAAGCGCGTGCGCCCTGGCTCGCCGCTGGCGATCCAGTATTGGCGGGCCATTTTCAGGGCCGTCTCGACCGCATCGGAACCGCCGGAACTGAACAGCACCCGCGCCATGTTTTCCTGGGCGAACATCGACGTCAGCCGCTCGGCCAGGTCGAACACCCGCGGATGGGCGATGCCGTCGAAGGTCTGGTAATAAGCCAGTTCGTCCAGCTGCGCGGCGATGGCCGCCTTCACCGAGGGCCGGTTATGGCCCACGTTCACGTTCCAGAGGCCGCCCACACCATCGAGCATGCGATGGCCTTCGATATCGGTGATGTAGTTGCCGTCGCCACGGGCGATGATCAACGTCTTGGAGCGGTTGGCTGGCGCCGAAGAACTCATCGGGTGCCAGAACTTCTTCTGTGCTGTCTTGTAGTGCTCGTACATGGTTGCAGTCCTCACTCTGTTTCACGCTTGCATACGTACAACAGCTGCTGGCCGGTAAACTCCAGCAGCCCTTCAAAGCCGAACTCGACGCCGAACCCGGACATCTTGCTGCCACCAAACGGCGTATTCGGCTGGATCTGCGCATGGCAATTGACCCAGGCCATGCCACATTCCAGGCGACTGGCCAATGCCTGTGCCTGCTCGCTGTCGCTGCCCCAGACCGACCCGCCCAGGCCCATGTCGCCGGCATTGGCGCGGCGCAGGACATCCTCGACATCCTGATAGGCGATCAGGGGCAACACCGGACCGAACTGTTCCTCGTCCACCAGGCGCTGTCCGTCGGTCACATCGGCCACCAGCGTCGGCGGATAGAAAAAGCCCGGGCGGTCCAGCCGGGCACCGCCGCACAACACCCGCGCGCCCTGGGCACGGGCGTCCGCCACCAGTTCCTCAACCAGTGTCAGTTGTTCGAGGTTCTGCACCGGGCCAAACGTGACCCCAGGCGCCAGGCCGTCACCCACCACCTGACGCCTGGCGATAACGGCCAGGGCCTCGGCAAAGGCCTCGTACTGGGATTGGTGGATGTACAAACGCTTGAGGGCAGCGCAGGTTTGCCCCATGTTCAGGAAGGCCGCCTGGAAAATGTCTTCGGCCACCGCCTCCACCGGCGTGCCGGGCAGCACGATGGCGGCATCGTTACCGCCCAGCTCCAGGGTCAGGCGCTTGAGGTTGCCAGCGGCGCCGCGCATCACGCTTTGGCCGGTGGCGGTCGAGCCGGTGAAGACGATCTTCTGGATGCCGGCGTGGGCAGTGATCGCACTGCCGAAACCTTGTTCGCCGGTCACGCTATTGATCACGCCCCGAGGAACATGGCGCGCGATGATCTCCACCAGGCGCAACGTGCTCAGCGGGGTCAGGCTCGACGGTTTGCTGATCACGCAGTTGCCGGCCCGTAACGCCGGCATGATGTGCCAGACGGCGATCATGAATGGCCAGTTCCAGGGCGTGATCGATGCGACGACGCCCAACGGCTTGCGGTGCAATTCAATACGCTGGCTCGGGGTCTCCTCTACCAACTCCACAGGGATCTGTTGTTCGGCGGCGTAACGCGTCCAGGCCACCGCGCCCATGACTTCGGAGAACGCCAGCTCCAGCGGCTTGCCCTGCTCCAGGACAATCAGCCGGGCCAACGACTCGGCATCCTGCTCGATGTCCACCGCGATGCTCAGCAGACGCTGGCGGCGATCTTCATGACTGCTGTATCGCCACTCGATAAAGGCCGACTGCGCCGCTTCGACGGCAAGGTCCAACTGAGCCAGGGAACCGGCCGCGCAACGGGCGAACACGGTGCCGGTCGCCGGATTGACCACATCGAAGTGGCCGTTTTCGCCGTCGACCTGGGTCCCATTGATGAGCATTTGATAATCGTGCATAGCATCTTCCTTTCACGCGCTGCCGGACCGTCCCGAACGACAGCGCAGTTTTTTGTGTGGTTTGACGTGGTCGCGTGGTGCCCTAGAGTTTGTGGCTGCCCAACGCCATGAACCGCTCGGGCGAGCACTTGCGCAATCGGGCGGCGAGGAACACGCCGACAATCAGCGCGACGGGAATGACGGCACAAAGGCCGTAGGACAACAGCGGGCTGGCGCCGGTCAGCACGTCGAAATGCATCACTGCAAGGGCCAGGACCGCCAGCAATGCCAGGCACGAAAAGCCCGGAAGAATCCGACCGCGCCAGAGCCCCAGCTTCAACTCCGGGTGCGAGCGGAAATAGACCCATACCGCCGCCGAGGTCAGGGCCATGAGCAGAATCACGCACAACGTGGCCAGGTTCGAGAACCAGGCGAACAATTGCAGGATCGGGTCGGCGTCCAGCGCGGCGAAGATCAGCACCACCACCGCTGCGATCAGGCTCTGCAGGACCGAGCCCATGTGCGGACTCTGGTGCACGCGGTGGGTGGTGCCCAACCGGCTGTGCAGCAAACCGTCACGCCCGATGGCATAGAAATAACGCGCCGCGGCGTTGTGGAACGCCAGCAGGCCGGCGTAGATGCTGACCATGAACAGCACACGGATGATCTGGGTCAGGTGCGGGCCGACAAAGTGATCGGACATGCCGTAGATGAACGTGGTGGGATCCTGGAGCGCCTGCAAGGTCGGTACGATCTTGTCCGCGCCTACGCCAACCACCATCGCCCAGACCGACAGGGCATAGAAACCACCGATCAGCAGCACCGAGCTGTAGGTGGCGATGGGAATCGTACGGTGCGGGTTCCTGGCCTCCTCGCCATAGATGGTGGTGGCCTCGAAGCCGATGAACGCCGCGAAGCAGAACAGCAAGCCGATGGACGGCGTGCCGCTGAACACATGGCTGCGATCGAACGAATCGAGATTGATGCCACTGTCGCCGCCGCTCTTGAGGATGGCGAAATCCAGCGTCAGGATCGCCAGGTACTCGGCAATGACCACCACCGACAGCACCCGGGCCGACAGGTCGATCTTGCGATAACCGAGAATCGCGATGCTCGCCATCGCCAGGAGCGAATACGTCCACCACGGCAAATCCAGGCCAAAGACAGTGGCCATCGTACCGCTGACCACGCCGCCGAACATGCCGTACAGCCCGACCTGGAGAATGTTGTAGGCGAACATCGCCAGCACCCCCGCCGCGCCGCCGGCCAGGCCACCCAAACCGCGAGAGGTGAAGGCATAGAAACCACCGGCGTTGGTCACGTGCCGGGACATGGCCGTGTAGCCCGCCGAGAAGGCCAGCAACACCAACAGCGCCAGGAGCAACAACGCTGGCGTACCCGCGCCGTTGCCCAGCATGATGCCGATGGGGAAACCGCCGGCGATGACGCTCAAGGGGCTCGCCGCCGAAATCACAAAGAAGATGATAAAGCCGACGCCCAGGGCGCCGCGCTTCAACTCCGTCGAGCTGCTGATCGGGAAAGATACACTCATTGTTCTTGACCTTATTGTATGAGGCAGTTGTTGCTGGATCGGAGACGGCCAGTTTCGCCGACGTCCAAAAGCTTATTGTTCTGCTTGCACGCTGGATTCGATGCTAGGCCCTTGCCAAAACCCTTCGCTATCCCAAAACGGCAGCATCCGAGGCGGCGCCCCAAAACAGGTCAGCCCAATGCCTGGGCACAACGGCTGCCGATTCGGGATAGCCGGCAGGCGCTTCCTGGCGCAAGATAGCCTCGCCCGTCGTTCAAACAGCGCTAGGCACAGAACAATAAAAATCCCTAAGCGCAGGAAAATCTCAGCATGTTCTTCGCTCGTCTCTCTATCCAATGGCGGATCACGCTCCTGAGTGGGCTGTGCCTGCTGGCCGTCGTCGGGGCATTGACCGGTGCGTCCCTGTACCAGAACCAGCAAGGCGCAACGCTGCTCAAGCAGCAAAGCAGCCAACTGCTCGGACGCTCGGCCCTGGAAGGCCTGCAGGCACAGGGCCTGGCACACGGTCAGCGGGTGGAGCGGTTTTTCAGCGAAACCGCGATCTATGGGGAAGGTTTTGCCCAACAGGTCCTGCAACTGCGCGCCCAGGCGTGGAACGGGCGACTGACGCCAGGGCAACTGCGCCGCGACCTGATCGCCGCGACCCGCCAAGCCCTCCAGAACCGCGAGAAAGTCCTCGGTTTCTACGTCGTGCTGTTTCCCGACGCGCTGGTCGGTGAAGATGCCGGTTTTATTGGCCAACGCGATCTGGCCGGCAACGAAAAGGGTCGCTTCGCCTTGTACTGGTCGCAAAGCCAACCCGGCCACTTGGTGCAGGAGGTGCTCAGCGAAGCCCAGATCAGCGCCAACACCGCACCACCGGGCAGCGAGCCGGCCAACGCCTGGTACGTCTGCCCGCAGACCCTGGGACGCACCTGCGTGACAGAGCCCTACGCGATCGAGGTCGAAGGCCAGAAGACGTTGATGAGCAGCATCTCCATACCCCTGCTGGACCAGGGCAACGTCATCGGCGTGGTGGGCATGGACATCAGCCTCGATACCCTCCAGCAACTGGCCGCCAGCCTGGCCAACGACCTGTATCCCGGCCACAGCGAGATCAACATTCTTTCCCCGTCAGGGCAAGTTGCCGGCCATAGCGGCACGGTTGACGGCACCTCGGTCGACGTTCGGCAAGCCGTGCAAACCGCTCCCGCCAATAGACCCTGGCAATTGCAGATACGCGTACCTGAAGCGCTTGTGCAAGCGCCAGCCCTGCACATGCAGGCGCAGTTGGACGCCAAGCATCGCCAGGCCAACTGGCTCAACCTCAGCCTGGGCTTGCTGGCTGCCGGCTTGGGACTGTTACTCATCTGGCTCACCGCTTACGGCGTGACCCGGCCGTTGCTGAGGGTGGCGCAGATGCTCGATGCGATTGTCGAAGGCGACGGCGATCTCACCCGGCGCCTGCCCAACGACCGCCACGATGAATTGGGCCATCTGGCCAGGGGTTTCAACCGCTTTCTCGACAAGCTGCAGCCCATTATCCGCGATATCCAGCAAGCCTCCCTGGACACCCGCAACACCGCCGATACGTCGGCACGGGTGGCCCGGGAAGTCAGCGCGGGCATGCACACGCAGTACCGGGAAGTCGAGCTGGCAGCGACCGCCTTGCATGAAATGAGCACCAGCGCACAGGAAGTGGCTCGCCATTCCCACCAGGCGGCCGATGCCGCCACCGTTGCCGAAAACGCCAGCCGATCGGGGCGGGAATTGTTCGCCAACGCGGTCACCAGCATCGACAGCCTCGACCGGCGCCTGGAAACCACGCTCGAGCAAGTGCAGGCGCTGGCCGGCAACAGCCAACACATTGGCCAGGTGCTGGACGTGATTTGTGCCATTGCCCAGCAGACCAATCTGCTGGCCTTGAATGCCGCCATCGAAGCGGCCAGGGCCGGAGAACAGGGGCGCGGCTTCGCCGTGGTGGCCGACGAAGTTCGCCATCTGGCCAGCAACACCCAGAACTCGGTCGAGCAGATACGCACGGTGATCGAAGCGTTGCAACAGCTGAGCCAGGAGGTCGTGCACAGCACCCAACTGAGCCGCGAACAGGCCAGGGACAGCGTCGCCCAAGTCGAAAAGACCCATGTGGCGCTGCAACACATCACCGACGCCGTGGAAGTGATCGAACACATGAACCAACAGATCGCCAGTGCCGCCCTGGAGCAAAGCACTGTCGTGGAAGACATCAGCCATCGCGTCAGCGACATTCGCGCAATCAGCGAAACCTTGACCAGCCGGATGCAAGAAGCGTCGCAGGCGAGCCACTCGTTGCATGCCATGGCCAACCATCAACAGCAGTTAGTGGGGCATTTTCGGATCTAGTGGCCTGTGCGCTTACACAATTTCACAGAGCGCCTACAAAGCTTCACCCCTGGCATTGGCCTCGATCCCTACCATGGGCGGCTCAATATTGGGGAAGCACCATGTCCAAGATTCCTTTCGTCACACTGGGCCTGTTGGTCGGCGCGCTGTTGCTCAGTGGCTGTGATAGCGCCTCGAACCCGCAAGCCTCCGCCCCGCTGGCAAGCGTGCGTGTCGAAACGGTCCAGGCCCGGCCACTGTCGATCAGCAACGAGCTGAGCGGCCGGATCGCCGCGCCACGGGTCGCCGAAGTCCGGGCGCGGGTCGCCGGCGTGGTCTTGCAGCGGGTGTTTCACGAAGGCCGCGACGTCAAACAGGGCGAGGTGCTGTTTCGCATCGATCCGGCGCCGTTCAAGGCCGACCTGGACAGTGCCGAGGCGGCATTACGCAAGGCCGAGGCCAATGCGTTCCAGGCCCGCTTGCAGGCACAACGTTACGCTCAGTTGATCGACGACAAGGCGATCAGTGGCCAGGACTACGACAACGCCAGGGCCAACGTGCGCCAGACGGCTGCGGACGTCGCCGCCAACAAGGCCGCGGTGGAACGGGCGAAACTGAACCTCGGGTATGCCACGGTGACCGCGCCGATATCCGGGCGCATCGGCCGCGCCCTGGTGACGGAAGGTGCCTTGGTCGGGCAGAACGAAAGCACGCCGTTGGCGTTGATCCAGCAACTGGACCCGATCCACGCCGACCTCACGCAATCGACCCGCGAACTCAATGACCTGCGCCGCGCCTTTCGCGCAGGGCAACTGCAAGCGGTCGGCCAGGGCCAGGCCAAGGCCACCTTGATCCAGGACGACGGCAGCCCTTATCCGCTGCCCGGCAAGTTGCTGTTCACCGACCTCAGCGTCGACCCGAGCACCGGCCAGATCACCCTGCGCAGCGAGTTCCCCAACCCCGACCTGGACCTGCTGCCAGGCAGTTTCATCCGCGTGCGCCTGGAACAGGCGGTCAACAGCCAGGGCATCACCGTGCCGCAACGGGCCATCTTGCGCGACAGCGCCGGCATCGCCCAGGTATTGCTGCTGGACGCCGAGCAGAAGGTCAGCCAGCAACCGGTGCAACTGGGCGCCGCGCAAAACGATCGCTGGGTCGTCACCCACGGTTTGAAACCCGGCGACCGCATCGTCATCGAAGGCCTGCAACACGCCCGTCCCGGCGAGCACGTCCGGATCGACGACTCTCCACTCCCCCTCGCCCAGGTTCCCGGGCCACAGGCAGGACACTAAGCCATGCCGCAATTTTTCATCGACCGTCCGGTATTCGCCTGGGTCGTCGCGTTGTTCATCCTATTGTCCGGTGTCCTGGCCATCCCACAACTGCCGGTGGCGCAATACCCGGTGGTGGCCCCGCCACAAATCGAGATCTACACCGTCTACCCGGGCGCCTCGGCGCAAACCGTGGACGAAAGCGTGGTCAGCCTGATTGAGGAAGAACTCAACGGCGCCGACAACCTGTTGTATTTCGAATCCCAGAGCAGCCTGGGCAGCGCCACCATCACCGCAACCTTCCAACCCGGTACCAACCCGGAACTGGCCCAGGTCGACGTGCAGAACCGCCTCAAGGCGGTGGAGTCGCGCCTGCCGCAAGCGGTCACGCAGCAGGGCTTGCAAGTGGACAAAGTCTCCGCCGGCTTCCTGCTGCTGATCACCCTCACCTCCAGCGACGGCAAGCTCGACGACGTGGCCCTCAGCGATTACCTGGCGCGCAACGTGATGAACGAGATCAAGCGCCTGGACGGTGTCGGCAAGGCCCAGCTGTACGGGGCCGAGCGCGCCATGCGGATCTGGATCGACCCGCAGAAACTCGTCGGCTTCAACCTGACCCCGGCCGACGTCAATGCCGCCATCGTGGCGCAGAACGCCCAGGTGTCGGCAGGCAGCCTGGGGGAATTGCCGAGCCGCAGCACCCAGGAAATCACCGCGACCATCGTCGTCAAAGGCCAGCTCAACACGCCGCAAGAGTTCGCCGACATTGTGCTCAAGGCCAATCCCGATGGCTCGACGGTGCGCATCGCCGACGTGGCGCGGGTGGAGATCGGCAGCCAGGAATACCAATTTTCCACGCGCCTGAACGGCAAGCCGTCCACCGCGGTGGCGGTGCAACTGTCGCCGGGCGCCAACGCCTTGAACACCGCGACCCTGGTGCGCAACAAGATGGACGAGCTGTCGCGCTATTTCCCGGTCGGCGTGGAATACAAGATTCCCTACGACACCTCGCCGTTCGTCAAGGTCTCGATCACCAAGGTGATCTACACCCTCGGCGAGGCGATGTTGCTGGTGTTCGCAGTAATGTTCCTGTTCCTGCAGAACATCCGCTACACCCTGATCCCCACCCTGGTGGTGCCGGTGGCATTGATGGGCACCTTCGCGACGATGCTCGCGCTGGGGTTCTCGATCAACGTGCTGACCATGTTCGGCATGGTGCTGGCCATCGGTATCCTGGTGGACGATGCCATTGTCGTGGTCGAGAACGTCGAGCGGATCATGGCCCAGGAAGGCTTGTCGCCCAAGGAGGCCACGCGCAAGGCCATGGGGCAGATCACCGGTGCGATCATCGGCATCACGCTGGTGCTGGTGGCGGTGTTCATTCCGATGGCGTTCATGCAGGGCTCGGTGGGGGTGATCTACCAGCAATTTTCGCTGTCGATGGCGACATCGATCCTGTTCTCGGCCTTTCTCGCCCTGACCTTGACCCCGGCGCTTTGCGCGACCTTGCTCAAGCCGATCGCCCAAGGCGATCACCACGCCAAAAGCGGTTTCTTCGGCGGGTTCAACCGTGGCTTCGACCGCTTCGGCGACCGCTACCAGGAGTGGGTGGCCTATGCGGTGAAACGCAGCGCCCGTTATCTGCTGATCTACGGCGTGCTGCTGGTGGGCATGGGCCTGTTGTTCAGTCGCCTGCCCTCCTCGTTCCTGCCGGTGGAAGACCAGGGCTACACCATCACCGACATCCAGCTACCACCGGGTGCGAGCAAAAACCGGACGGTGCAGGTGGTGGAGCAGATCGAAGCCCACAACGCCGGCGAGCCAGGGGTCGGCGACAGCACGATCATTCTCGGTTTCAGCTTTTCCGGCAGCGGGCAGAACGCCGCCCTGGCCTTCACTACCCTCAAGGACTGGTCGCAACGCGGCGCCGAGGATTCGGCGGCGTCAATTGCCGACCGCGCCAACCTGGCCCTGGGTCGAATCAAGGATGCCATGGCGTTCTCGGTGCTGCCGCCGCCGGTGGATGGCCTGGGCACCTCCAGCGGTTTCGAGTTCCGTTTGCAGGACCGTGGCGGACTCGGCCATGCCACCTTGATGCAGGCCCGCAGCGAATTGCTCGCCGCCGCCGAAAAAAGCCCGATGCTGATAAATGTGCGCGAAAGCGCCCTGGCGGAAGCGCCGCAGGTGCAACTGGAGGTCGACCGCAAGCAGGCCAATGCCCTGGGCATTTCCTTTGCCGATGTCGGCAGCGTGTTGTCCACGGCGGTGGGTTCGGCCTACATCAACGACTTCCCCAACCAGGGGCGGATGCAGCGGGTGGTGGTCCAGGCCGAGGGCGACCAGCGCAGCCAGGTCGAGGATCTGCTGAAGATCCATGTGCGCAACAACAGCGGGAAAATGGTCCCGTTGTCGGCATTCGTCCAGGCCCGCTGGACCCAGGGGCCGGCGCAATTGACCCGCTATAACGGTTATCCGGCGGTGAGCATTTCCGGCGAACCGGCACCGGGCTACAGCACCGGCCAAGCGATGGCCGAAATCGAGCGGCTGGTGGCCCTGGGGCCGACGGGCCTGGGCCAGGAATGGACTGGGTTGTCTTTGCAGGAACGCTTATCCGGCAGCCAGGCGCCGATCCTGTTGGGCCTGTCGTTGCTCGTGGTGTTCCTGTGCCTGGCGGCCCTGTACGAAAGCTGGTCGATCCCGACCTCGGTGCTGCTGGTGGTGCCACTGGGTGTGCTTGGCGCGGTACTGGCCGTGTCGTTGCGCGGCATGCCCAACGATGTGTTCTTCAAGATCGGGTTGATCACCATCATCGGCCTGTCGGCGAAGAACGCGATCCTGATCATCGAGTTCGCCAAGAGCCTGTACGACGAAGGCCACGACCTGATCGACGCCACGCTCCAGGCCGCACGCCTGCGCCTGCGCCCGATCATCATGACCTCGCTGGCGTTCATCCTCGGGGTGATACCGCTGGCGATTGCCACCGGTGCCAGCTCGGCGAGCCAGCAGGCCATCGGCACCGGGGTGATCGGCGGGATGATCACCGCCACGCTGGCGGTGGTGTTCGTGCCGGTGTTTTTCGTGGTGGTGATGAAGCGTGTCAGGCGTGTTGATCGGAAGTGAGGCCAGGCCGGGCCACCGCTATCGCGAGCAAGCTCGCTCCCACAGTGGATCTTCAGCGGACACACTATCCGCGTGCATCCGAAATCCTTCTGTTCTGTGGGAGCGAGCTTGCTCGCGAAGAGGCCAGCACATTCAACATCTTCATTGACTGTGACGCCGCCTTCGCGGGCAAGCCCGCTCCCACAG
>NZ_FOKH01000018.1:0-129139 GCF_900111955.1 Pseudomonas sp. NFIX10 | reverse complement strand
CAGACTGGGCGATGATCAGTTCGTCCGGCTCGGCCCCCAGGTAGATCGCCGCCCGGGCCAGGCTGTTGTGGATCGCCGGACGCTGGGTGGTAGGCAGTGGAAAGATCGTGCGGCGGTTTTCCTGGTCGACCCAGGTGACCTGCGCGTCCTTGAGTTCCAGGCGATGGGCCAGGGCATGGCTCCAGCCGCGCCCGAGGCCGACGTCCAGGGCGACGGCGCTGGTGCGGTACAAACGGGTGAAGACGAACGGCAAGCGCCCGTCGAGGGTGCCGTCGTCCAGGGTCAGCAGTTCTTCGCCGGTGACCATCGACACCGGGCAGCCGCTGGTTTGGGTCTGGGCCGCGGTGTCGACGCTGTCGCCGTTGGGGTTTTTCGATTGGGCCGGGGCGTCGTCGTGGGGTTCGTGTTTTTTCAGCGTGGTGTTGCGCTGCGCATCCCAGCGCAGTTGCAGCCGGCCTTTTTTTATTCCCGCCGCGATGCCGCGTGCCGCCACGGTTTTGTAACGGTCCACGTAACTCAAGAAACCGCTGACTACCGAGAAAATCGCCTCGATGAACCGCTGCATGGCGTTCAGCAGGGTTGCGCCGTGCCTGGCCAAGCGCATCGACAGGTAGGCGATCCCGGCCCCCGCCCCGGCAAAGGTCAAGACCACGCCGATCAGCAAGTCGATCACGCACTGCACCACCACGGTCGAGAGTGCTTCGGCCGTTTCGCCGGCGACTTCGCTGGGCGGCAGCATCTCCAGCCAGAGGCTGGCGGTGCGCACCAACAGGCACAGCGCCGCTTCGTCGCTGGCCAGCAGTTGCAGCTTGGCCATCAGCTGCGGCGTTTTTTCGGCCAGGTCCTCCAACTGCTTGGCGCTTTCGCCCAACCGCCCTGCAAACCGACCAGGATCCTTGAGGATGTCCGACAGCAGGCCGATGCTGTCCCACACACCCTCGATCGCCGCCCAACTGCCGGCGAGCAACCCGTTCCCCACCGCAGCCGCCGAGGTCGCCAAGGACTGCCGGGCCCATCGCGGCTTGAAGCCTTGCCACTCACCCCGTAGCCAGTCCGTCAGATCCCGAGTCAAGCCATCGTAGGAAGAAAACAGCTTCTCGATCTGCCCGGGAGACACCTCGCCCTGGACATGGATCCGATAGGACTTGCCCGCCTCCCCCTCGAAAGTCCCGAGCCCCTGGGTGTCCAGGGTCACCGGCGTGACCTTGCCGCTGTTCACCTCCACCACATCCACCACGATGTCGCCCAGCGGGATGTCGTACACCGACTCGAACTTGCTCTCGATCGTCATCACCCCACCCAAGGGGCACTGGACGACCGTGGAGAGGAAATCATCGTCACCGCTGCTGACAACGGTGGTGCTGTCACCGAAGCGGATCAGCCGCTCCATGCCCATCAGCGAGGGCAAGTCGGCCGCGTGGCTGGCCCGGTCCGCCGCCCGGCTGTACCAGCCCTCAAGTTGCTCGCGGTAGACCGCCAGGGTGTCTTCGAAGCTGTCGAGTTCCTGCTCGATACGGCTCACCTGCTCCATCAGGACAGGGCTCGCTCAAGGGCCGGCAGGAAAAAACGGTCGAACATGGGCAGCGTCTCGCAGCACTCAGGGAGCGCGAGACTGTGCCGGGGATGACGGGGGAATTAAGTCAGGGGAACGGGACAAAGGATGTAGGGCGATTCGCTAAATCCGCCCGACTGCGTCACGAATAGCCTGTGGATAACACTAGCGGTCGCGAGCTTCGAGTGCCTCGAGCTTGATCTCGGCCAACGGATGCCCGGCTTTCGCCGCCAGGGTCCACCAACGTGCCGCTTCGACCGGGTCCGGCGCCTTGCTGGTGGTACCGGCCAGGCTGATCACGCCGACCTGGTAGGCCGCCTTGCCATCACCGGCCAGAGCCGCCAGCCGCAGCAGGCGAACGCCTTCTTCACGGGCGCCCAGCCCTTGGCCGCGAAACGTGAGGATGTGCCCATAGAAACTTTGCGCACCGACGTCGCCCAGGTTCGCCATACGCGAGAACTGGCCCTCGAGCCAGGCCCAGCCACGCGCCTGGCGGACGAACCAGGACCAGTGAAACAACCGGCGCGCCAGCCAATAACCAACCCGCGCCTTGAGTCGCCAGAGCACTCAGGCCTCCGCCGACTCGGGGTATTCGTATTCAAACACCCGGACCACTTCCGAAGCGTGCCAGGAGGCGGCGGCCACCCCATCGGAAGGCCCGGAAAAACGGCCCAGGCGCTCAACGCATTCGAAGAACCCCGTGCGCGGCAACCGGCTCGCGCCTTGGCTGATCACCAGGGAACTGCGCAGCGGCTGTTCCGCCCGGGCGTCCAGCGCCGCCAAGTGTTCAAGGGCCGCGGTCAAGGTCTGCATGGCCGGGCTGGGGAGCTGCAAGCGCTCCAGCAAGGCGCGGTAAGTCAATAAATGGCGCTGGCGACGCGCCTGGTCCAATTCACCCAACAACCCATCCCAATGCTGCCGACTGATGCGTACGCTCACGATTCTTCCCTCCAACCCGGCACCGTCAACTCCCAGGCCAGACTGCGCCGAATCGCGGCATCGGGCTGTCGCTCGCCGCTCTCGATCAAGGCCAGATAAGACGGGCTGATACCTACCGTGCGGGCCAGCGCCTCGATGGCGATGCCCTTCCCTTCGCGCAAACTGCGTAACTGATCCAGGCCAGGGAGAACCTGGCCGGGTGCCGCCGCGTGACGGACTGTCGCTTCGCGCGGCGGAGCTTGATCGATGCCTGCTGCCTTCAACAACGCTTGGTACTGATCCCACGGCAAAACCGCGTATTCGGGCTCTCCATCACGTGTGATTATTTGAATATCCATGTTTACCCCGTAGGACAACAACACTTAGCGAGTCAGCCTTTTTCCTTGGAAGTGTAATCCTAAATGCTGGCTAAGGTCGCGGGGTGATGAATTCTCTGGAGATCAGGGCTTTTTCTGCCCTTGGAGCTGGAGTTGTTCGGGGGTATCGGGAAGCCTTACGACTTGAGCCAGTTTCTCGGGAGACTGCCGATAACGCCAGGCGCGGAATGCCTCGAGTTCGACGTCGAGGGTTTTCATGACCCATGCCAGCACTGCGATATCGTCGAACATGCCAAACATCGGCAAGATATCTGGAATCGCGTCCAGGGGACTGAGGAAATACATGAGCCCCGCCACCACCGACAGCATCGACTTGGCGCTGACCGCGCGGTATTCGCCCCGCCAGTAAGCCAGGCACAAGGCCTGCAACAGGCGCAGGTCCTCCTTGAGCTTGCCCAGCCGTCCGCCCTCCCGGGCACCTTTGCTGGCGACGGCAAAGAGCAACGTCGGTAATCGACCGCGGGCCAGCAGGCGGCCTGCCAAGGGCAGAAATCGCGCAAAATTCCACGGGGCCTTCATTTTTTCTCCCACTGAAATGTTATCCACACAAATTGTGGATAACCTTGTGAACAGAGCTGCATTTCACCGCTGAAGCCCCCGTTTCATAAGGCCCCGGCTTAGATCGGGCGTTTTTTACTCACATAAAAAAACCCAATATTTCATTGACTTGACCGGCTGACTGCGTCTAGCACAGCGCCTGTATTGCCTATGACTGTAGCCTGTCCCGTGCGTTCGGTTTTTTTGCCATTTGCCGAAGCCCAGATGCGACAACGCCCCGCATGAGCGAGGCGTTGTCGTTATAACAGACGCGATTACTTGGCTGCGTCTTCTTTTGCCGGATCCTTGATCGCCAGCAGTTCCAGGTCGAACACCAGGACCGAGTTGGCCGGGATCGCCGGGCTCGGGCTCTGGGCGCCGTAGGCCAGGTCGCTCGGGATGTACAGCTTGTACTTCTCACCGACGTGCATCAGTTGCAAGCCTTCGACCCAACCCGGGATCACGCCGCTGACCGGCAGGTCAATCGGGCTGCCACGCTCGACGGAGCTGTCGAACACGGTGCCGTTGGTCAGCTTGCCGGTGTAGTGAACGGTCACTACGTCGGTCGGCTTAGGCTGTGGGCCATCGGCTTTCTTGACCACTTCGTACTGCAGGCCGGAAGCGGTGGTGGTTACACCGGCTTTCTTGCCGTTTTCCTCGAGGAATTTCTTGCCAGCGGCTGCCGACTCTTCGCTCATCTTGGCCATGCGCTCTTCGGCACGCTTTTGCAGCGCGGCAAAGGCTTCGACCAGTTCTTCGTCTTTCAGCTTCTGTTCTTTCTTGCCGACGGCATCTTCGATGCCCTGGGCGACCGCTTTGGAGTCCAGGTCAT
The DNA here is from genome assembly GCF_900111955.1 of Pseudomonas sp. NFIX10. NCBI lineage: Bacteria > Pseudomonadati > Pseudomonadota > Gammaproteobacteria > Pseudomonadales > Pseudomonadaceae > Pseudomonas > Pseudomonas sp. NFIX10. Next base: position 124,902 of record NZ_FOKH01000018.1, on the reverse strand, counting down.
CCATGCCTTCCTGAGCCAGGCTCTTGCCCATGTTCAGGCCAATACCGTAGGAAGCTTTCTGCGCCGGGGTTTTCAGCTCTACGCTGGTCTGCGAGTCGCAACCCGCGAGTACCAGGCCTACCAGGGCCACCGCCGCCGCCAACCGATGCTGTTTCATGCTATTTCCTTGTTCATGCGCCTAAAGGGCAATCGAATAAAGCCGCGAGCTTATCAGGCGGCCACGACCAATGGCTACCGGCATGTGAGCCGTAAAGTGATGATAAGTTCAGGACCGCAAACGCTTTTTAACCTTGGGCAAATGAAGCATCTGTCATCCGTTACGTACAGGGACACATTGCCGCTCCCCCACAGGCCAAGGGTAATGGCCACTTGCCCGCCGCGCAGCACTGAGGCATAAGGGCTTATCAAAAAAACAAGGACGTTACCGTGCGCCTTCTCTCTCGCATTCTCTTGCTCCTCCTCGCGCTGCTGATCCTGGCCGTGGCCGTGGTGCTTTATTACGTCGCCAATCCCCGCTTGCCGTTCTACACGCCCGTCGAACAGGTGCACTATCTGGATCAATGGAGCGCCGCCGAGCGCCAGACGTATTACTTCACGCCCCAGGGCACCCAGGTCAAAGGCCTGCGCTACGACTGGTTCACCGCCCTCGAATTGCCGTTCTCGCAACAGCGCTTCGCTTCGCCGGAGTACCTGGCGCGCTTCGGCTTCCTGATCGACCCGGCGCAGAAAGCCTCGCCTGAAAACCCCGGCAACTTGCCAGTAGGGTTCGCCCGACACCAGAACCCGGGCAGCACCGAGCAGTTCCTGGATATCACCTGCGCGGCGTGTCATACCGGCGAATTGCACTTCAAAGGCCAGGCGATACGGATCGATGGTGGCTCGGCCCAACACGTGCTGCCTTCTAGTGTTCCTACGCTACGTGGTGGCAGTTTCGGACAGGCATTGGTCGCCAGTCTGGCGTCTACCTACTACAACCCTTGGAAATTCGAACGCTTCGCCCGCCAGGTACTGGGCAAGGACTACGACGCCCGCCACGAAGCGCTGCGCAAGGCCTTCAAGACTTCCCTGGACACGTTCCTGCGAGTGGCCTGGAACGATACCCATCGCGGCCTCTACCCCACCGAAGAAGGCCCCGGGCGTACCGATGCTTTCGGTCGCATCGCCAATGCCAGCTTCGGCGACGCCATTTCGGCGGAAAACTACCGGGTCGCCAACGCTCCAGTGGATTACCCACAGTTGTGGGAAATATGGACCTTCGACTGGGTGCAATGGAACGGATCGGCCCAGCAACCGATGGCTCGCAACGTTGGTGAAGCGCTGGGGGTAGGCGCCACACTGAGTTTCTTCGATGCCCAGGGTAAACCGCTGCAGGGCGATGCTCGATATCCCTCCAGCGTACGCGTACGCGACCTGAACAAGATCGAAGAGACCCTGCAACTGCTCAAGCCGCCCGTGTGGCCGGAAGCATTGCTGGGCGCGATCGATAAACCGCTGGCCGCCAAGGGCCGGGCCCTGTTCACCGAAAACTGCGCCGGCTGCCATGTGCCCAAAGTGGTCCAGGGCCCTGACAGGCCGGTGCAGCAATTGCACATGCTGCCTGTGCAGGTGATCGGCACCGACCCCGGCACCGCCAATAACATCGCCGACCATCGCTTCGACCTGACCAGCCTGCAATGGGATCCGGCCGAGCTGGCGAAGCTGGACGTGCAACTGCACCCGACCCCGACGGAGCCGCTGGACCTGAGCCAGCTTTCGGTCGCCAAAGGCCTGGCCTACGTCACCGCCTTCGTCGAAAACCGCGCCTACCGCGACGCCGGTGTCACTCCCGTCGAACGCCCGGCCCTGGACGGTTTTGGCCTGCCCATTGGCGTGCGTGAACTGCGCGCCTACAAGGCCCGGCCACTGGCGGGTGTCTGGGCCACGCCACCGTTCCTGCACAATGGCTCGGTGCCAACGATCTACCAACTGTTGTCGCCCCAGGCCGAGCGGGCGAGCACATTCTATAAAGGCACCTTCGAATACGACCCTCGCCACCTGGGCTATCGCACCGAAGCCTTCACCAACGGTTTTCTCTTCGACACCCGGATTACCGGCAATCACAACAGCGGCCATGAGTTCCGCGCGGGCGAACGCGGTAACGGCGTCATTGGCCGCTTGCTGCAACCGCAGGAGCGCTGGGCCTTGCTGGAGTATTTAAAAGTGCTGGGCGGGCCACTGGAGTCACAACTGTAATGATGAACCTCACCGGTAAAAGGATGTTGGCATGTTGATCACTCTCTGGCTGCGCCTCGGCGCCTTTTTGGGCAAGACGCTCCTGTGGCTGCTGGGTATCGGGTTGCTCGGCTGGGCCCTGTCCACGGCCTGGTTTGCCTGGCAGCACAAGGGACCGGTCCCGGACAAGGAACAGATCGCACCCGGCGAAGCCGCCATGACCCAGGACATCATCCAGACCGCGATCCGCATCGTCGATCAGCACCGCGAAGGCACGCGTTACCTGCGCGACGCCCATGCCAAGGCCCACGGTTGCGTCATGGCCGAGCTCCAGGTGCCGAGCGACCTGCCGGCGCCGTTGCGCCAAGGGGTGTTTGCCGAAGTGGGCAAGACTTGGCAGGCCACGATCCGCCTGTCCAACGGCAACGCTTATCCGCAATTCGACAGCCTGCGCGATGCACGGGGGATGGCGATCAAGCTGCTGAACGTACCGGGCAAGCAACTGCTTGCTGACCGGCAATCACAGGGCGAGCAGGATTTCGTGATGTTCAATCATCCGAACTTCTTTGTCAGTGATGTCGCCGAATACCGTCAGAATGTGGCCGCTCAGGCTGACGGGAAGAAGGCGATGGCGTTCTTTCCGAGCCTGGACCCGCGCACCTGGCAGATTCGTCATCTGTTCATTGCCTTGGCGACCCTGTCACCGCCGCCAGCCAGCCCGACCCAGACGACTTATTTCTCGGTATCGCCTTACAAATTTGGCGAAGCCAATGCCAAGTTTCGCGTCGCGCCGGACCCGGACAACTGCCCAAGCTATACCCTGCCTCCCCAGAACCAGGACCTGCCGAACTTCCTGCGTAGCGCATTGAATCAGCAGTTATCCACAGACCGCGTGCCGGCGTGTTTCGTCCTGCAGATCCAACGGCAGGATCCGAGCAAGTACATGCCGATCGAAGACACCAGTATTGAATGGCAGGAAAGTGATGCACCGTTCGAGACCGTGGCGCGCATCAAGGTGCCAGCCCAGGATTTCGACACGCCCAAGCTGAACCTGGCCTGTGACAACCAGTCGTTCAACCCGTGGTTCGGCATCGAGGCCCATCGCCCCATCGGCGGCATCAACCGCTTGCGCAAAGCGGTGTATGAGGCGGTCAGCGATTATCGTCATAGCCGTAATGCTGAGCAGTAGACGGTAGAGCGGCAGTCGTGTGTATGTCCGTTGCTGCGGTAACGGATACACACCACTCTAAAAAACAGAGATCAAAAAACGCCCTGGCGTGTGCAGATGTGGCTCGCAACCATAAAAGCCCACCACGCTCGAAGTATGCGCGTCAAAAACCATACAAAAAATGTACAGCTTTCTCGAAGCGTGCCGATATAGAAAACAGCGTGTGCAAGCGCCGCGACACGCATCACTGAAGCAACCGAACAAGATGCCGGATGATTACCGGTGGTACGAAAAAAAAGATATTTAAATATCGCAGTACCTTCAGACCATTTTAAAAATCAAAAACATAATGGTCGATAGTCATGTACGACGCGCCTTTCCGATGCTCGACAAATAGCCCCCCCATATACATGCCAAGGACAGGCGCGCTTCAGGAAGCCAATCCATGTTCAATAAACTGAGTATCTCGCAAAAACTGTATTTGAGTTTCACGGCAGTCGTTGTATTGATCGGTATGCTGGTGGCGAGTGCCTATAAAGGCTTCGAAACAGTGGAAGATGCGACAACCAGTAACGTTCATACCTATCAAGTCATCAGCGGAGCTCAGTCAGCGCTCGAACAGTTGATCAATATCGAAACCGGTATGCGTGGTTTCGTCATCTCTTCAAAAGATGCGTTTCTGGATCCATTGGTTGCCGGCGAAAAGCGCTTTTCAGAGCAACTGGATTTGCTGAAACGCTTGACAGCGGATAATCCGGCGCAGCAGCAACGACTGGCTTCCTTGGGTGACACGCAAAAGCGCTGGCTCGCTGAAGATGTCGATCCCATCATCGCCCTGCGCAGAAGTCTGACGGCGCGCAGCCTGCCCGACGACGAACTGGACACTCGCATCACCTCCGGCGCAGACAAGGCCAAGATGGACAGTATGCGGAGCACGCTGGCCGAAATCATCGCTACCGAGGCCTCACTGCTGGCGAAAAGAACCCAGGAAATGGTCGACGCCAAGCAACTCGCCCTCACGATCCTGATCCTGGGCGGAGCATCGGCGGCCGTGCTGTCGTTGTTCCTGGCGACGATGCTGGGGCGCAGCACCACCAGACGCCTGCAACTGGCGATTGATGCAGCCACTGCGATTGCCAACGGCAAACTGGATACAGTGATCGACACCAGCAGCCATGATGAGCTACCCAAAGCCTTCGACCGCATGCAGAAGCGACTGCGCGAAATGATCCACCAGATCAGCCTGGCCGCTAATCAATTGATGGTCTCTGTGCAACAAATTTCCGGAGCGTCGGAACAGCTATCCGGCGCGATTCAGGAACAGTCGACATCGGCGTCGATGATGGCCGCCACGATCGAGGAATTGACCGTCAGTATCCATCACGTCTCCGAAAACGCTGATGAGGCCCACCAGCTCGCCAGTCGTTCGGGCCAGCAATCAAAAGACGGGGCGCGGGTCATCGAAAATACGCTGTCCAGCATGAACGACATTGCCAGGACCGTGCAGCACTCCTCTACCCAAGTCGCAGGGCTGGGCCAGCACTCCGAACAGATTTCTTCAATCATCAACGTGATTCAAGGCATTGCCGATCAGACCAATCTGCTGGCACTCAACGCCGCCATCGAGGCTGCCCGGGCCGGCGAGCAAGGTCGCGGATTCGCCGTAGTGGCCGATGAAGTACGCCTGCTTGCGCAGAACACGGGCAAGTCGACACAAGAGATCGCGGTCATGATCGAGAAAATCCAGACAGGCGTGCGCGACACCGTCGAAAGCATGCGCGGTGGTGTTCTGGAAGTGAATCAGGGTGTGGAAACGGCGGGGACCGCGGGTGAAGCGATCATCGAAATCCGTGACAGCTCAGACAAGGTACTGCACGTGGTCAATCAAATCTCGTTTGCCTTGCGTGAGCAAACCGCAGCCAGCCAGGACGTCGCCCGCAGTGTCGAGCGCTCGGCGCAAATGGCGGAAGTGAACAACGTTTCAGTCCAGGAGTTGCTCAAGACCAGCGGCGGGTTGAAAAACCTCGCCACCAGCCTTCAGCAGGAGGTGAGTAAGTTTCAGTTGTGATCATGGGAGGGCATGTTGAGTGAGCCCTCTCTTCCACCTGGCTCTTGTCGATACGCAGCAGCCGCGCCGAGCCAGGAAAGCCGAAGCTCGCCTTCAGAAACGAAAATAGCGGCTCAAGGCCGCTATTTCCGTGGTTTCCAGGCGTTCAGTGGGCCTTGGTGGAAGCAAATATGGCGCAGCGGACGGGACTCGAACCCGCGACCCCCGGCGTGACAGGCCGGTATTCTAACCGACTGAACTACCGCTGCGCGTAACATTGAAAGCTTGGTGGGTGATGACGGGATCGAACCGCCGACATTCTGCTTGTAAGGCAGACGCTCTCCCAGCTGAGCTAATCACCCTTCACTTTCGATGCGGGGCGCATTCTCTCACAGTTTTTCGTAACGTGCTGATTTAATTGGTAAAACTAGCAAAAAACATGAGCAACACACACTGCGGAAACTGCAAACAGCAAAAAGCCCGCGTTAGCGGGCTTTCCGTGGTGACCTGGCGTTCAGTGTTCCAGGTAACCGAATATGGCGCAGCGGACGGGACTCGAACCCGCGACCCCCGGCGTGACAGGCCGGTATTCTAACCGACTGAACTACCGCTGCGCGTAACACGTTGAACGAATGGTGGGTGATGACGGGATCGAACCGCCGACATTCTGCTTGTAAGGCAGACGCTCTCCCAGCTGAGCTAATCACCCTTCGCTTTCGGTGTGGCGCGCATTCTACGGAGCACTCTTTAAGCTGGCAAGCACTTTTTAAATTAATTTTTTCAGGCCTTCCAAAGGCTTAGCGAAGGGTTGGCCTATGGCGCCGCGAAGAGAATAATGCCCCCCTTTGTATAAAGGAGAGACTCACCCCATGTGGTTCAAAAACCTGCTTATCTATCGCCTGACCCAAGATCTGCCTTTTGATGCCGAGGCGTTGGAAACTGCACTGGCCAGCAAACTGGCGCGTCCATGTGCAAGCCAGGAGTTGACCACTTACGGTTTCGTCGCGCCGTTTGGCAAAGGCGAAGACGCGCCATTGGTGCATGTCAGCCAGGACTTCCTGCTGATCGCCGCGCGCAAGGAAGAACGCATCCTGCCGGGCAGCGTCGTGCGCGATGCCCTGAAGGAAAAGGTCGAAGAGATCGAAGCCGAGCAAATGCGCAAGGTCTATAAAAAGGAACGCGACCAGCTCAAGGATGAAATCATCCAGGCGTTCCTGCCCCGTGCCTTCATCCGTCGCTCGTCCACCTTCGCCGCCATCGCGCCGAAACAGGGCCTGATCCTGGTGAACTCGGCTAGCCCGAAACGTGCCGAAGACCTGCTGTCCACCCTGCGCGAAGTCATCGGCTCACTGCCGGTACGCCCACTGACGGTCAAGATGGCCCCGACCGCCACCATGACCGACTGGGTCAAGACCCAGAAAGCCGCGGACGATTTCTTCGTGCTGGATGAATGCGAGCTGCGCGACACTCACGAAGACGGCGGCATCGTGCGCTGCAAGCGCCAGGACCTGACCAGCGACGAAATTCAGCTGCACCTGAACACCGGCAAGGTGGTGACACAATTGTCGCTGGCCTGGCAGGACAAGCTGTCCTTCGTGCTCGACGACAAGATGGTGGTCAAGCGCCTGAAGTTCGAAGACCTGCTGCAGGACCAGGCGGAGCAGGACGGTGGCGACGAAGCCCTCGGCCAGCTGGACGCCAGCTTCACGCTGATGATGTTGACGTTCGGCGAGTTCCTGCCGGCGCTGGTTGAAGCGTTGGGTGGGGAAGAGATGCCGCAGGGGATCTAAACCCGGCGGATAGCTCCCACATGGGTATTGGATGTTCTTAATAATAAGGATCAGGTCATGCGCGCACTGGCTGCATTGAGCCGCTTTGTCGGCAATACCTTCGCTTACTGGGTACTGATTTTCGCCGTCGTGGCGTTTTTACAGCCGGCCTGGTTCATCGGTCTGAAAAGCGCCATCGTGCCGCTGCTCGGGCTGGTGATGTTCGGCATGGGCCTGACCCTCAAGCTCGAAGACTTCGCCGAAGTCGCACGCCATCCCTGGCGCGTGGCCCTGGGCGTGGTCGCTCATTTCGTGATCATGCCCGGCGTGGCGTGGTTGCTCTGCCAAGTTTTCTATCTGCCACCGGAAATTGCCGTCGGCGTGATTCTGGTGGGCTGCTGCCCAAGCGGCACCTCATCGAATGTCATGACCTGGCTGGCCCGCGGCGACCTGGCACTGTCGGTGGCCATCGCCGCCGTCACCACCTTGCTCGCGCCGCTGCTGACCCCGGCGTTGATCTGGTTGCTGGCCTCGGCCTGGCTGCCGGTGTCATTCATGGAGCTGTTCTGGTCGATCCTGCAAGTGGTGCTGTTGCCGATCGTGTTGGGCGTGCTGGCACAGCGGTTGCTGGGGGACAAGGTGCGCCATGCGGTGGAGGTGTTGCCGTTGGTGTCGGTGGTGAGCATCGTCATCATCGTCACCGCCGTCGTCGCCGCCAGCCAGGCAAAAATTGCCGAATCAGGCCTGTTGATCATGGCCGTGGTGATGCTGCACAACAGCTTCGGTTTTTTGCTGGGTTACTTCACCGGGCATCTGTTCAAGCTGCCGCTGGCCCAGCGCAAATCCCTGGCACTGGAAGTGGGCATGCAAAACTCCGGCTTAGGCGCTGCCCTGGCCAGCGCGCATTTCTCGCCGCTGGCGGCGGTCCCCAGCGCGCTGTTCAGCGTCTGGCACAATATTTCCGGGGCTTTGCTCTCGACGTACTTCCGGCGCATGAGCGAAAAGCAGGACCGAGAAACTCTGGCCGCCCGGCAAACCGCTGACTAAGGCAGACTTGATCGAGTGGTCAATCATTGGCACTCTCTCCATCCAGGGCGGGGACGACCCCGCCGCTCGATTGAGTCTTGAATCCGGGGACGACCCCATCCATCGATGAGGTGTTTGATGTCCTGGATCATTCTGTTTTTTGCCGGCCTGTTCGAAGTCGGCTGGGCTGTCGGCCTGAAGTACACCGACGGTTTCAGCCGCCCTCTCCCCACTGCACTGACCATCGCCGCCATGGCGATCAGCCTCGGCCTGCTCGGCCTTGCCATGAAGGAACTGCCGCTGGGTACCGCCTATGCGATCTGGACCGGGGTCGGTGCCGTGGGCACGGTGATCGCCGGGATCATTTTGTTTGGTGAGTCGATGGCGCTGGTTCGCCTGGCCAGCGTGGCGTTGATCGTTGCGGGGTTGATCGGGCTCAAGGTCAGCGCCTGATTGACCTGTGGGAGCGAGCTTGCTCGCGATAGCGGTCTGCCTGTGACCTCAATGCCAGCAGACAGATTGCAATCGCGAGCAAGCTCGCTCCCACAGTTTTTCGTCCTAACGGACAGTGCCGCGCAGGTCTCCCACCAACGCCTGCAAACTCGAAGGCGTTGCCGCCTCTACCGCGACCGCCGAACCCGCCACCAGCGTCACCCGCGACCAGAACCGGCGAAATAGCCCCTTGGCCGGGTCGCGGCTGAAGAAACTGCCCCACAGCCCCTGCAGCGCCAGGGGAATCACCGGCACCGGGGTTTCCTGGAGGATGCGTGTCAGTCCGCTTTTGAACTCATTGATCTCACCGTCAGCGGTCAGCTTCCCTTCCGGGAAGATGCACACCAGCTCACCGTCCTTGAGGTACTGCGCGATCCGGCTGAAGGCCTTTTCGTAGATCTGAATGTCTTCCTGGCGTCCGGCGATCGGGATGGTCCCAGCGGTGCGGAAGATGAAATTCAGTACCGGCAGGTTGTAGATCTTGTAGTACATCACGAAGCGAATCGGCCGACGCACCGCACCACCGATCAGCAAGGCATCGACGAACGATACGTGGTTGCAGACCAGCAACGCCGCCCCTTCATCGGGAATCGCCTCCAGGTTGCGATGCTCCACGCGGTACATGGAATGGCTCAGCAGCCAGATCATGAAACGCATGCTGAACTCGGGGACGATCTTGAAGATGTAGGCGTTGACGCCGATGTTGAGCAGCGACACCACCAGGAACAAATGCGGGATCGACAGCTTGGCCAGGCTCAGCAAGACGATGGAGACAATCGCCGAGACCACCATGAACAACGCGTTGAGAATATTGTTGGCGGCAATCACCCGCGCCCGCTCGTTCTCCACCGTGCGCGACTGGATCAGCGCGTACAGCGGCACGATATAGAAGCCACCGAACACACCCAGGCCGAGGATGTCGATCAACACCAGCCAGGCGTGACCGAAACCGAGCACTTCAAGCCAACCGTGCCCCTCGACGCTGTCGGGAATTCCACCGGAATGCCACCACAGCAACAGCCCGAACACCGTCAGCCCGAACGAGCCGAACGGCACCAGGCCGATCTCGACTTTGCGTCCGGACAGCTTTTCACAGAGCATCGAACCCAACGCGATCCCCACCGAGAACACCGTCAGGATCAAGGTCACCACGGTTTCGTCGCCGTGCATCCACTCCTTGGCGTAGGCCGGGATCTGCGTCAGGTAGATCGCCCCGACGAACCAGAACCAGGAGTTGCCGACAATCGAACGGGACACCGCCGGGGTTTGCCCCAAGCCCAGCTTCAGGGTGGCCCAGGATTGGCTGAAGATGTTCCAGTTCAGGCGCATTTGCGGCGAGGCCGCCGCCGCGCGTGGAATGCCGCGACTGGCCAGGTAACCGAGCACGGCCACGCCGATGATCGCGGTGGACACCACCGGGGCGTAATGCGCCGAGGACATCATGATCCCGGCGCCAATGGTGCCGGCCAGGATCGCCAGGAAAGTCCCCATCTCCACCAGGCCGTTGCCACCGACCAACTCTTCCTCATGCAAGGCCTGGGGCAGGATCGAATACTTCACCGGACCGAACAGCGCCGAATGCGTGCCCATGGCGAACAGCGCCAGCAGCATCAACCACAAATGATCGAACATGAAGCCCACGGCGCCGACCGCCATGATGACGATTTCGCCGAGCTTGATCAGACGAATCAGCGCGTCCTTGGCGAACTTTTCCCCAAACTGCCCCGCCAGCGCCGAGAACAGAAAGAACGGCAGGATAAACAGCAGCGCGCAGAGGTTGACCCAGATCGAGCGGTCCCCCTCGATGGTCAGTTTGTAGAGAATGGCAAGAATCAGCGACTGCTTGAAAATGTTGTCGTTGAACGCGCCAAGGGACTGCGTGATGAAGAACGGCAGGAAACGCCGCGTGCGAAGCAAGGTGAACTGCGAAGGGTGACTCATCTTCCATGTTCCTGAGTGGCGTGGACGCTTATTGGAATGAACGTTTTTCGATCCAGGCCACACATTACCTGTCTTTAACGATTATTTCGCCAGCCCCGCAATGCACGGCGACACAAACAACTCACCGTGCCAGGCACCCAGCAACGTACGCCGCCCAACGATCAGCCACATCACCGCCAGCATCGTCACCAGCACACTGCCGAAAGCGCTGAAGAATTCCAGTTTCAGCAGGTCCGCCAGCTTCAGCGTGGTCAGCGCAAAAACGCCCAATGGGAAGGTAAAGCCCCACCAGCCAAGGTTGAAGGGGATGCCGCCGCGTAGATAGCGGGCGGTGATCAGCAACGCCATCAACATCCACCAGAACCCAAAACCCCATAACGTGACACCGGCCACCAGCCCCAATCCGGCGGCGATCTCGCCCACGCCAGGCAGGCCATTAGAGGCAAAAATCAGTGGGGCATCATTGCCCAGCAACAACATGCCCAGGGCACCGGTGCCAATCGGGCCGAGGGCTAGCCAGCTCGAGGCCGCCATGCTTTCGTGAGGCAGTTTGTGCAGGGCCATGCGCAACAGCAAGATTGTCAGGATGCTGAACGCCACCGGCAGGGAAAAGGCCCAGAGTACGTAGCTGGTGACCAGCATGATCATTTGCGAATGAACGTCCGCCAGATGCGGTGCCAATAGCCCACCACTGGCGGCTGCGACTTCCGCGGCCACTACCGGCAACAGCCACACGGCAGTCATCTGGTCGATGCGGTGTTCCTGGCGGGTGAACATCAGAAATGGAATCAACACGCCGCAAGCCACGGACATCGCCACGTCGACCCACCACAGCGCTTCGGCCAACGGCACCACGCCCTCGCCCCAGCGCGGCAGACCAAACAGCAAAAGGCCGTTGATGAGGGTCGCCAGCCCCATGGGAATGGTGCCGAAAAACATCGAGACCGTTGAATGGCCGAAAATCCGTCGTGCTTCGTCAAAGAACAACACCCAACGGGCCGTGTACATCAAGGCGAACACCACGAACAACAGCGTAGTGAACACCCACAACCCTTCGCCCAGAGCGTGCAGGCCTGGCATAGCTGCCGGCCATTGCGCCAAGGCCAGCGCCAGCACACCGGTACCCATGACCACGGCAAACCAGTTAGGCGTGAATTGACGAATGGCCTCCAGCGGCCTGGGCAAATGGCTCAAGGGGCGCAAGCGGTTTTTTGCAGCACGGCATGTCATGACGAACTCCTGTCCTCGGATGAGGTGGAGCCATGCTAGAGCCGGATCGAATATCTATATAACGGGTAATTTCTCTATCTGTTATCTACTTTGCAGATAACAGTCAGACACTGCCCTCAGTCTCGATCACCAGAACTCTCGCCTCGCCCAACGGTTTGGCCACATGCTCGGTGCCCACCGAGGCGTAGAAAATATCCCCGGCGTCCAGCAAGGTCGCCTTTTCGACACCGTCTTCCCGATAGCACATCTGCACTTGCCCATCGAGCACCACGAAAACTTCCTGGCCGTCATTGATGTGCCATTTATAAGGCTGATCGGTCCAGTGCAGGCGCGTGGTGATGCCGTTCATGTTGGCGATATCCAGCGCCGCCCAGGCACGGTCACCGGTGAAGGATTTACTGCGGATGATTTTCAAGAGATCCGTCCGGAAGAAGACTGAGGTGCCAAGACTAACCCACTGCCTGCGGCACCTGCATGCCTGGTTTCAAGGCCGAACGCCATCGCTGAGCGGTTTGATCGACTGCCGCAACCCCAACAACGCGGCGACGCACAACACAATCAACACGGCGCCATACCCATCCGTCGTCGGGATCAAGCCGAACACCCGCGTCAGGTTCCCCGCCAGCAGCGACGGCAGGCTGAAGGCCAGGTAACTGAGGACATAGAACGCCGACATCAAGCCGGCCCGTTCGTGGGGCAACGCCAGCGGCATGATGCTGCGCAGCGCCCCTAGGAACCCGGCACCGAAACCGCCACCGGTGACCAGCGTGCCGACGAAGAACAACGGCAAGCTGGCGCCATGCACCGCCACCAGCACCAATGCCAGGCCGATCACCAACAGGCTCGCGGAGGGGCGCAACATGGTGTCGGCCTCCTGGTTGCGCAACAGGTAGATGGCTGATGCGCCGCTGAGGGTCAACACCGCCACCAGCGCGCCACCGATCAGATTGGAGGTCGATCCGGTGGCCGCCCGCACCAGCGACGGTGCCAGTGACAGGTAGAAACCGCCCACGGCCCAGGCCGCCAGATCCAGTGGCAGGACCCGCCACAAGGCTCGCCGCGCCTGGAGTGGCACGTGCAAGGTCGGACGCAAGGACTGCCAGGCACCCGCTTGCGGGCTGACGCTTTCTTTCAGGCGCCAGAGGTAAACGGCCTGGGCCAGGAACAACCCCAGCAGCAGCCAGTAGGTCAGTTGCAACGGCAACGGTGCGAACTCGGCCAGCAGGCCACAGCCCAGCGCCCCGCACGCCATGCCCAACAGCGGCGCAACGCTGGTGATCAACGGGCCTTGGCGACGGTCGAAGTCCAGTAAAGCAGCACCCAATACACTGGTGGCCATGCCGGTGGCGAACCCCTGGATCAACCGGGCACTGATCAACCAGGCGACGCTGTCGGCGCTGATGAACAGCAGCATCGCCAATATGTTGAGCAACAACGCCACAAAAATCACCGGTTTGCGCCCCAGGTAATCCGACAGCGACCCCACGGTCAGCAAGGCCGCCAGCAGACTGAAGGCGTACACGCCGAAAATCAGCGTCAGAACGGCCGGGGAAAACTGTAATTGTTCCTGATAGAGGTGATACAACGGCGTCGGCGCGCTGGACGCGGCGAGAAAACCGAGCAAAGCAAGCGCCAGGAAAATCAGGCTGGCGCGGGTCGAAGCTGGACGGGACATGGGCACGCTCCACAAGAACATTCGCAAAAGCTAATTTTTTGCTTTTGCGGAGTGTGCTACCGGTGTGCGCTTAAAGCAAATTCTTTGTGTTAAGGTCTGACACATGGCTATTAAAGAAGGTTTACGCCCCGGCGGCCGAAGCGCCCGGGTCCAGGAATCGATTCATTCGGCGGTCCGCGCCCTGCTGCAAGAGCAGGACCGTGCCACACTGACCGTGCCGCAAATCGCTGCGCGCGCCGGGGTCACGCCGTCCACTATCTACCGGCGCTGGGGCGATCTGCCGGCGCTGCTGGCCGACGTCGCCATCGCCCGCATGCGCCCCGACGGCGAACCGGCCGACACCGGCAGCTTGCGCGGCGACCTGCGCGCCTGGGCCGAGCAGTACTTGGACGAAATGAGTTCCGAGCCCGGTCGTAACATGATGCGCGACATCCAGGCCTGCGCCACGCCGGGGTATTGCGTAGGGATCATCAGTCGTCAGTTGCAAATCATCCTGGACCGTTATCCCGATGAACCCAACCCGGGCGTCGAACGGCTGATCAATGTGGTGGTGGCGCCGACGGTTTTTCGCATTCTCTTTGCTACTGCGCCGCTGGAGGCTGAGGAGTTGTATCGGTTGGTGGATATTGCGTTGGGTCAGTAACACCGTCATCGCGAGCAAGCTCGCTCCCACACTGAGTATTAGGCGAACATAAATTTCGTGTTCACAGCAGATCAAATGTGGGAGCGAGCTTGCTCGCGATGAGGCCCACCCAGACACCTCATTCCTCACCTGCGACACCCCACCACGCCTCGACCTTGGTCGACACTGACGAACCCGAGCGGGCATGCGAGACTGTCCTGCCGGGCTCAAGTCCCGGTGTCTTTGTTGGGGAGTTTCCATGTCGTTGTCCAGCGGGCTGATCGCCGTTGTCGCCCTGGCCTATATGGCCATCATGTTCGCCATCGCCTTCTACGGCGACCGGCGCAGCACACCGCTGCCGCCACGGGTGCGGGCCTGGGTCTATAGCCTGTCGCTGGCGGTGTACTGCACCAGCTGGACGTTCTTTGGCGCCGTGGGCCAGGCCGCCGAACAGCTCTGGTCATTCCTGCCGATCTACCTCGGGCCGATCCTGCTGCTGGTACTGGCGCCGTGGGTCCTGCAGAAAATGGTGATGATCAGCAAACAGGAGAACATCACCTCCATTGCCGACTTCATCGCCGCCCGCTACGGCAAGTCCCAATCCCTGGCGGTGGTGGTCGCACTGATCTGCCTGGTGGGCGTGCTGCCGTACATTGCCTTGCAGCTCAAGGGCATCGTGCTCGGGGTGAACCTGCTGATCGGCGCTGGTGCCGACGCCATGGGCACCCGCGCCCAGGACACCGCGCTGATCGTCTCGCTGATCCTGGCGCTGTTCACGATCGTGTTCGGTACCCGCAACCTGGACGCCACCGAACACCACCGTGGCATGGTGCTGGCGATTGCCTTCGAATCCCTGGTCAAGCTGTTCGCCTTCCTTGCGGTTGGCGCCTTCGTGACCTTCGGCCTGTACGACGGTTTCGACGACCTGTTCAATCAAGCGATGCTCGCCCCGCGCCTGGAGCAATACTGGAAAGAAACCATCAATTGGCCGTCCATGGTGGTGCAGACCGGGGTGGCGATGATGGCGATCATCTGCTTGCCGCGGCAGTTCCACGTGACCGTGGTGGAAAACATCGAGCCCCAGGACCTGCGCCTGGCCAAATGGGTATTCCCCGCCTACCTGGCCCTGGCCGCGCTGTTCGTGGTGCCCATCGCCCTCGCCGGGCAAATGATGCTGCCCAGTTCCGTGCTGCCGGACTCGTTCGTCATCAGCCTGCCGCTGGCCCAGGCTCATCCGGCCCTGGCGGTACTGGCGTTCATCGGCGGCGCCTCGGCGGCCACTGGCATGGTGATCGTGGCCAGCGTGGCGCTGTCGACCATGGTCTCCAACGACATGCTGCTGCCCTGGTTGTTGCGTCGCAATAACGCTGAACGGCCTTTCGAGGTGTTCCGCCAGTGGATGTTGTCGGTGCGCCGGGTCAGCATCGTGGTCATCCTGTTGCTGGCCTATGTCAGCTATCGGTTGTTGGGTTCGACGGCGAGCCTGGCGACCATCGGCCAGATCGCCTTCGCCGCCGTGACCCAACTGGCCCCGGCCATGCTCGGCGCGCTGTACTGGAAACAGGCCAACCGCCGCGGCGTGTTCGCCGGCCTCGCCACGGGGATCTTCCTGTGGTTCTACACCCTGGTGTTGCCGATTGCCGCCCACAGCCTGGGCTGGTCGCTCAGCAGTTTCCCGGGGCTGGCCTGGTTGCACGGCAATCCCTTGAACCTGCCGATTACGCCGCTGACCCAAGGGGTGGTCCTGTCCCTGGCCGGCAACTTCACGCTGTTCGCCTGGGTGTCGGTGCTGTCGCGCACACGCGTTTCGGAACACTGGCAGGCCGGGCGCTTCATCGGCCAGGAAATCAGCGCCCGCCCCAACCCCCGCTCGATGCTGGCGGTGCACATCGAAGACCTGTTGCAACTGGCCGCACGTTTCGTCGGCGAAGAGCGGGCGCGGCAAAGCTTCATTCGCTTCGCCTACCGCCAGGGCAAAGGCTTCAACCCGAACCAGAACGCCGACAGCGAATGGATCGCCCACACCGAACGCCTGCTGGCCGGTGTACTCGGCGCCTCTTCGACACGCGCGGTTGTGAAAGCCGCCATCGAAGGTCGGGAGATGCAGCTCGAAGACGTGGTCCGGATCGCGGACGAAGCGTCGGAAGTGCTGCAGTTCAACCGCGCCCTGTTGCAAGGCGCCATCGAGAACATCAGCCAGGGCATCAGCGTGGTCGACCAGTCCCTCAGGCTGGTGGCGTGGAACCGCCGCTACCTGGAGCTGTTCAAGTACCCGGACGGCTTGATCAGTGTCGGTCGGCCCATTGCCGACATCATCCGCTACAACGCCGAACGTGGCCTCTGCGGGCCGGGCGAAGCGGAAGTCCATGTCGCCAGGCGCCTGCACTGGATGCGCCAGGGCCGAGCCCATACCTCTGAACGGCTGTTCCCCAACGGCCGGGTCATCGAGCTGATCGGCAACCCGATGCCCGGTGGCGGTTTCGTCATGAGTTTCACCGACATCACCGCCTTCCGTGAGGCCGCACAGGCGCTGACCGAAGCCAATGAAGGGCTGGAGCAACGAGTGGCGGAACGCACCCGGGAACTGTCGCAGTTGAACCTGGCCCTGACCGAAGCCAAGAGCACCGCCGAAGCGGCCTATCAATCCAAGACCCGGTTCCTGGCGGCGGTCAGCCACGACCTGATGCAACCGCTCAATGCCGCGCGCCTGTTCTCCGCCGCACTGTCCCACCAGCACGACGGTTTGCCGAGCGAGGCCCGGCAACTGGTGCAACACCTGGACAGTTCACTGCGCTCGGCTGAAGACCTGATCACCGACTTGCTGGATATCTCCCGCCTGGAAAACGGCAAGATCAACCCCGACCGCAAGCCCTTCGCCCTCAACGAGCTGCTCGATACCCTCGGTGCGGAGTTCACGGCGCTGGCCCAGGAACAAGGCTTGAAGTTCCGGGTTCGCGGCTCGAAGTTGCGAGTGGACAGCGACATCAAGCTGCTGCGGCGCATTCTGCAGAACTTCCTGACCAACGCTTTCCGCTACGCCAAGGGCCCGGTGCTGCTGGGCGTACGCCGGCGCAACGGCGAATTGTGCCTGGAAGTCTGGGACCGCGGGCCGGGCATCGCCGAGGACAAGCTGCAAGTCATTTTCGAAGAGTTCAAGCGCCTGGACAGCCACCAGACCCGCGCCGAAAAAGGCCTGGGCCTGGGCCTGGCGATCGCCGACGGCCTATGCCGCGTGCTGGGCCATACCTTGCGCGTACGCTCCTGGCCGGGGCGCGGCAGCGTGTTCAGCGTCAGCGTGCCCTTGGCCCAGACACAGGCCGTCGTACCGGGCCCCGTGGCCGAACCCAACGGTCACTTGCCAAGCGGCGCGCAGGTGCTGTGCGTCGATAACGAAGACAGCATCCTGATCGGCATGAACAGCCTGCTGACGCGCTGGGGTTGCCAGGTGTGGACCGCGCGCAACCGCGAGGAATGCGAGCGTTGGCTGGCCCAGGGCGGCCGACCGCAACTGGCGCTGGTGGATTTTCATCTGGACGACGGCGAGACCGGTACCGAACTGATGGCGTGGTTGCGCAGGCGCATGGGGGAACCGGTACCCGGGGTGGTGATCAGCGCCGATGGCCGCCCCGAGACGGTGGCCATGGTGCATGCGGCGGGCCTGGATTACCTGGCCAAGCCGGTGAAGCCGGCGGCGTTGAGGGCTTTGTTGAGTCGGCACTTGCCGTTGTAATTCGGGCAAATGATGGCCCTGTGCAAGGGCATCTTTGTGGGAGCAAGGCTTGCCCGCGATGATATCCTTGAGACCGTCATCGCGAGCAAGCTTTGCTCCCACAAGATGACTTCTCCACAAGGTGACCTCGTCACAAGTTTCTGCTTCATCCTTGGGGTTGTGTTTCAGCCCTGGATTTTCTCGCTGGCTTCTTCCGGCAACTCAGGCAATCCATCCGCATCCGTCATCGCCCGCTCGAGCAAATCGGCAGGCAAGCTCTTGCTGGCCCGGGCGCCGAGCAGCTTGAGCTGTTCGCTGCGGCTGATCAGGTTGCCGCGCCCCTCTGTCAGTTTGTTGCGCGCCGCACTGTAGGCTTTGTCCAACTGCTGCAAGCGACTGCCGATCTCGTCCAGGTCCTGGATGAACAGGACGAACTTGTCATACAGCCACCCGGCCCGCTCGGCGATTTCCCGGGCGTTCTGACTCTGGCGCTCCTGCTTCCACAAGCTGTCGATCACCCGTAGCGTCGCCAGCAGCGTGGTCGGGCTGACGATCACGATGTTGCGGTCGAAGGCTTCCTGGAACAGGTTCGGCTCGGCTTGCAGGGCGGCGGAAAACGCCGCTTCGATTGGCACGAACAGCAACACGAAATCCAGGCTGTGCAAACCGTCCAGGCGCTTGTAGTCCTTGCCGGCCAAGCCTTTGACATGGGCACGCAACGACACCACATGTTGCTTGAGGGCGAGTTGGCCGATGGCGTCATCTTCAGCGGCCACGTACTGCTGATAGGCCGTGAGGCTGACCTTGGAATCGACCACCACTTGCTTGTCGCCCGGCAGATAAATCAACACGTCCGGCTGGAAGCGCTCGCCGTCCGGGCCCTTGAGGCTGACTTGGGTCTGATACTCGCGGCCCTTCTCCAGGCCGGCATGTTCAAGCACCCGCTCCAGGATCAGTTCGCCCCAGTTACCCTGGGTCTTCTGGCCCTTGAGCGCCCGAGTGAGGTTGGTGGCTTCGTCGCTCAGGCGCAGGTTCAGTTGTTGCAAGCGCTCCAGTTCCTTGCCCAAGGAGAAACGTTCCCGGGCCTCGGCCTGGTAACTTTCTTCAACGCGTTTTTCGAAGGACTGGATGCGTTCCTTCAGCGGATCGAGCAACTGGCCCAGGCGTTGCTGACTGGTTTCGGCGAAACGCTGTTCCCGTTCGTCGAAGATCTTCCCGGCAAGCTCGGCGAACTGCGCCCGCAGCTCGTCTCGCGAGCCTTGCAGGTCATCCAGGCGTTGCTGATGGCTTTCCTGCTGCTCGCGCAGTTCGGCCTGCAACGACGCCGCCTGGGCATCGAGCCGGCGCAGCTCGGCTTCCTTGTTGGCACGCTCGAGGTTCCAGGCGTGGGCCGCATCCCGGGCATTGTCGCGCTCGATCTGCAGCAATTCGACCTCACGGCAGGCCGCGGCAAGCTCGGCCTGCTTGGCGGCGTTGGCCTGGCTCAGATCGCTGATTTCATCGCGGCAGGCATCGAGCTGGGCGTTGAGGCCATCGTGGGCCATGTGGGCCGTGGCCAGGCGCTCCTCCAGCAGGGCCAGCCCGGTCTGCGCGGCGGCGGCTTGGCGTTGCAAGTGCCAGGCCAGTGCCAGCAACGGCACCGCAGCGCCTGCCAGGCCAAACAACAGGCTGGTCAAATCCATAGCCATGACAAT
The DNA here is from genome assembly GCF_900111955.1 of Pseudomonas sp. NFIX10. Taxonomy (NCBI): domain Bacteria; kingdom Pseudomonadati; phylum Pseudomonadota; class Gammaproteobacteria; order Pseudomonadales; family Pseudomonadaceae; genus Pseudomonas; species Pseudomonas sp. NFIX10. The sequence goes on along the minus strand of NZ_FOKH01000018.1, from coordinate 105,318 downwards.
TCCTGCCGATCAAATAAAGCCCGAAGGTTAACCAAGCGGCTGGGGGTTGCCCAGCGCAGTCTTCGTTTTCAGCCTTCGATTTCACCGAGGGCCCGGCGGGCACGATCATCGCCGGCCCGGGCGGCCTGGCGCAGCAGGTCGTGGCCGATGCGTCGATCCCGGGCGTTGCCGCATTCTCGGCACATCAACTGCCCGAGGCGACTTTGCGCGGCCACTACGCCTTCACGGGCCGGTTGCTTGAGCAAACGACCAGCCAAGTGCTTGACGCTGGGGCTGTCTCCCAGCCGCGGGCTGTCGAGCAGCCACTCAGCCACCCGCATCGACAAACGCTTGGGTGGGGTAACACCAGAGGGTGTGGAGGTAACAGGATTTGATACTGAGCGAAACTTCATAAAGCACTGTGGGACAGATCGGAAGGCGCGCCACTCTACTCCTTTTTTCGTACGGGTAAAGCCGAAAAAAACCGGCACGCCCGTGCTAGAGCAAGCGCTTGGGACAATCCACAGAAGCTGTGGATAACTCAGTGGACAACCCCCCCTGAACTCGCGCAAAGCCCTGTGGAACGGGGCCTGCGCTCAAACTGACGATTTTTTCACCAGTAAAAAAAAGCGATGTTTTTCATTGACTTAAATTTTGGATACAGGCACCTACCCCGGATTGTTCCGACATGACAGTTCGGTGACAAGTGATGCAGCGAGTGTGCACAAGTAACAACTGAACGAGTTATAAACGTTGCGATTTTTTGGCAAAACGGGCAGTAAAAGCTGGGGATAACCTTTGGTCGTGCATTGCGGCAACGGTGGCGTGGGCGCACTTGCAAGCGTCGGTTGCTGTGCTACGGCAGGCCCCCCTACAGCAATTGAGTGCCCATTTGAATATTTTTTAACCAACACCCTTCCCTTCACGGCTTCGATCCGTTAGTATCCGCAGCGTTAGTACCAAGCTGAAAGTCAATTCCGGGTCGAACACATCTCCAAGGTCAGCCATCCTCCCAAGGACGCCTCACCGAAAAAAGGAGACCGGCCCCCTCGATGGTTTCCAGGTAAAGCTTGCGCCAACACAGCCTTTGATCGAATGCAAAGGGTGTTGTCAGGCTCCTTACTCTGACCGAACCAACCTGCAAAATTGATCAGGATCTTCACCCCGGGCCCAGAACCTTTGCCCTCGATGTGCTGCCTGCCCTCCTAAGTACCTACCTGCCAGCCCAAGCGCGCACTTATATAGCGCTCAAACTGGCTGCTTTGTTCCAGTCGGGTTCTTCGTTCGACCAATGGTGGTCGACGTTACTGGAACGTTTTAACGTTGCACGGTTCTTAACCGTGTCATTTGCAGGAACACCCATAACATGTCCACTCAAATCCACGCACAGGATGCTATCCGCACCCTCACCAACGCTTTTGCACCGATGAACTGCCTGATCATGGCCGCTCGCAAAGGCTGCTTCAGCTTCACGCTGGTCAACGAACACGGCATCGCCCGTCACAGCGAACGCCTGTACCCCGACCAGTACTCCAGCGCCGAACCGCTGCAGGCCGTGATCGAGCGTACTCGCCAGGCACTGGTTGCCTGAGACGCCAGAAAGGCTGAAACCCCAAAGGCCCCGCCCAGAAAGCGGGGCTTTTTATTGCCCGAAATTTCTCGATTAAGCGAAACGCCGTAAGCACCAATGGATATAACAGTTATAACCGCTCGCTGAAGATGTTTTAAAAACAGTCCTTTACAGCGGGAATATGACACTACACTTCAAGTCAAGCGGCATGATCCGCTTCCGGCGGGGCCTGGACCGATCCACCGCTGCCAAGCCCACACTCTTCAGGCTCCGCCCTTTTCACACTTCGAGGGTTTTATGGGTATCGCTGCCAGCGAACTGTGTCGATATGTGATCCGCCCGACGCTCCTCTACCTTGAGCGTCACAGCGCAACGGCGGAATCCTTGTTACTGGGCATTGCCGCCAGCCAGTCCGCCCTGGGTTCGGCCCTGCATGATCGACGCGGACATGGCCTGTATCGCATTACCGAGCCCCGCCACCAGGCCCTCTGGGACCATTACCTGGCACAAGATCCGGAACGGGCCAGCCTGGTGCGCGGCCTGGCCAGCCAACATGCCTTTCTCAGCGGCCCGCACCTGGAGTTGACCGTCAATTTGCGCTACGCCACCGCCATCGCCTGGCTGCTGGTGGAGGAACAGAATACCCCGCTTCCCGACGCCGACGACCTGCTGGGCATGGCCCGCATCTGGCGCCAGACCTTTCATCCCCAAGGGCGCCTGCGAGATTTCACCTACGCCTGGCAAAGCTGTGTTTCGCCGCTGAATCAGGTCGCTTGCTGATGGGAAATTTGGAAACTTCCTACAACGCTCGCGAACCTGGTCGGATTGTCCTACAAAACCGCTCTAAATCAAGCCATGCAGGCTATAGCGCTTGAACGAAAATGTTGGTAATTTTCGCCCCGGTGATCACCAGGAGTTCTAACAATGAAAAAAATGATGCTCAAAACCACCCTTGGCCTTGCCGTTACCTTGGCATCCACGCAACTTTTCGCCAGTGGCTTTGCCTTGAACGAACAAAGCATCAGTGGCATGGGCACTGGTTTCGCAGGTCGTTCCTCTTCTGCCGATGACGCCAGCACCGTGTTTGGCAACCCTGCCGGCATGTCGCGCCTCAAGCGCCAGCAGGTCACCGGTGGCTTCGCCGCCATCGATGCCTCCACCGATATCGACGATGCCAGCGGTACCCAGTCCGGCACCAACAAGGGCGACATGGTTCCGCTCACCGGCGTTCCGATGGGCTACTACGTCAAGCCTATCGATGATCAGTGGGCTTTCGGCCTGGGTGTCTACGCGCCGTTTGGCTTGATCACCGATTACGAAAATGGCTTCCAGGGCGGTAACTTCGGCAGCAAGAGCGAAGTGAAAGTCGTCACTTTCCAGCCAACCGTCAGCTATGCCTTCAACGACAAGGTATCGATCGGTTTTGGCCCGACCATCAACCGCATTTCCGGCGCCCTGGAATCGGATTTGACCTCGCCGCTGTCACCGAATGATGGCAGCGTGAAGATCAAGGGCGATGACATTGGCTACGGCTACAACATCGGCCTGCTGGTCCAGGCGACCGACACCACCCGTGTTGGCCTGACCTATCACTCCAAGGTCAAGTACAAGCTCGAAGGCCACACCGAAATCAGTCCTGGGGCTGGCACACCTCCCAGCCTGCTGAATGGCGCGCGCTACGATGCTTCGCTGGATATCACCACGCCTGAATCGGTGGACTTTTCGGTCACCCAGCAAATCAATGATGCCTGGACCGTCTACGCGGGCAGCACCTGGACTCGCTGGAGCCGCCTGAAAGAAATCACCGTGAACAACGACGGTGTGACACCCGCAACGGGCGGTGCTTTCGCGCCTGCCTTCTTCAGCTCCATTACTGAAGAGCAGAACTGGCACGACACCTGGGCCTACGCCATCGGTACCTCCTACCAGTTGAACAAACAGTGGGTACTGCGTACCGGCCTGACCTTCGACCAGGCACCGACCAATAACCAGGATCGTTCGCCACGCATCCCGACCGGCGACCGGACCATCTTCAGCCTGGGCGCCGGTTGGAGCCCGACCGACGACCTGACCATCGACGTGGCTTATTCCTACCTCAAGGAAGAAAAAGTCAACGTCAGCGGCAGCAATGCCCTGGGCCAGTCCTACAACGCCAAATACGAAAACAGCGCCAACGGTTTCGGTGTCGGTGCAACCTACCGCTTCTGATGTTTCACGGCGAACCTGAACCCCTCGCCAACTGAAGCGAAAAAAAGCCCCGCACTCTGCAAAGAGGCGGGGCTTTTTCGTGGCAGGCGTCAGGGTTTGGAGGCGATGGCCGCTTCTACCGCCTTGATGAAATCGGGATCGTCAGGCTTGATCCGGCTGGAAAAACTGCCAACCACCTTGCCCTGGCGGTCCACCACGTACTTATAGAAATTCCATTTCGGCGCGCCGGATTGTTCAGCCAAGTGCTTGAACAGCGGTATCGCATCCGCACCCCGCACCGGCTGAGGTTCAGTCATGGTGAAGGTCACACCGTAATTGACGTAGCAGACCTTGGCGGTTTCGGCCCCGTCCTTGGATTCCTGCTTGAAGTCATTGGACGGTACGCCCAACACTTGCAACCCTTGGTCCTTGTAGCGCTGGTTGAGCGCCTCGAGGCCCTTGAATTGCGGGGCGAACCCACAGAAGCTGGCGGTGTTCACCACCACCAGAGGCTTGCCGGCAAAGCGCTGGCACAAATCAATGGTTTCCTTGGCCCGCAGCTTGGGCAACGAACCCTCCAGCAACGGCGGGCAATCGGCGGCCCAGACTTGCCCGGTCACAGCCAGCAACAGGGCGGGAACAGCCAACCAGCGCATCAACATGTCGAATTTTCCTTCAAAGCATGTAAGGCCTCGACGTTACTCCGCCACGCCCGGTCCCGTCCACCGCTCAACAGTTGCCCATGCCCAGCTGCATCAGGGCTAACCCGCCCTGATGCCAGCCCCACCAAGCGAGCGCCAGTAGCAGGCCAGCACCGATCACAAGCAACCACGGAGCGACGCGACTCATGCGGCACCCACCTGGACCTGCAAGCGCGCTACCGGACGCTCACGCACCGGCCAATTCAACGCCGCCGCCAACAGGCTGAGCAGGATCGATACCTGCCAGATCAGGTCGTAGTTGCCGGTGTGGTCGTACACCACCCCGCCCAGCCAACCGCCGAGGAAGGAGCCCAACTGGTGGAACAGGAACACGATCCCACCGAGCATTGACAGATTTCGTACACCAAACAGGGTCGCTACCGTGCCGTTGGTCAACGGCACGGTCGACAACCACAGCACGCCCATTGCCATGCCAAACAGATAGGCCGTGGTGGTCGTCACCGGTAGCCATAGGAACAAGCCGATAACCACCGACCGCAACAGGTAAAGCCAAGTCAGTAAGCGCGGCTTGGACATGCGCCCGCCCAGCCAACCGGCGGTGTAGGTGCCGACGATATTGAACAGCCCGACCAGCGCCAGCACAGTTGTCCCGACACTCGCCGGCAGATGTTGGTCCACCAGATAGGCCGGCAAATGCACGCCGATGAACACCACCTGGAAACCGCAGACAAAAAAACCGATCGCCAGCAACCAGAACCCGGAATGGCTACACGCCTCGCGCAAGGCTTCAGACAAGGTCTGCTCATGGCCGACGGTTGGCATTGGCGTGTCCTTGAGCATGCTCACCAGCGGCACGATCAGCGCCACCAGCAACCCCAGCACCAACAACGCAGCCGACCAGCCGAGCCAGCCGATCAACCCCAGGGTGCCGGGCAACATGGCGAACTGGCCGAAGGAGCCGGCGGCACTGGCGATACCCATGCCCATGCTGCGTTTTTCCGGCGGCACGGCACGCCCGACCACACCCAGGATCACCGAGAACGAGGTGCCCGACAGGCCGATGCCGATCAACAGCCCCGCACTCAAGGACAGCGACCAGGGCGAATCGGAAAGGCCCATGAGCACTAGGCCGACGGCATACAGAACCCCACCGATCAGCACCACTTTCGCCGCGCCGAAGCGATCGGCCAGCGCACCGGTGAATGGCTGCGCCAGGCCCCAGATCAGGTTCTGCAAGGCAATGGCGAAGGCGAATATCTCGCGGCCCCAGCCGAACTCGGCACTCATGGGCGCCAGGAACAGCCCGAAGCCATGCCGCACACCCAGGGACAACGCCAGGATCAGCGCGCTGCCCACCAGGACCCAACCACAGGTACGCCACATCGAGGTCATTCTTGTTCTCCAGTCGCGGGTATATACCCGCTTGTAGTCGAACGAACCGGCTCTACGCCAGTTCGTCCAGCAAGGCCAGCAATGCCGTGCGCTTCTCGGCGCCCAGCTTATCGATCAATCGTTGTTGCGCCGCTTCCCAGGCCGGCAGCGCCGCCGCCAGCCGGGCGTGCCCGGTTTCGGTCAGCTCGACGATGCGGTTACGCAGGTCTTCACCCTCGGCCAGCCTCACCAGGCCCTCGCCTTCCAGTACCCGCAGGTTACGCCCCAGGGTGCTGCGGTCCAGCCCCATGGCCTCGGCCAGGGAAGAAATGCTCGGCTGGTCCAGGCGCGCCAGGTTGTTCAGCAAAGAATACTGGGCAACGTTGATCCCGAAGCCATCGAGGGCGCCGTCGTAATACCTGCTGACGCCACGAGCGGCACGACGCAGGTTGATGCACAGACATTGGGAAGGAAGCATGGTGCGTGTATATACCCGGGATAGAGCGAATGCAATTTTTAAATCGAGATTTTCGCCGCAGTGCGCGCCGATTCAAAGAAACCATTCACTCGCCCCTGTTATTTCTTACAGGTTTCAACGCCTCCAAACCGCGCTATAACGAGCCTGTACCGACAGCTTTGGCCAAGGGACTTGAACGCGCTCGCGACACCCGGTTCGTATGAAACAGGGTTTGGCGCTCCCCACGCCGTCATTCATCGTATACGGGAGTTTTGTCATGTATCGCTCCGACCCCATCGCGACCCATCCTTCATCTGCCCAAGGCGGTTTCCAGCCTGAGCCTTCGCAACAACAGGCAGCAGTAAAACTCACGCGCAAGGAAACAGAGGTCCTGCAGTGGAGCGCCGCCGGCAAGTCTTCCTGGGAGATCAGCCAGATCGTCAACTGCAGCGAAGCCGGTGTGAATTATCACTTTTCCAACATTCGTCGGAAATTCGGTGTGAGCTCACGTTGGACTGCGGCATTCAAGGCGTTGGAGCTGGGTTTGATTGATAAACCCTACGTCCACGCAAATTCTGAAAAGACTTCCTGATTTGACAAGATCGGCTCGCCTGCAGGGCGCACGAACATGGGTGTTCAAACTCATCGAAGCGCTCTGGCGGGTGCGCAGTCGAGCCAGCTGTCCAGTGTTTCGTAACAGCCTCGAACCCTGCTTAAGCGTTACCCATCAATTGTTTCGGATCCTTTGCACATCCTCCGGAAGCGGTGGCACGACGTTCGAAGCCGCAGAGGCAGGGGGACGTCGGGTCAGATCCGACATTTCAATTTCTACATCCTTTGGTGGTGCTCTTCTACTCGTCTCTTTCGCTATAGCCTCCGCATAACTGGGCGGTGGAACATCGTCATTCAGGCTGACTAAGACATCCGAGGCCCGAGGCTGGTTGTTAACTATCTGATCATAACGGGGGAGAGACGCCACCGAAGCAGTACGCGGTATCCGAGTACCCGGCCTCTGTCCTATCACGGCGGGCCTGCCGCGCCCAACAACATATCGAGGAGGCCGAAATGCGGCAAACAGCGACGCTACGCCCATCGCACCGTTTAACGACGCAGCTATCATCAATGTCGTACGCGTCATCCCCTCGGTAAAAACAGCACCTACGGACAGGCCGACCGTCACGAGCCCCAGCAATGAAGCTACGACCTTGAATACATGCCCCGAGGGGTCGACTCGGCCGACTGGATCCCCCCACAGTACGCATAAGCATTTATACCGCCCCTTGCGAACGGACTCATCGAATCCGGGCTGTTAAAACGCATTAGCCATGGATTGAACGCCCTGTAACCGTTGCCCAATAAATAGTGGCCGGTTATCGGATCGGCACGTTCGCCATCAAACCCCAACAAACTGAGCTGCCCGCTCGATGTCGGCCGGTACCCATAAGGTGCATAGGTCATGGCCTGGTGCTGATTGCGGTTCAATGCATGCAACACTGAGCGCTGAAGATCGCTGGCGAGTAACGTCGTCTCGTCGATTTCACCGTGATGCCGCCGTTGCGCAAGCACGCTGTCGGGCTGCTGGAAATACGAGTGGCGAACCTGCCCGTGAATTTCACTCGCCAAACGATCTCTTTGATAAAACCGCTGCTGGACCGGCTGATCGAAAGGCGCGCAGTCGAGCAAACGATCCAGCGAGTCGTAGTGGTATCTGACCAGCGGAATAAGCCGTGGGCTGGACATGACCTTGATACCTGTAGGGTAAAACAACCTGACCGTCAGTGTCGGTTTTCCCGGCCGATCTGCCTACTGTAAGAAGTAACAGGTCTGGCAACCAAACAAAGCTAAAACCACAAGTCAGTCACCCTATCTGTTCTGCTAGTACCGTTCTTGCAGCACAGATCCGATACTGGACACGGTCACGCCGCGTCCCGGGGAAGCCAGTCCATGCCCATTGAAAACAAACCGCAAGCAATCCTTTTCGCGACCGATCAGAACCAATCGATTCTGGCTCAAGTCAGCTCGATCGATATCAAGCAAGTGGCCTACTGCGCCTACGGTTACCGGCCAATGAATGAACCGCCCTCGACTCATCTGGGTTTCAACGGAGAACTTCGAGAGTATGAACCTGGCTGGTACATCCTAGGCAACGGCTATAGAGCCTATAATCCGGTGCTGAGACGATTTCATAGCCCAGACAGATCAAGCCCGTTTGATCGGGGTGGCTTGAATCCGTATGCCTATTGCGTGGGGGATCCGATTAATTACCGGGACCCAACCGGGCATCTGGCGATCTTCAGCTTGGGTGGGGCACTCTTGGGCCGCTTGGCAACACCTACGGGCGCATTGACCGCAACGTCTATTATCAGTGGCATTGCTGCTCTAGCGGTGATGAAAAAGGATCCAGCTGTCGGCACGGCGCTTCTGGTTATTAGCGCGGCATCAGGACTTGGTGCGGGATACGTGTCGTTTGGTGGGCGCTCGAGCACACACTTGACAGATTCGAGGAAAAAAATAGCCTTTAATAGTGACACGATGAGCTTCGTTCATCCTGAAAAAGCATCGCCGTATGGCTCACTCTTTAAGAGCCACCCTGAAGTTAGTGCTCCTATCACCGCGCATAGCCCGCCTACAGCCCTTCCGCGCAAGACTCAAAATAAACTCACAGGCACAGCTCCCAAGGAACGCAAAGACTATTGGCCTGGCGCAACACGGGAGAGGGAGCGCATACGCGCGTTACAACAAGAGCAAGAGATCCGAGCTCTTGAAGCCGAACATGCTCGAATAACTACTCTGGAAAATGCACGCATAAGACGACATACAGGTAGACCGATACTGCGACGTCAGAATGGCAACATGCGTACATGAACATCTACAACGTCAAGTGCGGTCATAGGCCCTATCGTCAGCAAGCCCGCGCCTTTCGAACCAACTTCGGTGAACGGCGCAAGCCTGCGGGAGCCCACTTGCATCAGGAAGCTTCATCCTCAATGAAAACTGATCGTAAAATTCAACGCCCCCTTCACCACCCCAGCAACAACCCGTGGATCCGTCTGATAGAGACGCGCACTCAAGTCGAGAACGGTAGTCCCCGGTGAAATCGCCGCCAGCGGAACCTCCTGTTGCAGGGCCACCGGGGTCACCCCGTCGGCCTTGAGGACCTGGATGCCGACGCCACTGGCCGTCGAACCGGTGCCCAAGGTAAACCCGCCTTCCACGCCGGGGATCGGCACCGAGCCGTTGGTGGTCTCCAGGCGAATATTGGCCCAGGCGACGTTGATGTCGCCGGGATCGGCGTCGCAGTTGCCCAGGGTGATATTGAACGGCACCGCCGGGGTGGCCGTGTCGGGCGCGCCGAAGTCCGAGGTGCGCCAGTCGCCCAACGGCACCGGGTTGGCGCTGACGCTGGAGACACCGCACTGGGCCTGGAGTACCGTGCCGCTCAACTGGAAGTCGAAGCCGTTGCCAATATTGGAAAAGCGCGTGCCAAACAATGGCTTGTCGAAGGTATGCGGGCCAGGGGCAATGGGCCCGGTCTTGATCAGCGTGAGCTTGCCGCGAAGCTGGTCGATACGCAGCGGTGCGGTATTGGGCACCGCGGCGCTGAGCAAGGCATTGAAGGGAACGGTCGGCTCGGTAATCGGAACGAAGGCATCGGCGGCGACGCCGTCGAACGGATGCTGCAACTTGATACGCGCCCCAATGCCGTCGATCCCGGTCATGAACACCTTACCGTTGACGTCTTCGCCATTGACCGGTGGCAGGGTGCCGGGAAATAGCGGTGCGCTGGCGACGGCGTTGAAGGTTAGCGTCGAACCCAGGTCATTTTCGCAGTGAATGATCTGGCCTTCGGTACTGGGCATGGAAAAGCTGCGATCGAACTCACCGATCACATGCCCCGCCGCCGCGTCCCTGGGCACATAGACGCTGCCTGCGTCGAGGCGGAAAGTCATGCTGCTGGCCGAAGTCACCCAACGGCAAAAACTGGCAGCCGCAGCCACCTCGATCTGGCAGGCGGCGATCAAGGCAACGACCCCGGCCAATCCTCGTGATGCTGATTTCATCTGTCGAATCCTGAAGAATCAGGGCGCGCGCAGCGTTGCGGCGCCCGGCAAGGAAATTAATGCGCCAACGGCTCGGTGCAGGTGAGTGTCTGAAGCCGATAGCCTTGCGCCTGTTCCATGCTTTGCGGCGCGATCTGCAGCTGGCAATGCTGTCCGGCCTCCTTGCCCCAGCGCACATCCAGCGTCTGAGGTTCGGTCGTGGTGGTCAGCAGGACTTGCCCGGCCTGCCCAACCACGCCGAGCCGCTCGCCGCGGGCATCGCTGACCTGGGCGCCAAATGGCAAGGGCTGCCCCCCCGGGGTGCGGCCCGTCAGAACCAGACGGTTGACCTTGCGCGCAGTAAAGGCGGCCTTGACCACGGCGCCGCGTCGGGGCACTACATGGGTCACGCCGTTGTCGATCTCTACCTCCGGATCCAGTTGATCGGTTTGCAGCACCACCTGGTTCTGCCGGTAAGGACGCAGATGCGGGGCCAGGGCGTAGCCCTGGGCGTTGGTGCGCACGCCGGTGGCATTCAGTACGCCGACGCCCGGGGTGTCGGGCACCACCACCAAGCCCATGGTTTCGCCTAGGTAGGGACCCCATTCAAGGCCATCGCCATGCAGCAGGAGCGCACCACTGGCATTCAGTGAGAGGCTGCGATAGCCGTTGCCCTGGGTGTAGCCTCCGCCCACGCTGCCGAAGGGCGCTTGATAACCGAGGGCCAAGGTCGCCGAGCGCTGGTTGTCGTCGCTGTTGCTCAGCGCAGTGCTATAGCTGAGCCGGTTCTGATCGGCGCTGCCGGTCAGGCGCGCGGTCTGGCTGTAGCGACCGGCATTGTCCTGGAAGCCCAGGGTCGCGGTGTTCGAATGACCGAAGTCCAAGGGAAAGGAAATACTCAAACCGGCCTGTCGGCGACTGCCGTTGCGTTCATCGCTCAGGGACTGCGAGGCGAACAGGTTGTAGCTGACCTTGCGGTGCTGGGTACTGAGGTTGAACTGGAACTGGCGCTGTTGCGGGTTATTGCCCCAGTAATCATCTTGCGAGAGGGTCAGGTTGACCGAGCTGGTTCGCCCCAGGTCCTGGAATACCGCGGCTTCCAGGCGGCTACGCCGGCTACCGGCGAACTTGCCGTCGCGGTTGCGCTCACGCACGCTTTCGTCGAAATCCCGATAACCTTCGGTGGAGTAGCGATAACCGGCGAAACGCAGACTGGTGCTGGTCTGGAAGGCCTTGCTGTATTTCAGCGCGTAGCTCATGCCCTGCACACCCTCACCACGTCCCGACTCGGCGCTGGAATGGGTGAGGTCGAAGGCCAGGGCGCCAAGGCCGCCCCAGTCCCGGGCCAGGCCCAGGTTGCCGGCCCGGTAGAAATCACTGCCCATCACCCCGCCATACCAGGTGGTGTTCCAGGCACTGCCCAGGGCCAGGGTGCCCTGCCAGAGCAAGGGATCGTCCTGGCCGCTGGCGGCCGAATAACGCCCCAGGGTCGCGCTGTAGCGCCAGACCCCTTCGCGCAGCAAGTTGCCCAAGGTGGCATAGGGTTGGATAAAACGCTGGACCTGCCCGTCGTCGGCGGTCAACACCACTTCCAGCTCGCCGCTGCCGCCAGCGGTGCTCAGGTCGTCGATCTCATAGGGGCCGGCGCTGACATAGGTGGAGTAGATCGGGTAGCCGTTCTGCTTGATTTCCAGCTTGGAGCGCGCCTGGGCCACGCCGCGAATGATCGGCGCGTAGCCCTGCTGCAGGTCGGGCAGCATGCCCATGTCGGAGGCAACGACCATCCCGGTGATCGGCACACTGCGAAAAATCTCGCCGCCAGTGAAGGTCTTGCCCAGGGTCAAGTTGGCCCGGGTGCCGGGCAGGTCGCGCTGGGCATAGGTATAAGCCTGGGTCCATTCGCGCTGGCCGTCGGTGTTCTGGTGCAGTGCATGATTGCTGCGCAATCGCCAGGCGCCCAGGTTGAGGCCGCTGTTGAGGTACAGGTCATCGCTGCTGGTAGAACCGCGATAGCGACTGGTGCCTTGCTGGGCGGATACCTGGTAGTTGACGAACGCCGCGTTGATACCGGCATCCCACTGCTCGGGATCGACCTGTCCGATCCTGTCACGGCGCATGGCGATCTGCGGCACCGAGAGCGACAGCAACAACTTGCCGGCATCGAACTCGACGCGGGCATCGGCAATCAATGCCCGTAGATCCAGACATTTGGCGTCCTGGGGCAAGACCAGGCTCTCGAGCCTGACACCCAGCTGCTCCAGCAGCCCCGCATCCAGACAAGGCGAGAGGCTTTGCTGGTCGGGATCGCGACTGAAATCCAGTTCCCGCTCACCGATGTAATGGCGGTTGATCTGGACAGCCACCCGATAGCGCCCCGGAGCGAGCGCCTGGCCCTGGGTCAAGGCTTCAAGGGCCAGGGTGCCGGCGGTGCCGCCCTGATGCATGAAGCCAGACTGGAATTCAAGCGCCTGGGTCGCCGATGCGGGCTTGGCGTCGAACCCGCCAACGGCTCCGCCAAGGACAAACAGAGGGGCGAGCCGCTGGCGCAAGGGCCGGCGGCGGGCAAGTACATGGGTCATGGTGGTCTTCCAGCGATAGTCGTGCGGGGGCGTGTCAGGGAAGCAGTTGGATCGCCATGGGCGCCGAGCTGACATGCGCGCCATAGTCGTCCACGGTCGAGAAACTCACCTGCAGTCCGGCGGCCGGCTTGATCCCTTCCAACGGGTAGGACTGGCTGGAGAACGGATAGGCCATGGCCGGGCTGCTGAAGGCCTGTTGCTGGCCATTGCCCTTGACTTCGATGCGCAGGAAAGACACATGGAACGGGCTCGGATTGTCCACCCACAAATGCGTTTTGCCCTCGACTTGCCTGATCGACCATTGCAAGTCCTTGAGGCGCAGCGTCGGGTTCTGCGTAAGCCCGGCGGGGCGATGGAACACCTTGATTCGCGTACGTAGGGCGATATTCAACACATTGGATTGCGTGTTCTCAGCCTGGGGAATTTCCTGGACATTGAAGAAGAACAGCGACTCGCGATCCTCGGGCAAATCGTTGGGCAGGCGGTTGATCTGCACCTGCTGTTCCTTACCCGGATCCAGGCGGAACAACGGCGGCGAAGCGATAAGCGGCACGGCGGTGGTGGTGTCGTCACTCTCGGTATTGACCCAGGTTTGCACGGCATAGGTCTGCTGGCTGGGGTTGCTGACGATCAATGCGGCACTGCGCTGTTCACTGGTGAACACCAGGCGTGTGCCGTTGATGCTCAAGGCCGCCTGGCTGGCGGGAATCTGGACGATCAGTGCGAGAACCAGTAGGCAGGCGCGGATCGTTTTAAAAAAAACGGAGGGGGTGCTCAGGCTGTACATAAAACGGATACCTTGGGCCTGGGCACTCCAAGAGTACCCAGGCGCTTACCGAGGCCCCCCCGGCTGACGCCGGGGGATGCAGATCAGGTGATGTTGACGATAAAGGCAACTTCAACCTGGGCGGCACCGGTGGTGACCGACCCTGCGGTGGATTTGTAGGCCGCGGTGAAGCGCATATCGGTAGGGGACGTGTCATCCAGTGGGTAGTCGGCCGACTCGGCGCCGTAGCCGATCAGCGCACCCTTGTTGTCCATGATCGCAAGACCGATACCACGGGCATAACCGGTGCCCGAACGCAGGGCATGTAGGGTGTTGCCGGCGCCAGTGGCACCGTGCACGCCGGTGAACTTGACGGTGGCATTGGTCGGGGCAGTGCAGCCAGCGCCTGGGGTGACACGCATGGCGAAGTCACGGTGCCCGGCTTCATCGCCGATGGTCGCGAACTGGCTGCTGGCAACCCGGCCCAGACGCACCAGGTTGCCCGGCGCGCCGGTTTCCGGGTTGATGATTTCGATCGGACAGGTGATGTCGGTGATCATCCCCTCGAAGTTGATGGTGCCGGTGGTGGCAAAGGCCGAAGAGGCGGCCATGCCGAGTACTAGCCCAAGGGGAAGTGCCAAAAGGGATTGCTTCATGGAGGATCGAACCTGTAGGGAAAAAGTAGAGTTTTCTCGCGCCACAACCCCGTACGAACGGCGGTGCGCGCAAGTATTTCGTAGACCGGCCCTGTGCCTTGGATTCGGCTTGAGCAGGCGTTAACGGGCAAACTCGGGACTTGCGGCTATCGCCTGAAGCCCCGATGAATTGCGGGGCGGACTTTAAGGATTTCTCTTACAGGTCGATGCCGGAGAGGACGACATTTGTTGTGGGAAATTTCAGCAATGCGGGAGAGGATGGTATTCCGCAGAGGATGGGAATGACGTTTCAAGCTGAGTATGTGCGTTGGGAAAAGTAAGAGACCAATGAAACCGGAGTACCGTAGTCCTCCGGTTTCATTGCGGCTGTCATACGAATCTCAGCCCGTACAGTTTGCTTTCTATGTAAAATTTTTCTTGAGCGCGTTCGCCTGAGTTTTTTCCTACCATCCAGTTCTCCCCGTTTAACTGTGGTGCGCTACCTGCTCGGCGAATGTCACTCACTTCGCTTCCGATACTTGCTCGTGGGGAAATGTTAGAAGCACTGTTCCTTCGTGGTGCCACTTCTGCAACCTCAGCTCCGCGTCCAGAAAACGAAAGCGATCTCGTTGGCTCTTTAATTCTAGCGGCAGACGGGGCGGCAATATCCTTATCAATTCTCCTAGCCAATCTAATAACCCTATCGCTTACTCCCTTCCTTGGCCTGACCTCTCTAGCCACAGGAAAGCTATTTTTTTGAATAGCACCCAACCCCAAACCTGTTACCCCGAAAGCCAGTAGAACGACCCCTCCCACACGTAAAATAGTTTTGGCGGTTTTATCTTCCACTACGAAGGAAGAAATCAGCGCACCAGCGCCTACAACGGATAACAGAGCTCCAAATGCCGCAAAGTGTCCATTTGGATCAATGTTATTGACCGGATCCCCCTCACAATAGGCATACGCATTAACCCCTCCCTCATCAAACGGGCTCAAATTATCCGGATTATTAAAGCGCCTCAACACAGGGCTATAAGCCCGATAACCATTCCCCAGCAAATAACGCCCAGTATGTTTCTCGCGCCGCTCGCCATTGAACCCCAGCGAAGTGTCCATCGCGTGCCCGGCGCTTTCCTGGCCATATGCGCTGTAGGCAATATCGTTGACCGCTGCTCCACTCACTTCGCGCAGTACGCTGTTCTTGTCATCCACGACCAACAGTAACGGCTTTCCCCCGCTTTCAGCCTGCTCGGCGAGCACCATGCCTGCGGCACGCACAAACGTACTGCCCTCGGCACCAACCAACTGATTGGCCAGTTCCCCGTCCCGATAAAACCGTGACTCATTGGCGCCCGCTGAGCTGTTTTCGCTCAAGGTATCCAGCGAATCGTAGCGATAATCGCTGGGCGCCTCGCCGGACAAAGCGCTGACACTGATCAACCGCCCCAGGCTGTCGTACTCGAGGATGCGCCCGGCCTCGTCCTGCAGCAGGTTGCCATCGGCGTCATAAGTGAACTCCAGTCGCGCCGGGTAATCCGGTTGGAAGGTATTGGTGATCGCCGTCAGTTGGCAGGGATCATCCAGATTATCGTACTCGTAGTAACTGGCGTTGCTCCCGCCGTCGAACGTGGTTTCGACAAAGTCCAGGTTGTCCTGGGCGTCAAAGCCGAACATCTGGCTGCGGATGATCTTGCCGTAGGGATCTTCCGGCGCCTGGCTACCGGTGCAGGCGTACTCCACCAATCGTCCACGCATATCGTAGCTGTAGGTTTCATCGCGCAAGGTCTCGCTGCCCTGCACCAGGGTCCGCTGCGTCAGCCGGTCGACCTCATCGTACACCTGGGTCAGGGTCTGGACCACGCCACCGCCCAAGTCGAAACGGCGCAGCACCTCCCGACCAAAATCGTCGTACTCCAGATGAGTGTTCAATGTCTGCCCGCCATCGACGGTCTCGATGTCCTGGAGCTGCCCCCAATCGTCGTAGGTAAAGGTCGAACGGGTGGTGCCCAGCTCGGTGGCGATCAGCCGGGCATGATCGTCGTACTCATAGGACTGGGTTTGTTCGAGCACATCGGTGTAGCTGACCAGGCGCGCCTGGCGGCTGTACTCGTAGTGCATGACCCGCGTTGGCTGGCCGGTCTGTTCGCGGCTTTCGCTTTTTATTTCGCCGGTGCTGAAGTATGAGCGGACCAACCGATGGGTGTTGCCTTGCGGATCCTGCTCCTCAGTGCTCAGCAGCCGGGCATTTTGCGCGTCATAGCTGTAGTTCGCGGTGCTTTCCACGGCGATCCGCTGCTCCGGGTCTTCGCCGAGTTCCGGCCGGTAGACATAGGCAGTTTCCAAACCGCTGGGGCGCTTGACGCTTTTCGGCTGGCGTTGCCCCGGATCGAAGGTATAGACGCTTACGCGCCCGCCGGTAATCGACTTGATCATCCGGTCCAGGCCATCGAAGACCTGCTCACCGAGCACCGCTCCATTGACATTGATCTCCACCGGCAGGTCTTCGCTGCTGTGGAGCGCATACTTGCGCTCGACCTCGGTGCTGTCCGGCAACAGGGTCTTGGTCATCCGGTCGAACGCATCATATTCATAACGGGTCCAGTTGCCGGCCGCGTCGTATTCCTCGGCGGTGCGCCCCAGCCCGTCGTAATGGTACGCATGCTCGCTGATCTGCTGCTCATTGCAGTCGATGCGCTTGACGCTGTCGGGCTTGTCGAACAGGTTGTTGGTGGTGACGGTCTTGCCCTGGCCCTCGAGCCATTGCGTGGTGGTGCGGTGAATGGGGTCGGTGACCTCGTGTTCCTCGACCCCATCGGGGCGGATCACACTGCGCTGTTCCCCCCAGTCGTCATAGTTGAAGAGGCTGGTGAGCGGCACGTCCTTGCCGCGCTCCCAGTCGATCACGGTTTCGCTGGTCATCTGTTCGAGCTGGTTGTAGCTCGCCCGGTATATCTCGCGGAACGCCTGTGGGTTGCCGCCCAGCCCATCGGCATCGCGACGGGTTTCCTTGAGCACCCGGTTGTGCCCGTCGAGCCAACTGATGGTCTCGACCCCCTTGACGTCGATGGCGCTTTGCTGGGCCTGCTGGCCCACCGCGTTGACCAGGGTGTAGCTGTAGGTACGACTGGCCTCGTAGGGGGTGTCCGGGGCCACGGTTTCCTTGGTCGCGCGACCGAGCAGGTCATATTCGGTGGCAATCGCCACATCGTTGTCATCACGGCTGAGCAGCGGCTCGCCATTGAGCAGTGAATGCTCCAGGCGAATCGTCTTTTCCTCGCCGTCAAAACCCCGCACGGTGTTGACGGTGTGCAGTACGGTTTCATCGGCGCGGGCGTTGCGGGTCTTGCTGTAGACGTAGTCGGTGGTAGTCGCCAGGCCGTTGAGGGTCACCTTATCCTGCAACTTGCGCCCGTGTTCGAAGGCATCGTCCGGCGCATTGATGTAGGTGAAGGCGCTCTGTTGCCGAACCTGATCACCCTCGAACAGGTTTTCCTCGCTTAAGGCCAACCAGGGCGGCGTGCCCGTGAGGCCGGGGTATTCGGCGTAGCGATAACGGGTCTGCAAAGTCGGTGCGGCACCGTAACCCGAGGGCGCCGGGGTAATGGTCTTGCTTTTGATATTGCGCACGAAACCCTGCGGATCGGCCGGACAGCCATCCTCGCCGCCGGCGAGGTACCAACTGCTGGTTTCAGTCACGCCATTGGCATTGACCTGCTCCAGCAGGTTGCCGAAATCGTCATAGGTGGTGGTGACCACCTCTTCGCGCCGCGGCACGGTGGCAGCGGCATGGCGCCAGGTCTGCGTCACGCGCTTGGGCAGTTGAAAATAGTTAGGTTGATCCTTGAAGTCGTCCAGCGGATTGACGTGGTACTCGTTCTCAGTCACCAACAAGGTGTCATCCCCGTTGGCGCTGCCGGCCTTTTGCAGGACTTCTTCGAGCACCAACAGATGAAACCGGTTGAACACCCGGCGAGTGGTCCGTATCGGTTTCTCGGCGACCGCGTCCCAAAGAATTTCCCGGGTTTCGTACTGGTAGTTTCTGATCACGTTGTCGTGATAAAGGTTGTCCAGGCCATCATCGCTCCAGGTCACGCCGCTGCCGTAACCGAGAAAGTTATTGCCGGTGCGGTCGTACTCGTAATGGGTTTCGATGGGCGGCTGGTCGAATCCCGGATCACGGGTGTGCGAATGCACCCGGGGTAATGTCCGGTCGCCCAGTCCGGGAAACGCATGTGGCGAACCGGAATAGCTAACCGTTTCATGGCCGCCGGTGGGGGTATGGACCTCCTTGAGCAAGGTCAGACCGCTCAGCGGGATGTACTCGAAACGCCAGGACGCCTGGTCCTCGGTGGGCAGGACGATGCTTTTTGTCTCGCCCCCCAGAATATTCAGCACGAACAACGCTTCGTACTTGCTGCCGGGGTGCAGCTTGACCTTCAGGGTGTTGCCACTGCGCTCCAGGCTCATCAGCTCGGTGAGGTCGGCGTTGCGGACCTTGCTCAGCAACGGGTCGGTACCGAAGGGGGTGTATTCCAGGGTCACGCCATGGCCTTGGGGCGAGCGCATTTCCACCGGCATGGCGAACTGGCCCTGCCCCACCTGGAGGATCTCCACCAATCCGGATTTATGCTCGACCCGGTAGCGTTGATTGCCCAGGTCGTGGAAATGAAAGGAGTCGAGCTTCTTCTCCGGGATCTCCATGCCATCGGGCCCGGGGTAGGCCTTGAAGGTTTCCCCGGTGTACAACGAGAGGATCCGCCGGTTCGGATCGTATTGCGAAAGTTGCAGGTTCCAGCCCTTGCCAAAACCACTGTCGGTAGCGTTGAGCGGATTGAAGTTCAATTGCAGCGGTACGACCGGGCCGTTGAGATCATTGGCCTTGAGTTCGGGCAGGGAGATAGCGCACGTGTATTGCCCGGTTCGCGGGTCTACTTGGTTCAGGATGAAGCTCAGGAAGTTGAAGGCGTTGGAGTGGATAGTTGTTGAGGTGGACATGGTGCTTCTCCTGTAGCTGCGGAATATTTAAACGGTGCGACTTGTAATAGGTCGTGCCGTATACCTCTAGAATTGCCCAACTATCGCGAGTTTGTTTCGATTAGTTCCGTCGAAGCCGATTTTCACACTGTGCCTGTTGCCATATTTGTCAAATACGATAACATCCAACGGCTTATCAAAGTCGGACTTGGCATAACGGTCATAGCGCCAATACTCACGCCGCTGTAAACTGAACAGCACTTCGCCTATCGGCACATCAGAATCATCTCTAACCGTTTCTTCTGGTGCATTGACTTGGCCAACCAAACGCCTCTTGAGAATTTCATCGGTATGCAGAATTATTTTTCCCTGATTATCCCGGTCATTGGCGATGGCATATCCGGTAATGCTATGGATATCCTCAAGCGTGGTGTCACTTTCCCACTTCACCATACTTGAATTGCCGACAAACTGAATTTTCTTTATAGGTACCTGTCTTTGGTTAATCAGTAGCTTCAAATAGTAGTAATCTAGGGTGGTCAGATCTTTTTCATCGTCCTCATCACCATCGACACGCGTCGGCCCTTTGTCACCAAAGGTTAAAAGTACCCCTCCACTGGTGCCGGCTTCCGGCGGTTCAACAGCATGCAGATTGATGACCTTACGGTCCGCATCGCCTTCCGATCCCGGGTTGGAATAGAACGTTTCATAGTTGTCGCTACGTAACATAGCTGCAACGCGCAGGTCTTCAACCTTATGGCATTGGACAAAGAATTCCTTGACCACCATGCCCTTCGGTCTTTTTGGAGGATCCTCCTGACTCAGTGTGGGATGAGGGTACCGCTCATAGATATTCTCGGACTCGGTGTAATACCATTTATTACCTTCAGGTACTCCGTCTTCACCGACTTCCGGCAACGGGATTTTCTGTTCTGCCGAGACCAGTTTGATGCTCTCGATTTCACTCTCCGACAACTCTCCATCACCAGCAGGCTGGACCCGCACCATCACCTTGGCCTGTTGCAAGCCATTGGCATACACCGTTGGAGGGTAGGTGCTGACTTCGAAATCGAAGGTATCCAGGGCGTGCCATTGCGACTGCCTGGCATGCTCGGACAAGTGAATGATGCTGTAGCCGAAGTGATCATAGAACTCTTCCGAAACGCCGATTCTCACCACGCTATAAGGCAGCGTAATCGTCGACGGAGCGGTGAATAAACCGGTTTGCGGGTCGATGCTGCCCTCCCCGGCCACGACTTCCCACGTGAACTGCTCGGGGCGATAAGGACTTGGTGGTTTCAACAATGCAGTACCATCGGGCTGCAAACCAGGATGTAGGGCCGGCGACATGTTCAATGCGAAATTACCTTGACGCAGCAAGACGGTAGCCACGGCTTTCTCGCCAGTGCTGGTATCCTCGACATCGATCAACACCGCCTCCAATGTGCCATCCGGCAGGTCCGAAGATGGCGGTGTGTAGACGGCCTCGGCACCATTGGCCTGTAGCGAACCGACATCGCTACGCGGCGTCCAGCGGAATGGTCCGGCGCCCAATGAGGTAGCCTGGAGCCGCACATCACGGCGATCGATCATCGGGATCAGCGACATCGAAGGCGTTACTACAACGCTGGTCAGCACAACGACTACCAAGGCCGAAGCTGTGACTTCCTTACCGGTGTCCGGATCGGTGTAGGTGGCGGTGACTACGTTGCGTATGGCACTGCCATCGAGCAGGTGGACGGCGGGGGCTTCATATTCGCCATTATTGTTAATGACGCCCAGTGCTCGACTGCCGTCCACACTGCGTACGCTCCATTGAACATTCGAGGACCTGTAGCTCAACTGTCGAATCTCGAACGTCTGCTTGTCACCTGCCTTTACCACTGGCAATAAAGGGTCGAGAGTGAAAGTTGTTTCTTTTGGATCGATGTGCCCGACCATTAGCAGGTCGCCCGGCAAACGGGCCTCGGTTAGTTGCAGGGCGTTGCGTTCAGGAAATAGCAGGTTGCTGATGGCGAGGACATTGAGACCAGGCAAATCCAATGATTTGAATACCTTCAATGCGTCTAGGAATGAGGGTTTGAGCTTAGTATCGAGTTGTCGAAGCAGATAATCGTCGTAGGGCGAATCTATCATGCTTTGAGGATCCCAGTTGCCGCTGAACTGGACAAGTGGATCGGCTTTTTGCTCAAAGGTTACATAATTTAATCCAGATGAAAGCTCCGGTGTAAAAACAGCCTGCACCTTGGCAGTCGCCAATGCATTCCAATATTTATGGTTGTCTGGAAGCGCCCAAAACCAATTGTGCAGATGAAACGGCAATAATCTTGGCCCCTCCAGAGACAACTCAAGATCATGATTTTCATTTGCAACCACTCGAAATGCTTTTTGCGGATCAGGATCAGTCAATTTGAATCGCAATGGTCCGTCATTGCGCAGAGTATGAGAATGATAAGCGTCCGAGTGCCATCTAAGTTCAAAACCTGGAAGATCAAACTCGCCCACCGCTGCTATCAAAGTTTTGGCCAAATCATTTGAATCTGACGCAACCAACCTTAAATGTCCCCCTATCTGTCTTTGAATGGCCTCCCGCACATACCAATCAAACACCACCCGACTGGACAACACCAGGGACCCCGAGTACAACGCTTTACCCGTCGTCGGATGCCGATCATCGGGAATCAAATAATCCACTGCGAGTTCATTAGGGTCGCCGCCTTCATTCGGATTGCCCTTGGTCCTGACAAATAACACCACCGCTCCCTCACCGTAATCGTCGGAATCCCGATTCTTTCCCTCCTCTGTAGCCATGGTGCGAATCAGGAAGGAGCGTGGCGCCAGAAGATCGACATCGCGCAAGTCGAGCATCCCAAGCTCATATATCCTGTCTTCAGGTTTCTGCTCAAGAAACAATTCCTTGAAGAAGTTTCCGAGTTCCTCCCGAGACCGGTCATTATTAACCAAATTACAACTGCAATTGTACCCATCACCGATATCGACAATGACCCTACCCTGTTCATTGACCGTACCGCGACTGGCCGCCAGATCCACATCCATGGTCAGCTTATAACCTTGATGAGCACTGACCACATAACTGTAAAGTACTGCTGCGGGCACTTGATTGGAACCTTTACGTATATAAGATACGGTACCCGCGACAATATCCATGGTCGCAGTCGCGCGCGAATTTCGGAGGGAGGCTTTTTCAAAGCTAAGGCGGGGGTGGCTAAGTATCAAGCCACTCACTTCCAGATATTCGCTGTTATCCGGAACCATATTGACAGCCCCAAAAATACGCTTCAAAAAACTTCCACTATTGAAGCGGGTAATGTACTGCTGCTCCAACAAGCTATTGACCTTGGCCCGATTCATAAAGACCACGGCGTCCCAACCCAGCGTGACGGACCTGCCTTTCATCCTGTTAGCCAGTGCAGCCAATGAATAAGTAGTCATGACTTTCAACCTTTAATGGTATGCAGTGCTGTGAAAATTAAGGACAGCGAAGCCCCCGTAGCCTGGATCAACCGGCACGCAAAGTTCTGCCCAGAGTACCTATCAGTTCGACATATTTTTCGAGCGGCAATGGGACTGCGGCCAGCGCATGAGTGTCATAAAGCTCACCTGGTACAGTGCCCGAGACCACGGCCAAGCTTCCTGGAGGTACAAAGTCAGGCTGGCGATAAACACCAGTCTGCTCGTCGAAAGTTCCTGCGCCCCCCAGGAAACGCCAAGTCACGCGAGAAGGATCCACAGGGGTACCGTCTTGCCTCCTGAGTTCAAACTGTACGGTACCGCTGGCAGGATCGCTGTCATCAGAGATCCACATGGTCGTACCGACTGGCCGGGCGGTGATAAGGAAATGGAAATAAGCAGTAGTCGTCACCCCACCGGCGGTTTGCTTGACTTCGATTATGTCCATGTAAAAAGGAACGCTTGGATCGGTGCCACCGCGACCTGCGGTGTGCACACGATGGTTGGGCTCGCCGGCCACTGGCTTCAAAGTGGAGCCCCACTGCGGAGTAAGAATTTTCCACTCCAAGACTCCGCCCTTTACCGACTGGGCAGTAAAGGTAGTTTCCTTTCCAGGATCACCGGATTCATAAATCGGGTTGGCTACGATCGCGCTGCTGACTACGGTGACCAAAGCAGAGCTTTTCACGGGCAATCCGTTCAAAGTTCCTTCGGCAGTCACTACGACGGCGAGAAATCCATCGGGTAGTTGACTCGCGTCCGGAGCCGTAAAGTAACCACTCGGACTAATGGCTTCGGTCATTGAAATCTGCCCATCAACATCGCGCGCAGTCCATCGGACGCTGGTCGGCTCAGGAGACAATCGGAATTGAAGTCCACCAGCTGCTTCAATCAAAGTGTTAGAAGGCGAAAGCACTACGCTTGTGCGCAGCGGATCAATTTCTCCGAATACCGCGAGGTCTCCAGGAACGAACGCCTCAGTCAAGTGCAGGGCATTGTGGCCAGGGAAAAGCAAATTTCGCAGCAAGAAGGTATCAATGGTAGGAGTCGACAACTCCTTGAGAATCTCAAGTAACTTCGGCCGAAAGAATTCCTCGATTTTAGGGATCATATTGATCCCTTCCCATACCATATCGAACAGATGCTCAAATCCAGTTACCGCCATGCGAAAGTTTGAGGATTGTTCATTCCGGCTGAAGTCAACAACACCGGTTTCCTTATTCAATACAATATCAAAAATGACGCTGTAATTGCAGACAAACGTCAGATCGCCATATTCCCAATCATCCCCATGAGGCCATTGGTAGTGAATCACTCGGCTGAACCGGGTGGTATAGGTTTTATTCCAGATAAATTCAATACGTGTACCACCGCCCTTGATAGTGAGGGCTGGGCCACCGTCATCAACCTTGAAGTGGGAATAAAGATTTGCCTTGAATTGTGCGGGAAAATCATCAGAACGTACTCTGTAATCATGAACAAATTCAAGATCAATTCCTCCTGCTGCCCCGCGCAGGCTCCAACCAATCTCACTCCCTCCGCCGTTTTCGGGTGTGTAATCAAGAAAGCGAATGCCATAACCGATATCTGCCGCCGCCGGATCACGCATTATTTTATCGAAGAGCACCCGGCTCGAAAGCAGCATGACTCCCGTATATCTATTACCGCCGTCATCTGCCGGAATCAAATACAGAGAACTTTCATTGGGATAACCTTTTCCGTTCTCACCGTCTTTAAGTGTGATAAATAACATTATCGCACCGTCACCATACTGCTCATCGCCCAACACGGCGTTTGGCGTGGACTTCATGGTTCTTATTTCAAAATTTTTCGGAGTAAGAACACCATTGAGCTCACCCTCCAAACGACCTAGGGGAAACACCTTCTGCTCGTCAGGAATATTGTTTTCAAAATAATCTTTAAAATGCAGTCCAACAGTTTCCATTGCCAGAGAGCCGATAACGAAATTCGCCACAAATGTATCGGCATTCGCTATATCGATTAGCACATCTCCCAGTTCGCTGACTGTGGCTTTGGTCACTGGCTGATCCATCCACAGTTTCGGGCCACCAGCGGGCATAACTTTCAAAATACGCGATACAAAGAGCGTACCACCTGCATACTTTTTGGTGCTGACGATCATACCGCCGATCATATCCATGGTCAGCCGCGCTTTGGCTGGAAGACTGGGATCGGCATTTTCGAAAGACAAAAGTGGCGAACTTAATTTCAGCCCATAGATATGTTCCACGAAATCACCGTCGCCCCACGGCGCGAGCATGGTCAAAGGCTCGATGTAACCAGTTTCGCTATTGAAACGCTCAATATAAAGCTGCAATAGAAGTTCATTGGCTTTACGTTGATCATAAAGAGTCAGAGCGTCCCATCCGTATGTCAGGGACCTATCTTGCATATGACTAACCAGTTGCGAAAGCGTTAACTTACTCATGGCACCCACTCCAATAATCAAGAAAACCAGTTAACCCGCCGGGTACGACGGACCAGTGAAAGCTTCACAATAGATAAATCGGCATCACTGCTGGGGACCGACTAATCAGAATGATAGGTCTTTAACTCTTACTTCTGCTTTGCATACCCATCGCTACTGTTCCGCGAGATGGTCACCGTCATCACTGGCGACATAACCTGGCGGAAAAAAGTAAACATAGGGCGTTCGCTCCGATAACTGCCCCGCAGCATCCACCGCCCGAAGATGAAAGCGGTTGTAGCCTTTAATATTTGCTACATATTCGTTCCCCTTGACATCGGCGACAGGAACGAACCAGCGATAAATCCGATATTTAACAGCGTCGGGAGAAGCATCCCACTGCAAGATAATCGGGTAATAATTATTGTGTTCCAATCGAAAGCCGGTCGGAGGCGAAGGCGGGGGATACAAAGACGGCACTTCTTTCTGAAGGTTTTCCAATAAATCCACATACTTGCTGAGCGGCAATGGAACTGCCGCGACTGCGTGCGCATCCCGAAAGTCGTCGGGGACCGTGCCAGACACCACGATAAAGCTATTCGCCGCTACGGATTCAGGCTGCCGATAGATCCCGGTTCGTTCATCGAATGTGCCGGGTCCGCCAAGCAGCTTCCAAGTCACCCGGGCCGGGTCAATCGGTCCCCCCACACCTCTTAATTCAAATTGCACGATGCCCGTCGCCGGATCGCTCCCCTCCGAGATCCACAATGGCGTTCTGGGAGCCTGGTTATGAATCAGAATATGCAGATGACTCAGTTGACCATTGGAGACTTGCTTGACTTCTATTTTGTCCAAGGAAAATGGGGTATCACGATCCAAGCTACCTCCCGCTGTATAAACACGGCTGTTTGGACTACCCTCAACCCTGTCCAGTCTCGAGCCCCACTGTGGTGTCAGGATTTCCCACTCGAGCACACCGCCACTCAGAGACTCGGCAGACAATTGTTTGGTCTCACCGGGGTCACAACTGTCGTAAAGCGGGTTAGTCAGAATCATGCTGCCAACCACCACGACCAGTGCAGAGCTTCGCAGCGGCACTCCACCCAGAGTGCCCTGTGCGGTAACGACAATGGTTAGAAAACCTTCCGGCAGTTGATCTTGGGACGGTGCGGTAAAATAACCACTCGAACTGATAACGTCCGGTAACAAATCACGACCATCGATATCCCGAGCTGTCCAAGTGACGCTGCTCGGCACAGGGGTCAGATTGAATTGAAAACCGCTACCGGCCTCAACCGTCGATTTGGCCGGCAACAGCTGTATGCTCGTCCGTGGCACATCGACTTGACCAAACAGGGCAAGATCGCCCGGGACGAATGCTTCGCTCAGATGCAGAAAGTTGCCGCCGGGGAATAAAAGATTTCTCAGAAGGAAAGTATTAATGGCTGGAATTTCAATTTTATTGAGCAAGCCCTGAACCAATGCGCGCGCCTTGCCAATGACGAAGGACCGTGTCGTCGCTTCGCCATCTTGATTCCAGGCCGGACTTGGCTTTGCACTGAACGATGCGCCAAAGCTGTCACGAACAGTGACTGGCGAGCCCAACACCACATAATTGCTTTGGGGATCTAGCGCTACGGAAAATTTCTTTTCCATGTTATAACTGTAAGAAAAATCAAAAACGCTTGGACCACTCATAGTGAACGTCTTCACACTGCATCGTCCCGTTTTTATACCCGCCCAACTAACAGCTATATCTCCTTCTTTAAACGCTATCATCAAACCTGAGCCTGACGTGAAATCATAGGGAAATGGATCCAAAGTCGAATACGCTGAATGTTGAAATCCCCAGTTCGCCCCCCCCTGCCAATAATGGTAGGTGACACGGTTGTCGCTCACATTGCCTCCGCCGGCGGAGGCCTTCAAGCCATATGCAATTTCATGACTCAAATTAATGCTAATCAGTGCTAACCCGCTACCAATACCTCTCTCAACGGCAGGTTTTACAATTTTCTCCATCAGAATCCTGCTGGAGAGCAGCAACGTCCCAGTGAATTTATGTCCGCCACCATCCGTAGGAATCAGATATATATCTTTTTCACCAGGGAATCGTGGGCCATCACTCCCTCCCTTTAAAGTAATGAACAGCATTATTGCGCCATCGCCATATTGCACATCCCCCAACAATGCAAGAGGATCTGACTTCATGACTCTTACTTGGAAGTTCTGTGGAGTCAAAATGTCGTTTGATTGTCCATCCAAGCGACCTAAGGGGAAAATTTTCTGATCTGAGGGAATTATTTTTGCAAAATATTCTTTAAAGCGGGCGCCCACCTCCTCCATTGCGAGACCGCCCAGCACAAAATTGGCCTGAAAGTTATCGGCATTGTTCAGATCAATCAGCACTTCTCCTAACCCATCGACTACCGCCTTGGTCACTGGCTGGTCCATCCACAGCTGCGGTCCACCCACGGGTAGGATCTTCAGCAATCTGGAAATATAAAAAGGCATGCCAGGCAGTTTCCGAGCACTGACTATCATACCGCCAATCATATCCAGGGTAAGTCTTGCCTTGGCCGGTAGGTTGGGCTTGGCATTTTCAAAAGACAAACGCGGGGCACTTAGCTTCAGGTCATGAATAATTTCCTTGTAGGCACCGTCATCCCAACCCGCAACCATTGACAGAGGTTCGATGTAACCATTTTCGCTATTGATCCGCTCGACATAAAGTTGGAAAAGCAATTCATTGGTCTTACGTTGATCGTAAAGCACCAAAGCATCCCAACCATAGGTCAGGGACTTTCCCTGCATATTGGCAATTAACTGTGTCAGTGACATCTTGCTCATGATTCAGTCTTCCCAGGGTCATGGATGGGGCGGACCACTTGTGCGAATCAATCCAACAACTTCAACTGCAACGGATTTTTAAACACCACGGTCGAGTGCCCGCCATCAAAACTGACACTCGCCCGCAGAGTGAACAGTGAATTAACCGGGATTCCCGCCAGGTGCGTGGTCGTCAGGCGCGCCGTGACCCCCGAAGTCGTCTCGGCGGGCAGTACCTGGCGCACGGCAATGATGTCGCGCTCGGCTATAGCGCTGGAGGTCAACCACAGGCGCACGCTTTGGGCCGTTGAAATGAACGACCAAAGCCCCAGGCTCAACAACGCACCGCCGGGGGGAATAGCGGACAATCTCAGGGTCGCCGGCGAGCCGACCTGGGCGCCTTCGCAGGTAATCGCCGGATGACTGGTCAGCTCACGCACGAACAACTGCAACGGGGGCTGGGCCACCTGGCCGGAAACGCTATACGTCACTTCCACCGTCTTGCCGAAGTTTGGCGGTAAGGCCGTCGAAGGCACCTTGAATTTCAATGGGTTGGTCTGAGCAGGATCCACCGCGTCATACGAGCCCTCGGCCCCGAAGCCTTTCCAATGGGCGATGACTGAGTCATCGTCACCGATGGTCGCGCTCGGCGGAACGCTGATAAAGGCACCATTGATGGCAGTGATCGGGTTCAACTCGTCGCGGCCCTCGGTGACCACGCTGTTGTCCACCGTGGGTGTCGGCAACACCAGCGGTTCGCGAATCGTCAGTTCCAGGGTTTCGCCGGATCCGGCCCCATCGTCACGGGCATACTGATAGCGCAGGCTGACGGCGCCGCCCTGATTGTCGAGCAACCACTGTAGCGGCATCGGCACCTCGATCCGGCCGCTGTCGATCATCGCCTGGTCGATGCGCAAATACTGGACCGTGTTTTTGTTCTGCCCACTGCCCAACCCGGTGCGTGTGCCATACACCAGCAGATCGTCACCCGCGAGGATCCCCGGGTAAGGCGCCACCACCACCCGGATGCCCTCGGGGAACTGGATGGGATTGATCACGCTGCCGGTCAGACCCTTGACGGTCGCCGCCGGCAGTTCGGGTGTGCTGGGTGGCGTGACCAGGATCGTGCGTTCCACCGATTCGTCATCGGGTTGTGAGGGGGATGCGTACTTGACCTGATAGTGCAAAGCGATACTGCCGTCGCGCACCGCCACGGCACTGCTTTTCAACACGGTCCAGGTCAGCACCGAACCGGGGTTGTTGCTCGGGTCGGTGTCACTGTCGCTCAAGGTCTTGGCAGGCAGGTTGACCGGAGGGCCGGAGGTCCCATCGCCACGGGTTCCCACCCAGAACAAGCGGACTACATCACCGTTGGCCATGCCGGGATAAGGCACGACAGCGAGGGTCATGCTGCCGTCGATCTTGTCGGCATCCAGGTGCTGGTCGTGGGACTCCTTGATTTGCGGGGCGGGTAACAGGCCATCCTGACGAGGTTTGGTCGGCGTTTTTTTTCCGTCTTTGATATGGCTTGTAGTCATATTGCCACCCTTGAGTCAATGCCGGTAGCCGGACAATTGCCCGTGCAAATACCTGAGTTTTTTTTATTTATACGCTTGGCCAAACAGGCTGGGTACTAGCAGAACTACTAGGTTCCAATGGTGCCAACCGGTGCTAGATTCCAAGAGAAGGTAACTGTGCAACCGCCCTTTCAAGCCGCCTTCGTCAATGTCTAATAAAGAGGTGTCCGAGAATGAACTCGCTTAAATCGATATTGAGAACTTGTACCTGGATGATGCTTGTCGGCTTCAGCGCTCTCGCCACTGTGGCGTGCGTTGCACCCGACCGAGGCAACACAACGAGCAACGCCTTCGGAAGCATTCATTTAAATAATGACAAGGGCGAGGAGAAGTGCACTTTACCCATACCGGAAACCAATAAAAGATTTCACCTCCAAAACCCCACTGAATATTGCGAAAACAATATGGTTTCAACTTTCTGGCTGGAAAACGTACCCTCGGCAACTTTGATTCAATTCTTTGCAAATGAATCCTGCTCGAATGTAATAGAGCCGAGTAATTTTTTCTTCCTGTTGAAAACCGTCAAGCAACCCACTGACTGGACTCCGCACAGCACCGTGACACAGTCCATCGATGCACTGCGACACCTGCGGCCGGGAGAGCTGATTGCCGGAAAACACCTAAGGGTTGACCCCGATGGGGCTTTTGTAGGTTCCGATCTAACCAACAAGAACCTCAATGAGCGGCTTAGTTGCATTTATATCGAGCGCTCGCAACCTGCAAACTGATCACTACCGTGGATTGACTGGCACCGCCATTGCGCTGCCTTCAACGAGGATAAGTCCATGACCACCGCCACCTCCGTGCCCTCCAACGCCTTCAACTTCCTGAACTTCATCCTCAGCCAGGTCGACCCCCGCACCGGACAATACACTTGCGCCATCTCCCTGCCCGAACTCAAGGCCAATAACCTCTGTGGCCCAGTCGTACCGCTGCAATTGAATTTCAATGCCCTCAACACCAGCGACAGTGGCTTTGGCAAAGGTTGGGACCTGCAACTGTCCCAGTACAACCCGAACAGCCGGATACTTTCCCTGTATTCCGGGGAAACCTTCAAGGTCGATCCCGGGCCCGATGGCATGGAGATCCCGGAAAAGAAACTCGATACCTTTCACTTCCACGACCTGGGCGATCAACGCTACAAGGTCGTGCATAAATCCGGCTTGGTGGAAATCCTCCAGGTGGGCCAGGGCCAGGTCGCGATGCCCGTGGAAATGCTCTCGCCCCAGGGCCATAGCGTGACCCTGGAATACGCAGCCTTCGGTACCCAGCCACTGCTGAGCAAAATCCGCAATGCCGACCGTACCGAGCTGCTCAGACTGGAACGCAGCACCAACACCCTGGAGGTCAAGCTGTATCCCGACAGCGCGTTGGAAGCACTGTTCGTGCTGAACATCCTCGGCGGCGAAACCAAAAGCGTGGTGCTGCCCACCGACGACCAGGCGTCCTGGCGTTTCGAGTACATTTCCCTGAGCGGCCTGACCCTGCTCAAGGAGGTCCGTACCCCCGCTGGCGGCCATGAAAGCGTCAGTTATTCAGGCACACCGCACTCCTTCCCAGGCGTGCTCGACCGTACGCTGCCCAGGGTGCACTGGCACAAGATCGATCCGGGATTCGGGCAGCCGATCATCGAAACCCATTATGAGTACGACCGAACCGGCAACAACTTCCTCGGTTATGGCAGTGGTGTCACCTGGACCAATAATGGCCTGGATAACCTTTATCGCGATGGCGTGGTCCGGGGCTATCGCTATGAAACCAGCGAGATTCTCTGGGACGCCCTGGCCCAGAAACCGATACGAACCACCCGCCGGGTGTTCAACCGGTTCCACCTGCAGGTGCTGGAAGAGACTTCGCAAAAAGCCAGCACACCAGGCAAGGACGACTCCCTGCTGGTGACCGAGACCGAGTACTACGGCGACCCGCTGGATGACTTCAAGGACCAACCGACCTACTTCCAGTTGCCCAAGCGCCTGACCCAGACCTGGCGCAATGCTGCCGCCACCGTGCCCCGGCACAGTGAGGTGACGACCAGCACCTACGATGATTTCGGCAACCTGCTGGTGCAGGTCAATGCCAATGGCGTGACCGAAACCAATACCTGGTACAGCGCCTTGGGCGAGGATGACTGCCCGGCCGATCCGCACGGGTTCGTGCGCAATATCAAGAGCAAGACCGTGACGCCGGCCGCTTCCGAGTACGGTGAGGCGCCTGTTCTGCAAACCTGTTATCGCTACGTTGAATACCCCGGGCTCGCCAGCAGCGACCGTTGGCTGGCCTTGAGCGACGAGACCCTGTTTCAGGTGGTGGACGACCAACCACAGACCGAGTTGCGCCGTATCGCCCATGAGTATCTCGTCAACCCCGATGATCCCCGCCAGCACGGGTTGCTCAGCAAAATGCGGCAAACGCTGCACGGCCAGGACGATACCCGGACCACCACCGAATACGCCTACAGCATGAGCCGCAGCGCCCGTACCGGGGCCATAGTCATGCGCACCGAAACCACCCTGGTCGGCTATGACGACCAACCCCGTGCACCAATCCGCAAAACGATCATTGAAGAACACTCGCTGTTCAATGGCGCCAGACTGCTCAGCACCGATGATGTCGGCACCGAGATCGTCTACCAATACGATCGCCTGGGCCGGGTTATCGAGGAGAGCGTGGCGCCGGAAACCGCCTACCACGCCAAGCGCACCTACAGCTACACGTTGACCCATGCACCGGAGCAACAGGCGCAGCAGTGGGCCAAGGATGCCAAGGGCGTCGAAACCATTACCTGGCTGGATGGCTTGAACCGCGTATTGAAAGTGCAGCGTCAGGATGCCGATGCCATGGGCGGCGAACCCGATGCCTTGCGAGATACCTACCGAGCGACCTACAACGCCCTCGGACAACTGGCCAGCGAGACCGACATCGATTGGGAAGGCAGCAAAAATGTTGCCCTGACCAGCCGCTACGAGTACGACGCCTGGGGCGAGCAATACAAGGTCATCGGCAGCGATGGCGTGGCGCATGTCACTGAAAACGACCCGCCCTCGCAAACTCTGCGCAGTTGGAGCGAGAGCGTTGCCACCCCGGTGAAAATAACGGGCAAGACCCGCTCGACGCTCAATCGCTTTGGCAAGGAAGACAAAATCGAGGCGCTGGACGCAGCGGGCAAGACGGTCAGCGAAATGCGGTTTTTCTATGACGGGTTGGGCAATTGTGTCGAGCAGATCGACCCGATGGGCGAATCCACCCG
Organism: Pseudomonas sp. NFIX10; assembly: GCF_900111955.1. Classification (NCBI taxonomy): domain Bacteria; kingdom Pseudomonadati; phylum Pseudomonadota; class Gammaproteobacteria; order Pseudomonadales; family Pseudomonadaceae; genus Pseudomonas; species Pseudomonas sp. NFIX10. The sequence continues at coordinate 72,549 of NZ_FOKH01000018.1, read as the reverse complement.
TTTCACCTACGACCTGTTCGGCCGGGTGCAGGCCACCACATTGCCCGACTACAGTGAAATCCATCGCACGTACGCCCCTCACAGCGCCGATGAGTTACCCATCAAGCTTGAGGTGGTCGTCAATGAGACGAGCACCTGCATCGGCTCGCAGACCTTCGACGGGCTGGATCGCCAGACCACCCTGAAAGTCGGCCCGCGCCTGCAACAGTTCCAGTACAAAGGCGGGCAACTCCAGGTCGATACGCGGATCACCGCCAGCAACCAATCCATCAGCTACGAGTACCAGTTGGGACTGACCGGCGCACCGGTCGCCAGCATCGCCCCGGACGAGCAGTCGAGCTTCAACTACGACCAGCAAAGCGCGCAGCTCACGCTTTCGGAAAACACTCAGGGCCAGCACAGCTTCGACTACAGCTCCACCGGCCAACTGCGACGCGAGAGCTGGACCGAGAAGCGCTCGGGCAAACAATGGCAAAGTCACTACACCCATACGTTGAATGGCCGGCCCCTGACCCGCACCAACGACAATGGCCTGCTTTGCACCTATGACTATGACGAAAAGGCCCGGCTCAAGAGTGTGACCCAGGGCCAGATCCAGGCGACCTTCGAATACGACAGCCTCGGCCAGATCAGCCTGATCACCACGCAGAACACCCATACCCGGCAGTCACTGGAAACCCGGCTGAGCTTCGACGACCAGGGCCGCGAGATACTCCGCCAGATAAACCTGAGCAGTGGTCACCCGCAGCAGACCATCACCCAGGTCTACCGGGCAGACAGCAAGCTGCACAGCCGCCATCGGCAACAGGGCGATGAAACCGAACTGCTCGAAACCTTCGGCTACGACCCGCGCGGACGGCTGGTGCAGTACAACTGCGAAGGCAGCCAACTGCCGCAAGATCGCTATGGCAACGGGATTTGTGAACAGCTGTTCGCCTTCGATGCGCTGGACAATATCACCGAGGTTTATACGCTGTTCGCCGACGGTAGCCGCGACGAAACCGTGCGCACGTTCGCCGATGACGATCACTGCCAATTGATCAGGATTACCCACAAGCACCCCGACTATCCGGACAGCATCGAGCTCGACTACGACGAGGATGGCAACCTGTTGCACGACGAAAACGGCCAGCGCCTGACGTATGACAGCCAGGGTCGTTTGTTGCGCGTCACCGACAGCGACGGCAAGACCGTCAGCCAATACCGCTACGACGCCCACGACCATTTGTTCGGCGTCACCCGCGAGGCGGACGAGGAAACCTTGCGCTTCTACGATGACGACAGCCTGACCCGGACCGAACAAGGCGACAGGAAGATCCATTATCTGGGAATCGACGGCCAACCCTTGGGCCAGCAGCAACAGGACGATCCCGAGCGAACCCTGCTGCTGCTGACCGATGCGAAGAACAGCGTACTGGGCGAGAGCAGCCAGGATGAGTTGCGCAAGGCCGTATATGGCGCCTATGGCGAACGCCGCCCGCAGGATGACCTGCAATGCCTGCTGGGCTTCAACGGCGAAGTCCGCGATGAAGCCAGTGGTTGGTATCTGCTGGGCCGCGGCTACCGCGCCTACAACCCGACGCTGATGTGCTTCCACAGCCCGGACTCGCTGAGCCCGTTCGATGCCGGGGGGATCAACCCTTATATGTACACGGCAGGCGACCCGATCAACTTCGTCGACCCCACCGGGCATGCCAATCGTGGCGTGAACTGGCTGGGCGCGCTGGGCGCGGCGCTGTCGGCGATTGGTATTGCGTTGTCGATAGCGGCGGTGTTTATTGCGCCTCCGGCTGGAGCGCTGGCGATAGGCGTTACGAGTACCTTTACCTTGGTGGGGGTTGGGACGGGTGTTTATGGCATGTATGAAGGCATCATGGCTACCCACGCTACAAGGTTGCGAGATCGTGAAAAAAAGGCAATGAGTTCGGTAATTTCGGGTGCATTTGATACTGGATTTGGTTTATTGGGACTCTGGCAAGCAGGAAAAGCTGCTGCAAAGGCGGCTATTGCTGCTGCTGCTCAAAAAAGTTGGCATAACGCGGTTGAAAGTACCGTCGGAGACCTTTCCCGTTACTTGCAAGTAGGGAAAAACCTGAAGAATAGCCGCGCAACCGCTAGCATGGCTGATGAAGGAGCGTCAGCGGCGGTGCAAAGCGCAAACGCTGTAAAGCGTAGCGCCAGTGCCACAGAAGAAACCGATTTCTTGAATGAGGTATTCAGGAGCAAGTATCGCTTCTATCGGAGAGAAAAACTCCCTAGGGTGCGATCCCAATACACTGGGCCTACGAACTCCCGTAAGCTAAAACGATCCCGTAGCGTAGGTGACTCCCCTGCTGGGGGAGATCGCGCTGGTGCTGAAGTCAGTTCAAACGCAACAGAGCTTTCCGGAGCAGGTGGGGAGCTAATACACGGCAGAGACGGAAAATGGCATCTTGTCCAATCCGAAGTCACTAACGGCAAACTTAATGTCAAGTCATTCAGCGCCAAGATATCGAAGGACGGAAAATGGATCAGAGACCGTAGCTAGATTTTATTCAAAGAGCTAGCGATACAATGGCACCATTGAAAAAACCGGTAGGTTCCCTACCGGGTAGCCCCAGACGTTTTTAAGCCACAACTTTCAACGCCAAACTCCTGAACTCAACATAACTCTCCCCCCCATCAAAACTCACCCCCGCATAAAGCGTAAACATGGAATCAAGCGCCAGCCTATCCACGTAATCCTTCGCGATCTTCATGCTGAATGTCCCATCGAAACCATGCGGGACCCCGCGTTGGAAATCGGTGCGCACGCCTTCCGCGATGGCCCACACGTTCATCCGCTGGCCCCGGGCCTGATAAATCCACCGGGCAATTTCCAGGTCCGCGCCCTCTGGCGGAACACCCGATTTGGAAAGGGTCGCCGGCGAGCCCACCTGCGCCTGGCGGCAATGCACCTGACCCAGCGCCCCGACGGCGAACGGGTTGATGCGCAGGGTATAAATCGCCGAATGCTGGGGGGACGTGCCGGGCCAATAATAGGTCTCGACCTTGCGCAAGTCGGAGCTGTCCACCGGAATGTTCGCCGCGACGACGGCTGCCGGGATGGCAAATTCCAACCCGCCGGCGGTAATAGGTCGCACGCCCGTGATGGAGCCGACACCGTCCTCGCCGCCCAGGCCGACAAAGTCCACGATGACGTCTTCGTGAGGATCGACCTCCGAGGCCTCCACCACCACGGTCACCCCTGAGCCACCGTTGAATGGATTCAACGTGCCCGTGCCTGACGGGGTACTGTTCGCCTCCTTCACGGTGGGAAAACGCCGTGGCGTAGGCGGCCGAATGTTCACATTCAGGCGCACCTCGCGAGAGGTTGAGACATTACCGGCGCGGTCGCTGATCTGGTAGTACGCAAAACGCTCGCCATTGTTATTGTCCCGAATGACACGCCCCGGGACCTCCAGCGGCAGCGGCTGGCCACTTTCGCCACGCAACAGCGTCCGTGAGTCGACTTTATCCGCCGGGTTCACCGGAGACGAAACCTGGCTCCAATACCAGGTGATGACATCACCCGGAGCGCCACCGCCATACGGCGGCACATCCCCCATCAACTTGTCATCGTTGTTGTCCAGGTACTGGTTGGTCACCTCGGTGGTGTCGAAGACCAGCCTGGGATCGCTGCCGAGGTTGGGGGGGATTTCATCGATGGTGACCGTCAGATGTTCAGAGGGGTCAATATTGCCGCCAAAGAGCGTCACTTCGTACCACAGATCATGGATACCATGAACAACATGCAATGCCTCAAGATCGAAAAACAAATCGGCAGGCGGAGGACTGTTTCCACTCCCCCAGTCAGTCGATGTCCATTCCTTTTCATAAACGGGACGGGGCAGGTTATCCCAGTAAACCCGTAGAAACGACCTCAGCCCGGGACTTGGCGGTGAATCGATCCAAGGTGGAACTTCCACCCGCAACGGCTTACTCACATGCTCAACCGGCAACAATCCGGTTTCGTCCCAATCGGAACTATCGGGCAGCAGTACTGAAACAATCGGCTTACGCAGTAGGCGGCGTGGAGAGTTGTCATCAGCCATGGCGATACTCCTTCAAGCAGGAACAAACATGCCAATGAACTATCAACTTCATCCATCAGCCCCGACGTAATAACGAGCATTTAACACCGCACTCTGCAACTTGAGTACTGATAGAACTGCTAGGTTGACAACCCGTTTGGAACCCGGTGTGCAAAAACGACAAAGGGCTGGAATAACCAGCCCTTTGTCGTTATTTCGATAGATCACCAGGCATAAGATGCGCCGAGGTTGACGCCCCAGGGTTGCTCGATCTTGTCGCCATGACTGTAGTCGAGGTCGGCATGCAAGCTGACCTTGTCCGTGACCTTCATCGCCACCCCGCCACCCAAGGCCAGGCGCGAACCGGACAGGTCGTTGTCGAAACGGGTGTTGTTGACCTTGACCTCGTTCTCCTTGGCAAACTCATGCACCAAGGCCGCCTTCAGGTACGGTTGGAGAATCTGCCCACCGCCCAGGTTGATATCCCGGCCCACCGTGGCGCCCGCCGTGCCCAGCAAAGAATGGCTGCGACTACCCTCAGCGGTCATCCCGTTATCCAGCGAATAGTCCTTGCCCTGTACCACCAGCGCGGCCGCCTGAACGAAAGGCTCGACAAAGTAACCGTCGTCGAGCTTGATATGCCGGCCAAACTCCAGCGTGGTGCCCACGCCATGGGTGTCATAACTGCCCTTGGCCTTGGCGCCATCGCTGAGGGCCACCTTGGATTCGTTCTGGAAGCGGTTCAGCTTGAGCACGCCATCGAAGTAGTAACCGCTGTCGGCATCCAGCCAGGTGGCATAGGTACCGACATAAAAGCTGTCCACCTCACCGGAAGTGCCGTGCTTGATCTGCAAGTCGGAACGGCTGTAGCCACCCAGTAGGCCGATCACCCATTGTCCATCGCCCAACGCCGGGACCGGCGTATCGACCCCCAGGGACAGGCCGTGCTGGGTCTGTTTGTAGGCCATGCCGGATTCGGCCGAAACATCGAAACGATTGCCATAGGTGCGGATCCAGCCGCCGGCCTGGCCGCTGTTCATGCGCACTTCACCCATCCGGGTACGCAGGGTGCTCAGCTCGCCGTACCAGGCCGAGCGCGAGGCATCGAACAGCGCCAGCACCGAGGCAGTGCCCGGGCTGATCACCTTGCTGGCGGCGTCCAGGTACCAGTCATTGGCACCCACCTGCTGCAAGTCATAGGAGTAGGTACCGAGGTCGACCCGCCCGTTGAGCAGCGAGAACGCAGCGTCGCCGCCGGCGGTGTGCACCACATGGATCTGTTTGTCGGACTGCGGATCGGCGCCGCTACTGGCGATGTCCAGGGTATGGCTGCCGGTGGCGGTGCCGGTGACCTCGAGGAAGTCAGTCTGCCCGCTGGCAAAGTCGGTGTGCATGATGAAGTTGCCATTGCCGCTGAGGTTGGCCACCGACAGGCGCAGGTATTCATTCGACTGACCGAACTGCACCGAACCACCGCCCATGTTCAGGTTGTTCAGTTGGCCGTCCTCGACCATGATCCACTTGCCCTGGCTGTTGAGGTCCAGGGTCTCGACATTCTGCAGGCGCCCGGTCAAGGTCGCGAAGTTCTGCAAGGTGAGGTTGGCCGTGCTGCCGTCGTTAACGATCACATCGCCCACCAGGTTGCTATTGTCCACGGTGGTGTTGGCGATGGCGCCGTTCCGCACCTCCAGCACCACGCCGTTACCGCCTACCAGGGTCGAACCATTCTTGATCAGGATCTCGGCTGGCTCCGAAGTGGCGCCGGGGTCGGTGACACTGATGGCCGCGCCGGTCAAACCTTCGACATGGGTGCCGTCGAGCTCCAGGGTGCGCGACGCCCCGGCCGGGCCACTGCCACTGGACATCATCAGGATGCCATTCTGGCCACCGCTGATGGTGCTGGCCCGTGCTATCACCGAAGCTTCGGTCATTTGCAGGCCGATGCCATTGGCATCGGTCGCCGTGACCGCCGTGCGCGACAGGTCAAGCACCCCCAGGCTGGCGACGGTGACACCGCGGTTGCCGCCGGTAATCGAACTGTCGGCGACACTGGCCTGGGCCCCAACTCCCGAGCCGACGGTATGCCCTAGGAAAAGCCCCGAACGGCTGCTGACGATGGTGCTGCCATTGATGGTCGCACTGCTCTGCGTCAGCGTGACGCCGTTCGTAATTCCAGTGGCGTTGACAGCCGAGCCGTTCAGGTTGAGCTGGGAATCGGTTTGCACGACGATTTCATTGGTCGTCGCGCCGTTGGCGGTGAGCTGGGCGTTGTTGCGCACGGTATAGCGGTCCAGCGGCGCCGTGCCGTCAATGACCACCGGGCTGCCGCCATCGATGATCATGGCGAATGCCGGTTGGCTGACCATCAGAAAGGGGGCGATGGAAAGCAGCTTCAAGGCCAGGGGCAATGGGCACAAGGTAAAGGTTTTTACACACGTCATGGAAAGCACCGTAGAGAAATTCCGGTTTAACACCAACGTCGTAGGTAAATTCCAGAAACTACGTACGACACCATTCAATAGGCGCCGAAGACTACAGATTGACCCTAGTGCGCTATGTAGGAAAATTCCTATTTATGTAGAGATTATTCCTTAATCTCATTCCGTTCATTGGCAAGAGACTCCGTCGGCGCCCAGGACACCGTCTGCGGATCCTGGGCACGTCGGAAATTTCAAGGCGTGGGCACGACAATATCCAGGTCACAAGTTGCGCCAGCCGACCCCAAGGCAATCGACACCATCTTGCGCAGCTTTATCGAGTCTTTTCCCGATCCATCTACGGGAATGGTGTAATCCACCTCAACGAAGGCGTGCCTGTTAGTCCCCACGAGTGGATCTGTAGGTAAAACATGCGCGTCATACTCAACAAACCAATCAACACCGGTGGTTTGCGCGCCGTCTGGTATTGCAAACGTTGAATTCTTGTCAACCGCATCGATAGGGGTCGTACCATCGGCCCCGAAAGCCCGCCAACGCAGTGTAATGTCATCTCCTGGTACCAGATAGGACGAAGGCGGAACCTTAATCCTGTATCCAACGACTCCGCCTACACTACGTAAATGACTGCAGTTGAGCACTGGACCTGGAGTAGAGCCCATATCAGGAAAGGAAGGTTCAGGGAGGTTGACCCTGATAGCGTTGACCCCAACCTTGGTCGTCACCGATTCCTGGTCATTGTTAGGAAAGTTGATGGGATTACTCATTACATACATCACCGGCAGTTCGGGGTGCGAACCACCGCGTTCGATCTCATCCCAGGTAACATTGATAACGATGTCAGTGAGACCGGGTCTTTCCGCGCCAGTGGCTGCATAGGTCTCAGTCACGGGCACACCCTTCCAGTACAAGGTAAAGATATCGCCAACGACGATTGGATACGGTGCCTTGAACTTGGCGGTGGCAGAACGACCGAAATCTGCATCGGTCAGTTTATTGATACCACCGGAATCACCATATACCGTCACCTTGTCCAGCAACGGGTTAACCGGACTGGGATCCGGATCGGCCGGATCGACTGGGCCCGTTACGGAAAAATCGACATCGACATCGATAGTGGTGGGGTTGGGGAAAAACTCGACGGTCGGTGCCCGCTCGACCCGATAGCCGACCGAAACGGTTTGCACCCCCGGGTTTGTGTAATCGTATTGTGATTTCAAACGATCCCAGGAAACCGGTATCCGAAATACGCTCGGCGGCACCTCGCCCACCGGAAATGCAGACAATTTCGACGCCCCCCACTCAACGAAAATATTGTCTTCCGGCTCAGGATTGTCGTAAAGAGGAATATCCACCGTCACCTCGTGATCGGCATCGTCGCGATTGATCAAACCATCTGCCGCCAAAGGGACGGTATGCGGGTGCAGATTAGTCGGTAAAGCCCCCAAGGCCACCGGCACCTCCTTTACCCACGACAACTTACTGACATTTCCCGCCGGATCAACCAGCACATAACTCACATAATGTGTACCGGATCTAAGGGGCTCGACCCTGTCTCTGGGAACTTTCACCTTTCGTAGCGGAGGTAACAGGATTGTTACCACTGGGTCGATAGGGTCTGAAGGTTTTGGAGGAGCGTCGGCCCAGCCGACCGCAACGACAATACGGTCTTTGTCCGGATCATCGAAATCAGGAATTTCACATTCAACGCCGTCTTCTGCATCCAAAGTGGCGTCCGTTATCGGATTTGAAGTGAGTATTACCTCTGGTGGAATATCATCAGGATCTTGTAGATGAAGATAAGGCCCTGTTTTATCTAAACGAATCGGAACTTCTTCGGACCAGTCCTGATTGCCATCCCATAATATGACAAAGTAGCGAAGCATTAACTTACCTTCCAGGCCATCGTGCTTTTCCACTTCGATGGTACGGCCTATAGGAAAGTTGATCGATCCGTCGTTCCGTAGTATTTCGGTGTCCCTAACCGTTTGGAACTCTTCTTCACTTTCCCGTCGCCACTGTAATTTTAGCTCGGTCTCAAAGATAGTACCGTCAGGATTGGGGTCGGACTCAAGGCGAAAGGCAGGAATCTGGATGCGGATCGGCGCATCGAGCACTCGCCTGGGAAGCAATCCATCCGGGTCGCCAGGTATCGCATCTACAACAACGGGAGGGGTCATCTCACCGACGAGCCTCGGCTCTTTCAATGACCTGTCGTAAGCTTGCCGAGCCTCTTCGCCTTTACGCTTCCTGTATACGCTGCTCATCGCCAGTCCTCGCTCTTGACTTGAATTGTGTCCGCCACGGGCAAACCATGACGGTGATTAATTCAGCCACCTGATCGAGAAAACAGTCCGCAGACACTTCGTAGGTATTGGATGGCCGCTAAGGGCCTGGCAATGATTTAAAACTCTATTGGCGATCACCGATACTGTCAGAGTTGACAGGTGGTTTGATTAAATCAGACCGAAACCAACCCTACCAACACCGCGACTTCCAACAGTTCAAGCAACGCCCCGGCTGTATCCCCGGTGCAGCCCCCCAACCTTCGCAGCATCATCCGCCGCAAGCCGACAAACACTCCCACGGCAACCACCAGCGCGATTATCGCGCTCCACCCGGTCACCAGCACGCAACCCAACGCACATCCGGCTAACACCCGCCATCCAGCACGCCGCGGCAGATGATCGGCCAACGCCTGCCCCAACCCGCCGGCGCGCACGTAAGGCGTGGTGAGAAACAACCCAAGCAACGCCCCGCGCCCCAGCACCGGGACGATGAGCAAAGCCAGACTCTGGCCCTGCTCGATCAGCGCCAGCAACGCGGTGAATTTGAGCAGCAACACCAGCACCAGGGTGATGACCGCAATCGGCCCGCTGCGCGGGTCTTTCATGATCAGCAGCGTGCGTTCGCGGTCGCCGAAACCGCCGAGCCAGGCGTCGGCGCTGTCGGCCAAGCCATCGAGGTGCAGGCCGCCGCTGAGCAGGACCCAAGCGGTGAGCAGCAACGCGGCGTGAAGCAGTGGCGGTGCGCCGGTCAGCAGTGCATTGAGCAGCCAGAGCAGGCCGCCGAACAACAAGCCCACCAGCGGGTAGAACAGCAGCGAGCGGCCTAGCTGCGCAGGTTCTGGCATGCCCGGCAATCGCACCGGCAGGCTGCTGAGAAATTGCAGGGCGATCCAGAACGGCAGCATGTCTAACCCACCTCGTTCAGTGCGGGACCGGATGACACCTGAAGAGCGAACAGCGCGCCATGGGCGACTTCGACATTGAGCAACTGCTCCCGTGGCAGGCCGCGGGCCTGGGCCAGTAACAAGCGCATCACGCCGCCGTGGCTGACCAGCAAGATGCGCTGGCCGGCATAGGCCGCGTGCAGACGCTCCACCGCCGCCAGAACCCGTCTGGAAAATTCCAGCACTGGCTCGCCGTCGGGCGGTGTGAAGCTGTAAGGGTCGGCCCAGAACCGACCCAGGGCTTCGGAATCGGTCTCCACCAAGGCCGCTGCGCTGCGACCCTCCCAGGCGCCGAAATGTAGCTCTTGCAGATCCTTGTCCACATGCACCGGCACGCCGAGTCGGGCACCGAGTTGCTCGGCGAAACGGGCGCAGCGCTGCAAGGGTGAGCTGACCAGGCGATCCCAGGGCCCGCCTTGAGCAACGGCGGTATGCATCTGCTCCCAGCCCTTGGCGGTCAGGGCATCGTCGAGGCTACCGCGCAAGCCGCCGCCCAATTCGGTTTCGCCGTGACGCAGCAGGTCAAGGCGCAAGGTCATGCCGGGCGGTCCGCCACGGCCGCTTCGGCAAACGTCGCCATCTGCCCGTGAAGGTCACACGCCAGGCGCAACAGCGGCACCGCCAACGCCGCGCCACTGCCCTCGCCCAGGCGCAGGCCGAGGTCCAGCAGCGGTTCGGCGCCGAGGGTTTCCAGCACGTGGCGATGGCCCGGTTCGGCGCCGCGATGACCGAACAGCAGCCATGGCCGGCATTCAGGATTGAGGCGCACCGCCACCAGGGCCGCGACGCTGCAGATGAAGCCATCCACCAGCACGGCGACGCCTTGCTGGGCACAGGCCAGGTATGCACCGACCAGCGCGGCGATTTCAAAACCGCCGAGGTTGAACAGGGTCTGCAACGGGTCGTTACCCTGGGCAGCGTGCAACACCAGGGCCCGTTCGATCACCTGGGCCTTGCGGCTGACACCCGCGGCGTCCAATCCCGTGCCCGGCCCGACCAGATGCGCCACCGGGCAATCGAGCAAAGCACAGGCCAGGGCGCTGGCGGCGGTGGTGTTGCCGATGCCCATCTCGCCGCCGATGAACAATTGCGTCCCGGCCGCGATGGCGCGGGCGACGCTGTCGCGCCCGGCTTGCAGGGCTTGCTCGCCCTGGGTCGCGGTCATCGCCGGGCCCTGGACGAAATTCGCCGTGCCCGGCCCCAGGTTCAGGTGCCGCACACCGGGCAGGTCCAGCGTAGGCGTGACGGTGCCCAGGTCAACCACTTCCAGGGACGCGCCCAGTTGTCGCGCCAGGACGCTGATGGCCGCGCCGCCGCTGACGAAATTGAGCAGCATTTGCCCGGTGACCTCTTGGGGATAAGCCGATACACCTTCTGCAACCACGCCATGGTCGCCGGCGAAAATCGCGATCCACAACCGCTCCAGGCTCGGTTTGAGCTGCCCCTGCAGACCCGCCAGTTGCACCGCCACCGATTCCAGCCGCCCCAGGGAACCGGCCGGCTTGGTCAGTTGTTGCTGACGGGCCGCGGCCAGTTCCAGCACTTGGGTATCGACGGGCTTGCACGGGTCCAGCCACCAGCGATGATTCATAACGCAGTACCTTTGAGAGTCAGGGGCAGGCCAGCGACGGTCAGCACGACGCGCTGACAACGTTCGGCCAAGGCTTGATGCAGCCAACCGGCTTCATCGACATAACGGCGCGTCAGCTCGCCCAGCGGCACGACACCCATGCCGGTCTCGTTGCTGACAAAAATGATCTCCCCGGGCAGCGCGGCCAGGCTGTCCAGCAGCGCTTGGCGCTCGGCGTTCAGTTGCTCGGGCGCGTCGAGCATCAGCAGGTTGGTCAGCCACAGGGTCAGGCAATCCACCAGCAGGCATTGCCCGGTGGCGGCGTTTTCCCGCAGCACCCGGGCCAGGGCCAAGGGCTCCTCCACCAGCGCCCATTCGGCCGGCCGCCGGGCGCGGTGCTGGGCGATGCGATCGTTCATCTCACCGTCCAGGGGTTGGCTGGTGGCGATGTAGGTCACTGGCAAGCCGGTGTCCGCCGCGAGTTTTTCAGCCAGGCGACTCTTGCCGGAGCGGGCGCCGCCGAGGATCAGTTGCAGCATGGGTCATTACCTTTATTTGGCGGTGTGGCGACTGGCGCCATCGCGAGCAAGCTCGCTCCCACAGTCGATCTGGGGCGTACATAAATTCTGTGGTCATCAGAGATCCCATGTGGGAGCGAGCCTGCTCGCGATGAGGCCAGCCCAGCCACCTCAAATCCCACAGAGCTCACGCAACAATCCAGTATCCAGATGCCGCTCCACCAGATCCGCCAACCGCTCGATGTCCCGCTCGCGCAAGCCGTGGTAATCCACCGTTTGCACATCCGCCAACCCCGCCCAACGCAGCAACGCACTGCTGGCCTGGGGGGACTCGAACAGCCCGTGCAGGTAGGTGGCGAAAATTTGCCCATCGAGGCTCTGGGCACCGTCGCAACGGCCACTCTCCAGATGCACCGCAGCCTGTTCCAGGGCAGGGCCAGTGGTCACGCCCGCGTGGATCTCATAGCCGCTGACTTCGGCCGCTTCCAAGGCCAGTCGCCCGCGCACATTGCGCAGTTGCTTCTCGTGCTCCAGGGTCGTTTCAAAATCCAGCAGGCCCAGCCCGGCACTGGAACCCGCCGCGCCTTCCAGCCCCAGCGGGTCGTGGACCTGCTGGCCAAGCATCTGCAAACCGCCGCAGATGCCCAGCAATTTGCCGCCGTAGCGCAGGTGACGATGGATCGCCGTCTCCCAACCGTTGGCCCGCAGGTAAGCCAGGTCGCTGCGCACGCTTTTCGAGCCGGGCAGGATGATCAGGTCGGCCGGCGGGATGGGCTGGCCGGGGCCGACGAATTGCAGGTCGACCTGAGGGTGCAGGCGCAACGGATCGAAATCGGTGTGGTTGCTGATGCGCGGCAAGACTGGCACCACCACTTTCAGCACCTGCTCGGCCTTGTCGATCTGGCGCTGATCGAGGCCATCCTCGGCTTCCAGGTGCAGATCCATGACGTACGGCAACACGCCGATCACCGGTTTGCCGGTGCGCGCCTCCAACCAGTCCAGGCCCGGTTGCAGCAAGGCGATGTCGCCACGAAAACGGTTGATGATGAAGCCCTTTACCCGTGCCTGCTCGCTGGGGGAAAGCAACTCCAGCGTGCCGACCAGATGGGCGAACACCCCGCCGCGATTGATATCGGCGATCAGCAGCACCGGGCAGTCCACCGCCTCGGCAAAGCCCATGTTGGCGATGTCACCGGCGCGCAGGTTGATCTCCGCCGGCGAGCCGGCGCCTTCCACCATCACCACCGCATAGGCCGCGCTCAAGCGCGCGTGGGAGGCCAGCACCGCTTGCATCGCGATGGCTTTGTAATCGTGATAAGCCACGGCGTTCATGGTGGTGACGGCACGACCATGGATGATCACCTGGGCGCCGGTGTCGCTGTTGGGCTTGAGCAGCACCGGGTTCATGTCGGTGTGCGGCTCGAGCCCCGCCGCCTGGGCCTGCACCGCCTGGGCCCGGCCGATTTCGCCGCCGTCGGCGGTCACGGCGCTGTTGAGGGCCATGTTCTGCGGCTTGAACGGCACCACGCCCACACCCTGGCGCCTGACCCAGCGGCACAAGGCCGTGACCAGGGTACTTTTGCCAGCATCGGAGGTGGTGCCCTGCACCATCACTGTGGTCATGGGTTGTCCTTGGCGTAGGCCTCGAAGGCTTGTTCGAGGCGCAGGAACTCGCTGTCGTCGGCCGGCAGCCCGAAACGCAGGCTGCTGGTGTTCACGAACAGGCGCAGGAGAATGCCGCGATGGGCCATGAAATCGTGAAGCCCCTGGGCGTGTTCGGTGACCAGCCATTGGAACAACCCGCAGCCGCCCTGCGGCTTGAAGCCGTGGCGTTCGAGCAACAACGCCAGGCGTTGGCTGGTGGCTTCGCAGCGTTGACGCTGGTCTGCGTGGGCAGTGCTGTCCAGCAGGCACGCCTGGCCCAGCACCCGGGTCGGCCCGCTGACGGCCCACGGCCCGACCTGTTCGGCGAGCAACTTGAGCAAGCGGCGTTCGGCCAATACAAAGCCCAGGCGAACTCCGGCCAGGCCGAAGAACTTGCCGAACGAACGCAGGACGATCAGCCCGACCAGATGGGTGTACGCCGCCAGGCTCAGCGCCGGGGTGACGTCCATGAACGCTTCATCCACCACCAACCAGCCACCGCGCTGGGCCAGGCGGGCATGCCAATCCAGCAAACGCTCGGGCGCCAGGCTCAGGCCCGTGGGGTTGTTCGGATTGACCACCACCAGCACGTCGAGGCTGTCGAGGAAGAAATCCACTTCCGCTTCCAGCACTTCGCGCACGATATAGCCGCTGCGGCGCCAGGCTTCGGCGTGCTCGGCGTAACACGGCGACAAGACGCCGACCTTGCCACTGCGACGCAGGCGCGGCAACAGCTGGATGGCCATCTGCGAACCGGCCACCGGCAGCACATCCAACGCACCGTAGTAATCGCAGGCGGCTTGCTCCAAGCCATCATCGGCTTCCGGCAGGCGCGCCCAAGCCCGCAAGGGAATCGCCGGAACATCGAACGGCCAAGGCGCGAGGCCGCTGGACAAATCGAGCCAATCGGCCTCGGCAATGCCGTATTGCCGGGCCGCGTTGCGCAAGCGTCCACCGTGCTCAAGCATAGAACTCAGCTCCCAGGCAGAGAATCAGCAACCACAACCATACCCCGCGCTGGACCAATTGCCAGCCGCGATCAATGGAATCGGCACTCGCCGGCACACCATCGCCCAAGGGCGGACGTTGGTGCAGTTCGCCGTGGTAAACCGCCGCCCCGCCCAGCTCGACACCCAGCGCTCCGGCCCCGGCGGCCATGACCGGCCCGGCGTTGGGGCTGTCCCAGGTCGGGCCCTGGCTGCGCCAGCACTTGAGCGCCAGGCGGGTCTGGCCGAGCAGTGCGTAGGTCAACGCCACCAGGCGCGCCGGAACGTAGTTGAGTACATCGTCGATCTTGGCCGCCGCCCAGCCGAAGCGCTCGAAGCGTTCGTTGCGATAGCCCCACATGGCGTCGAGAGTATTGCTCAAGCGGTACAGCACCACCCCGGGCGTGCCGGCCACGGCGAACCAGAACAACGCGGCGAACACCGCGTCGCTGCCGTTTTCCAGCACCGACTCGGTGGCGGCGCGGGCCACGGCGGTTTCATCCAGTCCAGCCGTCTCGCGACTGACGAGGTAGCCGACGCGCTGGCGCGCCTGCTCCAGATCACCGCTGCGCAGTGCCCGCGCCACCGGCTCGACATGCTCGCCGAGGCTGCGCAGGCCGAGGGCACAGTACAACGCCAGGATGTCCACCAACCAGCCCACCATCGGCGCCCAGGACAGGGCCGTGGCGAACAAGGTCAACGGCACCACGGCGATCACCCAGGCCGTCACCCCGTGGCTGCGCCAGCCACGTCCGCCGGAGTTGAAACGTTGTTCGATGCGATCGGCAAAGCCACCGAACGCCACCAGCGGGTGCCAGCGCCGGGGCTCGCCCAACAGCGCATCCAGCGCCACTGCGGCGGCACTGAGCAACGCCACGCTCATGGGCTCACTCCCCAACGGTTTTCATACAGCAGTTCATTGAGCGGACGCGGTTGCGCCCAACCCTCCAGGGCGAGCATCGGCGCTGGGTAAAACCCCTCGACCGGGCCCAGGCAAAGAATCGCCAGCGGCTTGGCCCCGGCGGGCAGGCCCAGCAGGTCGGCCAGGGCCTGAGGTTCGAACAATGACACCCAGCCCATCCCCAGCCCTTCGGCACGGGAGGCCAGCCACAGGTTCTGGATGGCGCAGGACAGCGAGGCCAAGTCCATTTCCGGCAAGGTCCGGCGACCGAAGATGTGCCGCTCGCGATCCTCCATCAACGCCGCCACCAGCACTTCGGCACAGGCGTCGATGCCTTCGACCTTGAGCGTCATGAACTCATCGCTGCGCTCGCCCAAGGCCTCGGCGGTGCGAATGCGTTCCTGCTCCACCAGTTGGCGGATCTGCCCACGCAAGGCGCGGTCGCTGATGCGGATGAATCGCCACGGTTGCATCAGGCCGACGCTCGGGGCCTGGTGCGCGGCTTCCAGCAGACGGCGCAGCAGGGCCGGTTCGACCGTGCCGCCGCTGAAGTGGCGCATGTCACGGCGTTCGGCGATGGCGCGGTAGATAGCGTCGCGTTCGGTCTGGGAGAAAGCGTTGTCGGTCATGGCCTTTTCGCGAGCAGGCTCGCTCCCACAGGGTTCAGGTGATCAAATGTGGGAGCGGGCTTGCTCGCGAAGGCGGCCTCAAGGTCAGGCGCAAACAGCGCGGCAATCGCCCTGGGATTGGACGGAAAATAAAAGTGCACATAGGAAGCCGTCATCCGCCCTTGCCGGAAAACCGCCTCCGCCCCTCGCCCGCCATTGGGGCTATGGCCACGAGCAATCGGTTCAACCTCGGTGCTGGTCAGGGAATGATGATAGGTGTGCCCACGCAAGTTGCCTTCCGGCAAATCCACCGACTGCAGCGCCAGGGCCGCCAGGCGCTTTTGCATCTGCGCATCGCCGGCCAGCAAACCCAGCAGTTCGGCACGCACGCCGTCGACATCGGTCAATGAATCGAGCAGATACAACATGCCGCCGCATTCGGCGAGTAACGGTTTGTCGGCGGCGTGGTGGGCACGGATCGCGGCCAGCATCGGCGTGTTCCGGGCCAGCGCAACGTGGTGCAGCTCCGGATAACCGCCAGGCAGATAAAGACTGTCCGCCTCGGGCAGTTCGGTGTCATGGATCGGTGAAAAAAAGCTCAACTGCGCGCCCATGGCCCGCAGCAGATCAAGGCTTGCGCCATAGGTGAAGGCGAACGCTTCGTCACGGGCCACGGCGATGCGCACCCCGGCGAGCCACGGCTCAACGGCAATCACCTGCGGCGCGGCGAATTCCACCGCAGGCGGCAGCGCCACTTCGCAACTACCGGCCAAGGCATCGGCCGCCGCGTCGAGGCGCAGGTCGAGATCGTTCAATTCACTGGCTTGGACCAACCCGAGATGGCGGCTGGGCAATTCGATGCCGGTTTCCCGGGACAGCGCGCCGTACCAACGCAGGCCTTCGGTCAGGCTGCCTTCGAGCAATTGCGCGTGACGCAAGGTGCCGACCCGGTTGGCCAAGACCCCGGCGAAGGGCAGGTCCGGTTGATAACGGGCCAGGCCCAGGGCCAAGGCACCGAAGGTCTGGGCCATGGCCGTGCCGTCGATCACCGCCAGCACCGGTACGCCAAAATGCCGTGCCAGATCGGCGCTGGACGGGGTGCCGTCGAACAGCCCCATCACCCCTTCGATCAGGATCAGGTCCGCTTCAGCGGCGGCTTCCCACAACAGCCGGCGACTTTCCTGCTCGCCGACCATCCACATGTCCAATTGATAGACCGGCGCGCCGCTGGCCCGCTCCAGGATCATCGGATCGAGGAAGTCCGGGCCGCACTTGAAGACGCGCACCTTGCGTCCCTGGTTGCGATGCAACCGGGCCAGCGCCGCAGTGACGGTGGTCTTGCCTTGTCCCGAAGCCGGGGCGGCGATCAGCACCGCCGGACAGTGGCGGCTTGCCAGGCAAGGGTCACTCACAGTTCGACGCCCTTCTGCGCCTTGATGCCCGCCTGGAACGCGTGCTTGATCATGCCCATTTCAGTCACGGTGTCGGCCAGCTCGATCATCTCCGGCTTGGCGCCGCGACCGGTCACCACCACATGCTGCATCGGCGGACGCGCCTGCAGATCGCTGAGCACCTGATCGAGGTCGAGGTAGCCGTGCTTGAGGGCGATATTCAATTCGTCGAGCACCACCAGGCCAATGGACGGATCGCTGAGCAACTGACGGGATACGGCCCAGGCGGCTTCGGCGGCGGCGATGTCGCGCTGGCGGTCCTGGGTTTCCCAGGTGAAGCCTTCACCCATAACATGAAAACGCACCTGCTCCGGGAAGCGGCGAAAGAACAGCTCTTCGCCGGTGCTGTTGCGCCCCTTGATGAACTGCACCACACCGCATTGCATGCCATGGCCCATGGACCGTGCCAGCATGCCGAACGCCGAGCTGCTCTTGCCCTTGCCGTTACCGGTCAGCACCAACAGCAAGCCGCATTCATTCGGCGAGTTGGCGATGCGCTCGTCGATCACGGCTTTCTTGCGCTGCATGCGCGCCAGGTGGCGTTCGTCGCGATCAGGGGTGTCGGTCATGGGGAGCTCTCCGTTGGGATTGGATAACGGCGGGCGGGGCACAAAAAAAGACGGCAGCAAGCCTGGCATCGCCCACCGTGATGCCGTTGGATGAATCAGGCCGGTCTCCGGGCTCATGAGCGGCGTGGCGCCGGGCTGCGCGCCTTCCCATGTCGTGCGACACAGTGGCTTAGGCACAGCGTTGACTCATTTACCGTTGCGGGGGCAGCGCCGGGTTCGTGTGCACTCACCGGCTTCCCTGTTTCACTCTGTCGGCCAAACGGCCACAGAGCACCTGAAACAAGCGGCGAAGGTTAGAGGGTTGGGGGTGGAGCGTCAATTAAAGCCGCCTGTCGGGGGTGCTCATTGGCACCGATCAATAAAATGACGTCAATCTTGTGTGACCCTGCGGCAAATGATATCAAAGCGACATTACTACCCGATATCAAAAGAACAAGAGGGCAAAACATGCAAGGCATGCTCATCAGCAATCCAAAACTGGAATTCCTGCGCCCGGTGCTGGAACGTTGGTTTGATTGTATCGACCGCTACAACGCGGTGCGCGGCGATAACGACACCCCCTACTGGTTCGATGAACGAGCCAATCTCAGCTTGCTGTCGGCCGCCGCCTGGATGGCCGAGATGGTTACGCTGCAGAACGCGCCGACCCGCAAGCAGAATGAAGAAGGCGAACGCAACGTCAGCGCCGACCTGTTCATCGCCAGCACCGATGAGCGGGCCTTCATCCAGGCCACCCAACGCTGGCCCAAGGTCAACAACCTGAACCTGACCCAACCGCTGTTGGAAGCCACCAGCGATGCCAAGCGCATCAGCTACGCCAGCGACCTGAAGCTGGGCTGCCTGTTCGTCTCGCCGCAAAAGGCCCAGCAGAGCGCCACGCCCGAAGAACTGCAGGACATGATCGACGACTTGCAGAAGGAAAACACCTGCGCCGTGGCCTGGTACTTCCCCTATGCCTATCGCAAGTTGCGCAACGAGGCCGGCCAATACCATCCAGGCATTGCCGTGCTGTTCAAACAGGCCCATGGCTGAATCATTCCACGCAAAAACTGTGGGAGCGGGCTTGCTCGCGAATGCGGTGTACCAAATGACATATTAGTCAACTGGCACGCCGCATTCGCGAGCAAGCCCGCTCCCACAAGGTTTGGCCTGGCAGACTGGCCCACCCGCAGTTGAACCATCACGCGTCTACGCTTCTCTATGAATAACTACATGCATTCATAGGGAAGCCAGCATGCTCAAGCCACCTCATCTCCTGATTGTCGCCCTCGCCGCAGGGCTTGCCGCCTGCGGCGAGTCGTCCACCCTTCAAGTGTCCGACGGCACCGGCCCGGCACCGAAACTGCCTGAGCCGAACAAGACCCTGATCCCCACCGTCAACATCGCCGAAGCCGTCGGCTGGCCGCAAGGCGCCAAGCCAACCCCGGCCCAGGGCCTGCAAGTAGGCGCGTTCGCCGAAGGCCTGGACCATCCGCGTTGGCTTTACGTGCTACCCAATGGCGATGTGCTGGTGGCCGAAACCAACGCCCCGCCCAAGCCTGACGATAGCAAGGGCATCCGCGGCTGGGTGATGAAAAAGGTCATGGGCCGCGCCGGTGCCGGCGTGCCCAGCCCCAACCGCATCACGCTATTACGTGACGCCAACCACGATGGCATCGCCGAAACCCGTACGGTGTTCCTGGAAAACCTCAATTCGCCGTTCGGCATGGCCCTGGTGGGCAATGACCTGTACGTAGCCGACACCGACCGACTGATCCGCTTCCCCTACAAGGACGGTGACACACAGATCAAGGCGCAGCCGACCAAGGTCGTCGACCTGCCGGGCGGCACCCTCAACCATCACTGGACCAAGAACGTGATCGCCAGCCGTGACGGCAGCAAGCTGTACGTCACCACTGGTTCGAACAGCAACGTCGCGGAAAATGGCATGGAGGCCGAAGAAGGTCGCGCCGCCATTTGGGAAGTGGACCGGGCCAGCGGCAATCACCGGATCTTCGCCTCAGGCCTGCGCAACCCCAACGGCCTGGCCTGGGAACCCCGCAGCGGGGCCCTGTGGACGGCGGTGAACGAACGGGATGAGATCGGTAGCGACCTGGTGCCGGACTACATCACCTCGGTCAAGGACGGCGCATTCTATGGCTGGCCCTACAGTTACTACGGACAGCACGTCGATACTCGGGTCGAACCACAGAACCCGGCCCTGGTGGCCAAGGCCATCGCCCCGGACTACGCCGTCGGCCCCCACACCGCCTCACTGGGCCTGACCTTCGCCGAAGGCAGCACCCTGCCTGCACCGTTTACCGAAGGGGCTTTCGTCGGTCAGCACGGCTCTTGGAACCGTAAGCCCCACAGTGGCTATAAAGTGATTTTCGTACCGTTCAACGGCGGCAAACCCGTGGGGCAACCGGTGGATGTGCTGACCGGCTTCCTGAACGCCGACGAAAAAGCCCAGGGCCGGCCAGTGGGCGTGGTGATCGATAAACAGGGTGGGTTGTTGGTGGCTGATGATGTGGGGAACAAGATCTGGCGGGTATCGGGTCAATAACCCACCACTGAAGACTTGTAGAACCCTGTGGCGAGGGAGCTTGCTCCCGCTGGGCTGCGAAGCAGCCCTTGGGTTCTGACGGTTGCTGCGCAACCGAGCGGGAGCAAGCTCCCTCGCCACAAAAGCTTTCCAGCGGCACAAAAATCGAGGGTCAGGGATTACGCGCCAGGTGTTCCGACTGCAACACACGCTTGGCACCCAGATAAGCCTTCTGCCAATAGGCCTTGGACAGGCTGTCGAGCTTGACCGTGCCGCCCGTGGCCGGCGCGTGGACGAAGCGCCCCTCGCCGACATAGATCCCGGCATGGCTGACCTGAGAGCCGCCGTTGGTGGCGAAGAAAATCAAATCGCCGGTCTGCAAGGCATTCTTGCCGACATCCGGGGCGCGCATGCCGATCATCTCGCGCGTGGAGCGCGGCAGGGAAATACCGGCGGCGTCGCGGTACACATAACCGATCAAGCCACTGCAATCGAAGCCCGAATCCGGTGTATTGCCGCCCCAGCGGTACGGCGTCCCCACCAGGCCCAACGCCCGGAACAGGACATCTTCGGCGGCCGGGGAAAAGGATTGCGAGGGGGCAAAGACCACCGGGGCCCGCACCACAGGCGCTGGCGGCGGGGTACGGCTGGCGCACGCACTGAGCAGTGCGGCGAGGAAGATGAGCGCGAGGCGGGCCGACGTCGACATATGCAGAACAATCCTGATCTGGATGCGGCTTTTCTGCCGTGGGCATGAAAACAAATCCGCCTGCGTAGTGCGCAGGCGGATTGCCATCAATCAATGATCAAGGATTCTAGCGGCTATATGGCAAACTTCAAGTAAGACTTTAAGTTTGCCTTACAAACTGTGTGCTTACTTGCGAGCAGTGACCACAGTCGGTGCCATGGCGAGGGCGCGCTTGGCTTCGATGAAGGTCTTGCTCCAGTAGCTGTCGCCCAGGCTGTCGATGCGCACGCCACCGCTGCGGCGGCTGCTGGAATGGATGAACTGGTTGTCGCCCAGGTAGATACCGGCATGGCTGACACGACCGCGACGACCGTTGGTGCTGAAGAACAGCAGGTCACCGGGCTCCAGCTGATTGCGCGCGACCAGTGGGGCGTTCACGTTGATCATTTCGCGAGTGGAGCGCGGCAGGTTCATGCCAGCCTCTTCGCGGAACAGATAACCGATGAAACCGCTGCAATCGAAGCCGGCTTCGGAAGTACCGCCAAAACGGTAGCGGGTACCGATCAACGACATGCCACGTTCCAGGATGCTGTCAGCCAGTACTGGAAGCTGATAAGGCTTGCTGCCGGCGAAGGCTGCGAGCTCTTTGTCGGAGGCCATTTCTTCCTGGAACGCAACGGAGGAAGACTGGGCGGTAACGGAATTCTGGACCTGTGGTTGTGGCGCTTGCTGGGACACTGGAGAGTGGGCAGCGCAACCGAACAACAGGGTAACGAGTGCGAGAGGCACGAGGGGTGCGAAGCGATTTAGCATGGGCACGACCGTGGCTGAAGTAGTAAAGATGGCGAGACTATGCCTTCTATCAACCTCATTTGCAAATTCAATCGATGCAAATGTGACTTCTCGGTTTTACGTTTACATCTAAGCGCTTAAGCCCATTTTGAACGTCACGCAGCCTGCAACCCAGCAGGACCGCGGGTTTCGCCGTGTCCAGAACAGGCCATGAGCCACTACTTACAACGGTTCTACCAGCCCAAGGTTTCTTTCAAAAAAGGAATAGTCAGCTTGCGCTGGGCCTGGAGCGAGGCTTGGTCGAGGCGCTCGAGCAGCTCGAACAATGCGCTCATGCTGCGGGTGCCACGGGTGAGGATGAAATGCCCGACTTCGTCGGTCAGGTGCAGGCCACGGCGGGAAGCACGCAGCTGCAAGGCTCGGAGTTTGTCTTCGTCGGACAACGGGCGCATCTGGAAAATCAGCGCCAGGGTGAGACGGGATTTGAGATCCGCCAGTTTCACCGGCAGCTCCCGAGGCGACGTCGAGGCGGCGATCAGCAAACGCCGACCGCTGTCGCGCAGCCGGTTGAACAGATGAAACAGCGCCTCTTCCCAGTCAGCCTTGCCGGCCACGGCCTGGAGATCGTCCAGGCAGACCAGTTCGTACTGTTCAAGGTTGTCGAGGATTTCAACGCCGCGATCGAGCAACTCGGCCAACGGCAGGTAAACGGCAGGTTCGCCCAATTGCTCGAACCGCAGGCACGCGGCCTGCAACAGGTGCGTGCGCCCTACCCCGTCCTTGCCCCACAGGTAGATCAGGCTTTCGGTCCAGCCGGCGTCGGCTTCGCAAAGCCGCTCGACATAGCCGAGTGCAGCGGCATTGGCGCCTGGGTAGTAGTTGATGAAGGTGGCGTCATCACGCAGACGCACACCTAGGGGCAGCTGAATCGGTTTCATGCTGACTGAACAGTTCCAAGGGAACCGTTAGTGGCCTCTGTGTAAAGTTCGCAAAGTTTATACCCGTGACACGGACCGCACAATGCGCCGGACCACGAGCAAAATCAAAGGTTTGCAGCGGCAAGGGCGCGGAGCGTCAGTTTCCCTGACACCCCGCCGGTCATTCGCCCTACAGATCAGGGTCTTCAGCGCCGCTGTAAATGTCCGAATCCTTGTACAGATCGTGCATATGCCGCACCAGCACCATGATCACCGCCGCCACCGGCAGCGCCAGCAGGATGCCGGTGAAACCGAACAACTCGCCGCCGGCCAGGATCGCGAAGATCACCGCCACGGGATGCAGGCCAATGCGGTCGCCCACCAACAGCGGCGTCAGCACCATGCCCTCCAAGGCCTGCCCGACCATGAACACCGCCACGATGCCGACCATCGGGTACAAGTCGCCGCCGAACTGGAACAACCCGGCGATCAACGCCGCGCCGATCCCAATCACAAAGCCCATGTACGGCACGATGGCCGCCAGCCCGGCGATCAAGCCGATCAACAGCCCCAGCTCCAGCCCCACCAGCATCAAGCCGGCCGCGTAGATGAAGCCCAGGGCAACCATCACCAGCAACTGCCCCCGCACGAACGCCCCCAACACTTCATGGCATTCGCCGGTCAGGGTCATGATGCGTTCTTCGCGCTGACGCGGCAGCAGAATGCGGATCTTGGCCATCATCAGATCCCAGTCCCGCAGCAGATAGAAAGCCACCACCGGGATCAGCACCAGGTTCGCCAGCCAGCCGATCAACGCCAGGCCCGAGGCCGTAGCCTGGCTCAACACCACGCCAACGATGTCAGTCGTCTGGCCCATGTGCTCGCTGATGGCGGCCTTGACCTTGTCGAACTTCCAGAAACCGTCGGCCAAGCCCAATTTCGACTGCACCCACGGCATCGCGCTGTGCTGCAACCAATCGAGCATCTGCGGCGCCAATTCGTACAGGCGCACCAGTTGCTTGGCGAGCATCGGTATCAGCACCAGTAACAGGGCGCTCACAATCAGTGTGAACAGCGCAAACACCGTCACCACGCCCCAGGTCCGCGACAGGCCGAGTTTTTCCAGGCGATCCACGACAGGGTCGAACAGATAGGCCAACAGCAGCGCAACCAGGAACGGTGTGAGGATCGGATGCAGCAAATAGATAAGGGCGAACAGCAGGGCAACCCCACCCAACCAGAACCAACGCCGCGTATCGCCCATGAACCACTCCTAGCTATATAAAGAAAGACAACCTACCAGCGGAACCGCAAATTGGCGGCCGGTGCTGGCGCAGGTGCTGCAACCGGGGCCGAGCCATCGGCGGCGGGCGGCGCGACCGGCACTGGCGCGATGGCCTCACCGGCTGGAACCTCCTGCAGTTTTGCCAGGGCCAACTGCGCCTTCAATTGTTCGGCGCTGCCGTTGACCCGATAGACGATCCGGTCACCTTCGACCCGCTGCAACTGCCCTGCGAATGGTTCGAGCAAACGCCCCAGCGCCGCGTAGCGCTCCAGGTTCATGCCCTGCACTTCCAGCAGTTGTTCCGTGGCCACTCCCGGCTTGGCGACGAAGCGCGGCGCCAGGCGCTGGCTCACCGCGAGCATGACCGCATCGGCCAAGGCCGCAGGATCGGCGCCCTGGGCAGTACCCTGCTCACGCTGGTCCCCCAGCCACAGGCGCCAGGTACCGTGCCACTGGCCGCCTTCTTCCTTCGCATGGACCGCCAGCAAGGCGTCCGCCGCGTAGCGTTCCGAGGCATCGCGCAAAGGCGCCGGGTCGGTGCCTTCCAAGTTCGGCGCAGTGGCGACGATCTGCTCGCTCAGATCCGCCAGCGGCAGGTGCAAAGCCAGGCCCCGATGCTGCGCGGCACGCCGCAGCGACGTGGCGCTGGCTTGGCCATCGCCCACCAGGCTGGAGCCCTCGGCCGAATCGTTCAGCCACCAGCCCAGGATCGATGGCCGGTTCGCGCTCCAGAGCGACAAGCCTGCCGAGCGCAATGCCCGGTCGGTGCTCGCCGGGTCGAAATCCACTTTGAGGCTTTCGGGCGGGCCGGCGTCGTAGCCATATTGAAGAATGATCTGTTGCGGATCCTGGCGGATGGCCGCCAAGCCGGGACTCTGGGCCGCCTTGGCATCGCCGGTCAGGCGCAGCACCAGCGTATCCAGGGCGCGCAACGTCGCCTGGTTGCGCTCCTCCGGCGTCTGGTTGGTGACCGGTTCGAGCACTTGATAGAGGCCACTGACGGTTTCGGCATGGCTCGCCAGACTGATCAGCGACAAGCAGCCCACGGACAAGAATTTGAACAAACGCATGGAAGATTCCCGGACATAACGGCTGGAACAGGCCGTGTGAAGAAGATTGAGCATGGCTGAGACCACAGCACCCGGCAAAACATTCACACGCCAGGTGGAAGTTTCGCACGGTCATCACCATAACCGGTTACCGCTACACCTTATACAGAGGCGTTGCGCAGTACCAATATAAGAAATATCGGTTTTTTTCCGCGGATATGTCCCTGCCCGTCGGCGCGAGGATGGCCGCTGCCCCTCAAGCCTGATA
Source organism: Pseudomonas sp. NFIX10 (assembly GCF_900111955.1). Lineage (NCBI taxonomy): Bacteria > Pseudomonadati > Pseudomonadota > Gammaproteobacteria > Pseudomonadales > Pseudomonadaceae > Pseudomonas > Pseudomonas sp. NFIX10. The sequence continues at coordinate 47,060 of NZ_FOKH01000018.1, read as the reverse complement.
AAATCGCGCGCCTTCGCAGACCGGCAACGGCCGGGCCCCCGGAATAATTCGTACAACGGTTATTCAATGGCCCTGGCGGTCGGTCGTTACCCAGAAATCCCCCCTAAAGGCCTGGATCATGAGCAAGCAACCCTCCCTGAGCTACAAGGACGCCGGTGTAGACATCGACGCCGGTGAAGCATTGGTCGAACGCATCAAGAGCGTCGCCAAGCGCACTGCGCGCCCGGAAGTCATGGGCGGCCTGGGCGGTTTCGGCGCCCTCTGCGAGATCCCGGCCGGCTACAAGCAACCGGTCCTGGTCTCGGGCACCGATGGCGTCGGCACCAAGCTGCGCCTGGCCCTGAACCTGAACAAGCACGACAGCATCGGCATCGACCTAGTGGCCATGTGCGTGAACGACCTGGTGGTGTGCGGTGCCGAGCCACTGTTCTTCCTTGACTACTACGCCACTGGCAAACTGAACGTCGACACCGCTGCCCAGGTCGTGACCGGCATCGGCGCCGGCTGCGAACTGGCCGGCTGCTCCCTGGTCGGCGGCGAAACCGCCGAAATGCCAGGCATGTACGAAGGCGAAGACTACGACTTGGCCGGCTTCTGCGTCGGCGTCGTGGAGAAAGCCGAAATCATCGACGGCTCGAAAGTCGCTGCCGGCGATGCCCTGCTCGCCCTGCCGTCCTCCGGCCCGCATTCCAACGGCTACTCGCTGATCCGCAAGATCATCGAAGTCTCGGGTGCCGACATTGAAAACACCCAGCTCGACGGCAAGCCACTGGCCGACCTGCTGATGGCCCCGACCCGCATCTACGTCAAGCCGCTGCTCAAGCTGATCAAGGACACCGGTGCCGTCAAGGCCATGGCCCACATCACCGGTGGTGGCCTGCTGGACAACATCCCGCGCGTGCTGCCAAAAGGCGCCCAGGCCGTGGTCGACGTGGCGAGCTGGACCCGCCCGGCGGTGTTCGACTGGCTGCAAGAGAAAGGCAATGTCGATGAAACCGAAATGCACCGCGTGCTGAACTGCGGCGTGGGCATGGTCATCTGCGTGGCCCAGGAGCACGTCGAGACCGCCCTGAATGTCCTGCGTGAAGCCGGCGAACAGCCTTGGGTCATCGGCCAGATCGCCACCGCGGCCGAAGGCGCCGCGCAGGTCGAGCTGAAAAACCTTAAGGCACACTGATGTCCGCAACCTGTGACGTGGTGGTGCTGCTGTCCGGCACCGGCAGTAACTTGCAGGCCTTGATCGACAGCACGCGGACCGGCGACAGCCCGGTCCGTATCCGTGCGGTGATTTCCAACCGCGCCGATGCCTACGGCCTGCAACGTGCCAGGGACGCGGGCATCGACACCCGCGTCCTGGATCACAAGGCGTTCGAGGGCCGTGAAGCCTTCGACGCCGCGCTGATCGAACAGATCGACACCTTCAATCCGCAACTGGTCGTGCTCGCAGGCTTCATGCGCATCCTCAGCGCGGGCTTCGTGCGTCACTACCAGGGCCGCCTGTTCAATATCCATCCCTCGCTGCTGCCCAAATACAAAGGGTTACATACTCACCAGCGCGCGCTGGAGGCCGGAGACACGGAGCACGGCTGCTCCGTGCACTTTGTCACCGAGGAACTCGATGGCGGACCACTGGTCGTACAGGCAGTAATACCGGTAGAGTTGCACGACACGCCGCACAGCCTGGCGCAACGGGTTCACGCCCGCGAGCACCAGATCTACCCGATGGCCGTGCGTTGGTTTGCCGAAGGACGGCTGACCCTCGACGATCGCGGAGCCTCACTGGACGGCCAGTTACTCGCCGCCAGCGGCCATTTGATTCGATACTAGGAGATTTTATGCGTCGCGCCCTGCTCTTCGCTTGCGCTCTGCTTGCCTTGCCCCTGGCACAGGCCGCAGAACTTCAACCGTTCTCCGCCAGCTACACCGCCGACTGGAAACAGTTGCCCATGAGCGGCACCGCCGAGCGCAACCTGACCAAGGAGGCCAACGGCACCTGGAAGCTGAGCTTCAAGGCTTCGATGATGATCGCCAGCCTGACCGAAGAAAGCACCCTGACCCTGGACAAGGACACCCTGCTGCCACAGTCCTACCACTTCGAACGGGGTGGCCTGGGCAAGGCCAAGAAGGCCGACCTGGACTTCGACTGGAACACCAAGATGGTCACCGGCACCGATCGCGGTGACGCGGTCAAGCTGCCGCTCAACCGTGGCATGGTCGATAAGTCCACTTACCAGTTGGCCCTGCAGCATGACGTGGCGGCTGGCAAGAAAAGCATGAGCTATCAGGTCGTGGATGATGGCGAAGTCGATACCTATGACTTCCGTGTCCTGGGCTCGGAGAAGGTCGACACCAAGGCCGGACAGATCGATGCGATCAAGGTCGAGCGCGTGCGCGACCCGACACAAAGCAAGCGCATCACCGTGCTCTGGTTCGCCAAGGACTGGGATTACCTGCTGGTGCGCCTGCAACAGGTCGAGACCGACGGCAAGGAGTACAACATCATGCTCCAGGACGGCACGGTCAACGGCAAGGCTGTGAAAGGCAGCTGATCCACACTGATTCAAGAAGCCCCGCACCTGCGGGGCTTCTTTTTGCCCAAACTTCATGAAATGCCTAGATGCCCTGGTGGGCTATGTGGGAGCGAGCTTGCTCGCGATAGCAGCGTGTCGGTCGCCATGTTTGTCGCTGATCTATCGCCATCGCGAGCAAGCTCGCTCCCACAGGATGTGTGTTCATGGAGAATGCCTCCTTCAACATGAAATCTTCTTCATGAACAACACCTGCGACCGAATGCCGCGCACCACCTGGCCTGCAGGATTGTTGCACTTTCCATGAAAACTTCTTAACGAACCGGGGCATTTACTTAGCACGCTATCCAAATCTATAACAAAGTCCTGCACACGCCTTGCTGCAGATAACAGAGATTGGAGCTTGCAAGATGACTGTGAAAGTAACTGAACGCGACGACGCCCATATGTCCCATGAAGGCATTGCCGCCGGTATCCGGATCTGGGACGTGCATCAACAGGATCTGCTGGTGGGCATGTTCCACTCCGAAACGGACGCCCACAGCTACAAGGCTGAGCTGGAGCGCGAGGAACGACTGCGCTCGCGTGAGGCGGCGGGATCGTAAGAACACCACAGCCCCTGTGGGAGCCGAGCTTGCTCGCGATGGCGGGGTGTCAGTCAGTACATTACCTGGCTGATATACCGCCATCGCGAGCAAGCTCGGCTCCCACACAAGCTCACTCCCACAGGTTTTGTGTTTCAGCTCAACGACATTGCGCCGCTCTCACCACATCAAATCATCAGGAATCTGATACGCCGCGTACGGATCATCGGCATCCACTTCTTCGGTCTGGGTGTTGAGCTGGACGATGCGCTTGGGGTCGCGCTCCTGGATCTTCAGGGCTGCCTCGCGCGGGATCACTTCGTAACCGCCGGCGTGGTGGACGATCGCCAGGGAGCCACTGCTCAACTTGTTGCGCATCAGCGTATTGACCGAGATGCGCTTGACCTTCTTGTCGTCGACGAAGTTGTAATAATCCTCAGTGGTCAGCTTCGGCAGGCGCGAGACCTCGATCAATTGCTTGATCTGCGCGGCCCGGGCCTTCTGCTCGACCTTTTCCTGCTGCTGCCGGTTGAGTTCCTGGTCGCGCTTGACCTTTTCGGCCATGGCTTCCTGGGCGGCGCGCTGCTGGGAATCATCCAGTTCGATCTGGCCTTTGTGGGCCAGGCGCTGCTGCTTCTGTTTCTCTTTGCCGACCTGCTTGGCCTGCTTTTGGTTGACCAGCCCTGCTTTGAGCAACTGGTCGCGAAGGGAAAGGCTCATGGTGCTTACTCACTTAGGCAACGGCCTCAGCCACAGCTGGGCAAATTCTTTTCCTGACGTTTGGCTTCGCCCCACAAGGCGTCCAACTCTTCGAGGGTGCAATCTTCCATGGGACGGTGGGTGTCGCGCAATGCCTGTTCGATAAATCGGAACCGCCGCTCGAACTTCCCGTTGGCGTCGCGCAGCGCGGTTTCCGGGTCGACCTTGAGGTGGCGAGCCAGGTTGACCACGCTGAACAGCAGATCGCCGATCTCGTCGCTGATGGCCACCGGATCGTTGTCGGCCATGGCTTCAAGCACTTCGTCCAGTTCCTCGCGGACTTTGTCGAGCACCGGCAAAGGACCTGGCCAGTCGAAACCGACCTGGCCGGCACGCTTTTGCAGCTTCGCCGAGCGGGACAACGCCGGCAGCGCCCCCGGTACATCGTCGAGCAGCGACAATTGCTCGGGCGCCGAGGCTTTCTCGGCCCGTTCCTCAGCCTTGATCTCTTCCCAGCGCCGCTTGACCTGCTCTTCGCTCAAGCGCGGGATATCCATGGGCGCATACAGGTCACCGGTAGGAAACACATGGGGATGGCGGCGGATCAGCTTGCGGGTGATGCTGTCGACCACGCCGGCGAATTCGAAGCGGTTTTCTTCCCGGGCCAACTGGCTGTAGTACACCACCTGGAACAACAGGTCGCCCAACTCGCCCTGCAGGTGATCGAAATCGCCGCGTTCGATCGCATCGGCCACCTCGTAGGCTTCTTCAAGCGTATGAGGAACGATGGTGGCGTAGGTTTGCTTGATGTCCCACGGGCAGCCGTACTGCGGGTCCCGCAGACGGTTCATCAGGTGGAGCAGGTCTTCGAGGCTGTACATCAATCCATCCCATCACAAAAAGCCCTGTGGGAGCGAGCTTGCTCGCGATGGCGGCGGATCAGTCAACACTTTTGTTGCCGACAAACCGCTATCGCGAGCGAGCTCGCTCCCACATTTTTGGACTGCGCTTAACCTGGCGTCCGGTTACGCCGGGTCTCGATGATGTTCGGCAACTGGGAGATCCGCCCCAGCAACCGCCCCAGCGCATCAAGCCCCGGAATCTCGATGGTCAGGGACATCAACGCGGTGTTGTCTTCCTTGTTCGAACGGGTATTGACCGCCAGCACGTTGATCCGCTCGTTCAGCAATACCTGGGACACGTCACGCAGCAGACCGGAGCGGTCGTAGGCGCGGATGACGATGTCCACCGGGTAGGTGAGCACCGGCACCGGCCCCCAACTGACCTGGATAATCCGCTCCGGCTCGCGACCGGCCAGTTGCAGCACCGAGGCACAGTCCTGACGATGAATGCTCACGCCGCGGCCCTGGGTGATGTAGCCGACGATCGCATCCCCCGGCAATGGCTGGCAGCAGCCGGCCATCTGGGTCATCAGGTTGCCCACGCCCTGGATCTGGATATCGCCGCGCTTGCCCGGTTTGTAGCCGGTGGCCTTGCGCGGGATCAGCTCCAGTTGCTCGTTGCCACGCTCCGGCTCCACCAGTTGCTGGGCCAGGTTGACCAACTGCGCCAGGCGCAGATCGCCGGCACCGAGGGCGGCAAACATGTCCTCGGCGGTTTTCATGTTGGCTTTTTCGGCCAGCTTGTCGAAGTCCACCTGCGGCAGCCCCAGGCGCCCGAGTTCACGCTCGAGCAGGGTCTTGCCGGCGGCGACGTTCTGGTCGCGGGCCTGCAGCTTGAACCAGTGGACGATTTTCGCCCGCGCCCGGGATGTGGTGATGTAGCCCAGGTTCGGGTTCAGCCAGTCGCGGCTCGGCGTACCGTGCTTGCTGGTGATGATTTCGACCTGCTCACCGGTCTGCAGGCTGTAGTTGAGCGGCACGATCCGCCCGTTGATCTTGGCACCACGGCAATTGTGGCCGATCTCGGTGTGGACCCGGTAGGCGAAGTCCAGCGGTGTCGCGCCCTTGGGCAGATCGATCGCGTGGCCGTCGGGGGTGAAGATATAGACCCGGTCCGGTTCGATGTCGACGCGCAGCTGTTCGGCCAGGCCGCCGATGTCACCCAGTTCCTCATGCCACTCGAGCACCTGGCGCAGCCAGGAAATTTTCTCTTCGTAGTGGTTGGACCCGGACTTGACGTCGGTGCCCTTGTATTTCCAGTGGGCACAGACCCCCAGCTCGGCTTCCTCGTGCATGGCATGGGTGCGGATCTGCACTTCCAGCACCTTGCCCTCGGGGCCGATCACCGCGGTGTGCAACGAGCGATAGCCGTTCTCCTTGGGGTTGGCGATGTAGTCGTCGAACTCCTTCGGAATGTGCCGCCACAAGGTGTGGACGATCCCCAGCGCGGTGTAGCAGTCGCGCATTTCCGGGACCAGCACACGAACGGCGCGAACGTCGTAGATCTGGCTGAATTCCAGGCCCTTGCGCTGCATTTTTCGCCAGATCGAGTAGATGTGCTTGGCCCGGCCACTGATGTCGGCTTCCACGCCGGTGGCCTGCAACTCTTCACGCAACTGGGTCATCACATCGGTGATGAAGCGCTCGCGATCCAGGCGCCGCTCATGCAACAGCTTGGCGATCTGCTTGTATTGGTCGGGCTCCAGGTAGCGGAAGGACAGGTCCTCCAGCTCCCACTTGATGTGACCGATGCCAAGACGATGGGCCAGGGGGGCATAGATGTCGAACACCTCCCGGGCGACGCGATTGCGCTTTTCGTCATCGGCGGACTTCACGGCGCGGATCGCGCAGGTGCGCTCGGCCAGCTTGATCAGCGCGACGCGCACATCGTCGACCATCGCCACCAGCATCTTGCGCAGGTTTTCCACCTGGCCCTGGGTGCCCAACACCATGGATTGGCGCGGGCTGAGGCTGGCGCTGATAGCGGCCATGCGCAGCACGCCGTCGATCAGCTTGGCCACCACGGTGCCGAAGCGCTGGCTGACCACCGGTAGCTGGATCTGCCCTTCGCGCACGCCGCGGTACAGCACCGCCGCCACCAGGGAGTCCTGGTCGAGCTTGAGGTCAGCGAGAATTTCGGCGATCTCCAGGCCCGTCTGGAAACTCGAGGTGCCTTCGGACCACAGGTTCTTCGCCGCGTTATGTTGCTGCTCCGCCTCGCGAGCGAACTCGCAGGCGGCCTTCAAGGCTTCGCGATCCAGTGCCATGTCGACGCTGACCGCATGATCGAGCCAAGCCTCGAGATTGATACTGCCGTCGGTGTTGATCGGCTGGTGTGCTCTCACCTGTACCATCTTTGCTTACCTTCCCTACGACGCAGATTCAATGCGTCAACTTCGCTGACCTTCGCTGCCCGTGTTTCCGCCCAGGGCTGTGGCGGGTTGGCACGAACGGGTCAGTCGGACAAGCCATCCTGGCTCGCTTCAAATAACGCCATGGCCTCGACATGCGCCGTTTGAGGAAACATATCGAGAATCCCGGCACGTTTTAACCGGTAGCCCTGCTTGATCAGTTCGACCGTATCCCGGGCCAAAGTTGCCGGGTTGCACGATACATAAACCAACCGTTTGGCCCCCAGGGACGACAGCTTGCGCACCACCTCGAAAGCACCGTCACGGGGTGGGTCCAAGAGTACCGCAGAAAAGCCTTCACCGATCCATTCGGCATCAGCCAGAGGCTGGGATAAATCGGCCTGAAAAAAGGCAGTGTTATTCAAATTGTTGCTGACGGCATTGGCCGCCGCACGGTCCACCATGGTTTGCACGCCTTCCACGGCCACCACTTGGCGCACGCTTTTGGCCAGCGGTAAGGCAAAATTGCCCAGGCCGCAGAACAGGTCCAGCACCCGCTCCTCGGAACGCGGCGCCAGCCATTGCAGGGCCTGGGCGATCATCGCCTCGTTGACCCCGGCGTTCACCTGGATGAAATCCCCGGGCCGGTACGCCAGCTCAAGGTCCCAGGCATCCAGGCGAAAGCCCAGGGCCTGTCCGGGTTCGACCGGTTGCGGCTCACCTTCACCGTGCAACCACAACTGGGCCTCATGAAACGCGCAGAAATCCTTGAGAATGGTCAGGTCGGCCTCCGACAGCGGCGCCATGTGGCGCAGCAATACCGCAAGGGACGAGCCGGCGAACAATTCCACATGGCCCAGGGCCTGGGGTTTGCCCAGGCGTCGAAGCATCTCCGGCAGGCGACTCATGATCGACTGCAAGGGCTGTACCAGCACCGGACAATCGCCAATGGCGACGATGTCCTGGCTGCCGACAGCACGGAAACCCACTTCGAGTTTTTTCGCCTTCTGATCCCAGCGCACCGCCACGCGGGCGCGACGCCGATAACCGAACTCAGGCCCACTTAATGGCGCGGCCCATTCATCCGGCTCGACCCCGGCCACCCGCGACAGCTGCTCGGCGAGCATGCGCTGTTTCAGGGCGAGTTGTTCGTCATGGGGCAAATGTTGGACGCTGCAACCGCCGCAACGACCGGCATGGATACACGGCGCTGCGCGACGCAGGTCACTGGAGAGGAACACCCGCTCGGTCCGTGCCTCGACCACTTTGCCGTGGGCACCGAGCACCCGCGCCTCGACCTCTTCGCCGGCCAGGGCGCCGATGACAAACCAGGTCCGCCCATCGACGAACGCAATGCCCCGGCCATCGTTGGCCAGGCGTTCGATGGTCAGGCGCTGCTTTTTACCGGTGGGCACTTGTGGGGCCCGGCTTCCGCCGCTGGGCTGGAAGCGCAAGCCTCTTTCATGCTTGGCCATCAGTTGGGCGCGTCGAAAATGCCGGTCGACAGGTAACGGTCGCCACGGTCGCAGATGATCGCCACGATCACCGCATTTTCCACTTCCTTCGACAGACGCAGCATCCCCGCCACGGCACCGCCCGACGACACGCCGCAGAAGATGCCCTCCTCACGGGCCAGGCGACGGGTCACGTCCTCGGCTTCGCTCTGGGCCATGTCGATGATGCGGTCCACGCGGTCGGCCTGGTAGATCTTCGGCAGATACTCTGCGGGCCAGCGGCGGATGCCGGGAATGGCCGAGCCTTCCATCGGTTGCAGGCCGATGATCTGCACGTTCGGGTTCTGTTCTTTCAGATAGCGCGAGGTACCCATGATGGTACCCGTGGTGCCCATCGAGCTGACGAAATGGGTGATGGTGCCGTCGGTCTGGCGCCAGATCTCAGGGCCGGTGGTGGTGTAGTGGGCCTCGGGATTGTCGCCGTTAGCGAACTGATCCAGCACCTTGCCACGCCCCTCGGCCTGCATGCGCTCGGCCAGGTCCCGGGCACCTTCCATGCCCTGCTCCTGGGTCACCAGGATCAACTCGGCGCCATAGGCCGTCATCGCCGCCTTGCGCTCGGCACTGGAGTTGTCGGGCATGATCAGGATCATCTTGTAGCCCTTGATCGCCGCCGCCATCGCCAAGGCAATACCGGTGTTGCCGGAAGTCGCCTCGATCAGGGTATCGCCAGGCCGGATTTGCCCGCGCAACTCGCCACGGGTGATCATCGACAGCGCCGGCCGGTCCTTGACCGAACCCGCCGGGTTATTCCCTTCGAGCTTGAGCAAAAGCGTATTAGTGGTCTCGCCAGGCAAGCGCTGCAAGCGGACCAGCGGGGTGTTGCCGACGCAATCGGCGATAGTGGGGTACTGCAAAGTCATGGCGTATTCGCAATCCGGACTGCGGGGGCGCCTATCATACCGGCAAACCTGGCGCGGCCATATCACGCAAAGTGTGGTGGTTATGGCTTATGGGAATAAGCACGGAGGAAGTCGAGTACGCTGCTGTGTGTAGCTCGTCTTCTCGGTCCGCGCTCGTGAGCATGATGCTCAAGCCCATGTTGTCGACTCTGTATTGCACGCAGTCCTTTGTATTGCACGCAGTCCTTTTCCTACATATCTGAGAGCTCAAACCGTGTATATCTGTTGTAAGTACCGTCTGTAAGCACTCCTCCTGCCTATTTGTGGGTTCATTCCTTTCATTTGATGACCAAGCAGTCAAAGGTATCTGGCTTTGCACCGTGTTCTTTACGGTTGTACGGCTAAACGTATTTGGTAGGTAAGCAATAACGATGGCCGACGCGAAACAAAAACATCCACAGCCCAGCGCTCGGCGGACTTGCGGGCAACGCTTGCGCAACCTATTGGAAGAGTACGGCATATCTCACTCGGCCTTTGCCGAGGTGCTAGGTATCAGCCCTCAATGCCTGACGAACTGGAGCGCACGGGGTATACCTCGGCTGCGGGTGAAGCCATTGGCACGTTTGCTGAGTGTCAGTGAAGTGTGGCTGGCGACTGGGGAGGGTGAGCGGACACGTGACCTACATCGGGAAGTGGAACAGGATCAGGCGGGTTCGAGGGGTTAAGACTGGAGCGCCCTCCCGATAAAAGCACCTTCCTCAACTTCCTCGCCTGATTGAAAAGCGCGATTTGGTTACCGGCATTCTGGCTGTAATCAATGGCTAGCTGGGCGTCCGGGCCTGTCACTGCGCCAAGGCTTTATCGTTCGCTTCCTCCATATTCGCTCCATCTAACCGAAAGATCTGTCACTTTCTGTAGTACTTATTACCCCACAAGGGAAGTTCTTTCCTCGCGCCACATAAAAATCTGTAGGAATACGATTTTTTATCGGATCTTTCCTGCGATTCATCGAGACACTCATGAACTAGCGAATTATCAGACACACCGATAATATTATTACCAAGCAATTCACCCCTCAACTTTAATCAAGGACAGTCAATTGAAGAAGAACAACAAAGACCTAACAAAGCGAGAACATGAAGTCCTGCAATTACTTCTATCAGGTGAAACAAACAAAAAAATAGCTTTAGTGCTCGGCATCAGCGATTTCACTGTGCGAGAATACGTCTCCTCAATTTTAAGAAAGAAAGGGGCAAATTCCAGAGGAAAACTAATTTCGGAAAAACTCAATAAAACTTAAAGGCGTTACACGCTATAGCCCCTTATAGCCCGAACAGCTTATCCAACACCGACCTCAATACTTTCAAAGCCAACACCGGGGTTAAACCCAGCACAGCTTCCGACACATACCAATAGCACAAAAATAATCCACCCTACATAAACATCAATCCAGCACAAACACGAAAGCTCCAGACATCCAACATAACCCGCCTTCGCCACCTCAAATAAAGGATTCGACACCACCACATTCAGACCTGACAAAATTAAACATAAGTTATATCATGCTCAAAGCAAAATTTCTTAATTCTTTCAACTACATACTCACGTTGCTCCTCCGGTATAAATCTGGGCAACAAAACAACCTCCTTTCGCCCAGGCACCGCCACCACGACCTCAATGGGTTTAAACAAACAGTTATTCACACTAACTTCAGTAACACTCCGTGCAAATGCCACCACTTTAAACTTTCGTCGAAAACATATATCACCCTTATCCAACCAAAGCACCTCAACCCCCTTAAAGCAGAAAAACATAACAATAGAAAACCAAACAAACACAAGAGCCAGCACTGCCCACAAATGGGCACCAAAGAAAAATGAAACATTAATAATCACGACTCCCCCCACCAAAAACAGGGGATAATTACAGCAATTTAAAACAATTTTATTATTCAACGGAGCCCCCTAAGAAAACACAAAAACAAAGACCAAACCTAAACACGGCTTATTTTCAGTAAAAATAAACCGTGCCCATCACCTAAGTTTCACTCTATGCCATAATCCCCATAATTCCTGAATAGCTTGCCGCACCGAGGCCCGCCGAACCGACGGCACCAACCAATCCAGCCCCCGAACCAATCAACGCGCCACCTACCGCGCCTACAGCCCCACCAGAAAGAGCACCAGCAATAATGCTATTTCTACCACTATGTGTGGAAGTTGATCCATCCGCCGCCGCCGTAGCCATCGCACCTACAGCGCCGCCATATGCCCCAATAATTCCTCCTGCTACTGCCCCTACAACTCCTCCAACAGGACCTACACCGCCAGAAATAAGATTAATCTCCGCTACTGTTAATGGCCGCATTGCTACCACCTCCTTTCTTGATAATTACCCATAAAAATATCGTGAACAATCGATTGCCTTCCGATACAACCTAGTGAAGAAAAATCGTCAAAACCTATAAATGAAAGTCTGCTTAACCGCATAGTCCTTATTTCGCCGCACCCAATGAACTTTATCAACTCCCTCTTTGCGAAAGAAATTTTTTAACCATATCACAGCTTCTTTTACGCCCCCCTTAGGAAAACAAAAATCTATTATCCAGGCATTACCTCCCTCATTCCACTCACTGGCATGCAATAAAAAATCAGTGTCATGCAGCAAGCGCGCTTCACTATCCGGAGCCAAATACGCCCAGCTCACATATCCTAGTGGAGTACTGGTTTTATCGAAGAAAAAAATAATTTGATCATGATCAATAGCGGGCACTACCCAAAGCCCTAACGTTATTATCTGATACAGAGAATACCGATTACACATGAACGCTATCAGACAAGCATATCCAATTTTCTTAGCTTTGCCTTCAAACTTGCAACATCGTGGAGCAACAAACACATCAAAACTCTTCATTCAGAATACTCCATACATTTTTATAAAAAGACATCACATCACCTACCTCTATCTCATCCCAGAGCTTACATAGAGACTTTATAAATATGTCGCCCTCACATCTTTTAACCACAAATACACCAGAAGCAATATCGTAAAAAACCCTCATCTTTTCGCCAACCCAAAAGGGAATTTTCAAATCAGCGCCACAGCTAAAAACAAGGGTTGACCAGTGCTTCACGGCTCTTTCAAAACTGTTGAACGGTGGGTCACCACCTAGCCCAACGCACCTTTCGATTTTTGACAAACATTCTTTCAGACCTGAAATCATATAAGGCCGTCTATTTAACCTAGTAACATTAATTGCCATCGCGACTGTGAAACATTTGCGATCTATGCCCTCCCTTTCAGCACACTCAACAACAAGATCAAAAAGCCTCCCGTACACGCAAAAAAATTCATTTACTAATGATACATTTGTACCAGATGCAAAAAACGCATCCAACGCACCATTAAATATTTTCATCTTAAGCGCATGAATATATACATGAGCCATTTCATACTCATAACCTTTCCATCCTAGCTCTTGCGTCCGATCAACCAACTCATAGCAACCTAGATCTAATAGTCGCTGGAGACAAGATGAAAACTCTAAAAACACACGACTACCCGCTACCTTAGTCAGAAAAAAACCAGGAAACCCCACCTGTACGGCATTATAAAAACGCAAACACTTCTGGTATTCACCCCAAAACTCATTAATTGCAGACTGAAATATATCACCCTGAAATTCAACATCGATAACTTCATACTTCTTTAAGTAATGGCAGATATCATAAAGACTTCTCAGGGCCGGCTCATACTCTGTCAAAAACTCAGATAAATCTAGCTTGTCACATCCAATTAAATTTGAAAAAACTCTTGCCCCGCTTAGATCCATCCATGCGCCATTCAGAGAAATATTTGAGGCGCTAACATTGTAGTGAATAATTTTCTTCGCCCTTGCAGCTGAAAATTGTCGAGCATAACGTCTCGCCAGCTCGATTAAACCTATACGTATACGTATACGATCAGATAATGTGGAAAGCTCACATGAACAGATAGGAAGAAAATCGACAAGCTTCTGCACAGCGGCTTGTACGCGCCTTGCATCACTAGATAATGAACCGGTAAATTTCTCTTTAAAGTAAATGGCTCTCATAAAATGTGCGGGACGTACAGTTGGCTCTCTGACTAGTAGAGCACGTGAATACGTTTGTCCTTCTTGACTAAATTTACATCCTGCATCGATAACAGCTATAGTCCTCACCGCTCCGTATGGAAGAGCTATGTTTATTATTTCCGCCCATATCGATTCATAGATTGCTGCATCAACAGATAAGAAACCGTTTCCATGCGCCTCATCGGAATCATGGCCAACTAATTCATTAGGCCCGATTCCTTTTAGTTGATATACCCCGTCAAAACCACAGCGCCCCCCGCCTCCGTTTTTATAAATCCCATCTCCGCCATACCTCTCAGCATAGAAAATTTTTTCATTTCTTTCTGCTCCAGCAATACCTCTTCCCCCCACGATATAACTGTACTTAGAAAGAATCTCTTCCTCAGCCAGATTAATCTTCAAGTCTTTATTAAAGAAAACAATAGAAGTGCCTTCAATTTTCTCCGCATTAAAACTCACGAAGACCTCATGCAGATCCGATAGTTTTTTCATAGCTTGTTCAACCTTCGCCGTTCCGAACAGCTCATAAGGTTCAACGATAGCGACCAGATTCGACGATTTGTACCCTACACTTGTAGGGGTGACTTAAAAGGAGATCTATGGGAATCTCTACTGCCTCGCCGCGATGCGGCATGCCTTGCCCAAGGGCTCAGAAATGCAAATCAGCATGAAAGCTAACGTTGAGGCAACAGTTTGTAAGGAGCCCAGCGCGTTAGGTGGTTAGGCAGCACCGAACTAGACTGAAACTAAGGGACAATTTAGAGCACTGACTTTCGTTAGGAAATACGGCGAAAGCCATTAAACATCTAAAAACGCACCATTCATAAACATACGCTGGAGGCCATCACAATAACGGCCATTTAATCCAAAGAATGGGGAGCTATTCTATGACGACCATTGCAGTATCGCCTGCAGATACTAAGCCACTATTAGAAACGTTCACTGTATAGCACGTGATAATTTCACCAATCGGTCGTATGGCCCTGTGAAAATTGCCCCATCCCTTTGGATGGCGCAGGTGACAACTTCGGATTTGCAATCAAAAAAAAAGCTGGCATTCCTACCATTCGATAGATACACACCATCATACTTCTCTGAATAACCTATGGATAGCATTGCCTCCCGCAACAAGCCTGGCTGTATATCAGCTCTCACTCTTAATTCAGAAAACGCCTCATCACAGTACATTTTTTTGGCAGTTACCGCCAAGTATCCAATGGTTCCGCCCACAGCCTCCCAACCTGAAAAGCCATTTCTCAATGAAAACTTTTCCATAAAAATAAATGTCACAGCTATCAGTAAGGAGAACACTATATTTTTTTCAACCAAAATAAAGATCTTGAAAGGATCCCCTGACAGCTGCTCACTAAGCTTTAGCTTTTTCAGAACATTTTCGGCCATACTTTCGTCCTCGCTGCGAAACTTTTAAAACACCCAAACAACGCCATTCCAAACAGCACACATGAATCAACGATAACGACGAAATTCGATGATTTGTACCCTACACATGTAGGGATGACCCAAACGGGTATCCATGGGATCTTCCCTGCCTCGCCGCGATGCGGCATGCCTTCCCAAAGGGCTCCGGAATGCAATTATTGTCAGCAAGGAATGCTCACATTGACCCAAGACACATCGCTATTCAGAACAGAAGCTCTAGAAGCCCAGCAGGTGCAATGGTTAGGCAGCATCGTGCTGATTCGCCCACTCTCGTTCACCTTCCTCACAGCCTTCGCCACACTCCTCGCGTCAATCGTGATTATTTTTTTCATATGGGGGAGCTATACCAAGCGAAGCACCATAGCTGGGCAGTTACTGCCCTCCTCGGGACAGATTAAAGTTTATGCACCACAGCAAGGACGAGTGCTTGAAAGCTTTATCCATGAGGGGCAATACGTTAACGCGGGCGCGCACTTGCTCACATTATCCAGTGAGCACTATGGCGAAAATTCCGATCCGATTCAGGAAAGCATCAGTAATAACCTCAAGGAAAGGAAACTGTCCTTGATTGACGAGCTCAAAAAAATAAAAACACTGCAAGCTGATGAAAGAAAAAGCCTTACCAGCCACTTAAGCAGCCTAGAGAATGAGTTGGATATTCTAGCCGGACAAATTTCCAGTCAAAAACAGCTGGTTGCCTTGGCTTTAAATGCCACCAGTCGCTATTCGGGATTAATGGAAAAGGGATATATAGCCATGGATCAGCTACAGCAGCGCCAGGCAGAGCTACTCAATCATCGACAGAAATTAAATACCCTTGAACGTGACCGCTCCGCGCTGCGACAACAGATAACCGAGCGCCGCAACGAGCTTTCTGGCCTATCCTCTCGACATGAAAATCAACTCGCCATCGTGCATAGAACGCTATCGGAAATTGATCGAGAGTTCATTGAGAGTGAGGCGCGGCGAATATTGATTATCAAGGCTCCTCAAGCAGGTGTCGTGACTGCCATTTTTGCGGAGCCCGGACAGACCACAGACACCACTAGACCGCTTTTAAGCATCGTTCCAACCAACTCGCTATTGCAGGCCGAACTTTATTCTCCAAGTAAATCCATCGGTTTCATCCGGGTCGGCGATGAAGTACGTATTCGCTATCAAAGCTATCCCTATCAAAAATTCGGGCAGCACAACGGTACAGTCAAATCCATCTCCAAGGCCTCGGTTTCTGCCGGGGAGCTTGCAAACGCCGTCGGAGAAATACCCGGCGTTGGTCTGGACGGCGAACGCTATTATCGAATACGCATCGATCTGGTCCAACAGCATGTTCTGGCGTATGGCGAACAACGGCCATTGCAAACGGGCATGTTACTTGAAGCGGACATAATGCAAGAGACTCGTCATCTTTATGAATGGGTATTAGAGCCTCTTTATAGCCTAACGGGCAGGTTCTAGGCCCCATGCAGATAAATTATATGAATGTAGTCGCGCTTCAGTGGAGACGCCGGCTTCCATTATTGCTGCAAACCGAAGCCACTGAATGCGGCCTGGCCTGTTTAGCAATGATACTTGGCTATCATGGACATCGATCAAACCTGTATGAACTTCGAAATAGATTCCAAACCTCATTAAAAGGCATGACATTAAAGCAGATAATTCAAATAGCGGACCAATTAAAACTCGGGACACGCGCCATCAGGCTCGACATGAGAGACCTTATACAACTTAAACTACCCTGCATTCTGCACTGGAACTTCAATCACTTCGTAGTCTTGAAGTCCGTACGCAAAAGTCACCTTGTGCTACATGATCCAGCCCAGGGCATTCGGCACATATCATTTACCGAGGCCAATAATTTTTTTACCGGAATAGCTCTGGAATTATGGCCAGAATTTGATTTTGAAGAAAAAACAAAAAAGCCTAGCATCAGACTTTCCAAGATGCTTGGAAAAACGACAGGGCTGTATCGATCGCTATTCCAAGTACTTTTACTGGCGTTCGCGCTGGAAATATTTTCTCTTGTCAGCCCGTTTCTTCTCCAGTGGACGATCGATAATGTGCTTGTCAGTGAAGATAACGAATTACTGAAAACACTTGTATTAGGTTTTGGGTTATTAATGCTTATGCAACAGGGGGTAGCGGCCATTCGCGCATGGGTATTGATCCACATGAACACAATGATTAGCGTGCAATGGCGCGCCAATGTATTCACCCATTTATTGAGATTGCCCATTCATTTTTTTGAAAGACGCCACCTGGCGGATGTCGTATCGCGTTTTGGCGCAGTTAACCATATCCAACAGACACTTACCGCTGCATTTTTCTCCAGTGTTCTTGATGGCCTTATGAGTATTGCTACGTTAGCACTGATGTTCATGTACAGTCCTACGTTGGCTTCCATTTCCGTCATTACCTTGGCACTTTATATATTAGGCCGCTGCGTCTGGTACGCCCCTTTCCGCCGGGCAACGGAAGAACAGATAATCCACGCTGCGCGTCAGGAGAGCCACTTTTTGGAAACCGTCAGAGGTGTTCGGGCGATCAAACTCTTCCGGCGCCCCGATGAACGACGCTCCACGTGGTTAGGCTTGTTAATTCAGCAAATCAATGCAGATATTCGATCCCAAAAAATGCAACTTCTTTACACACAACTGAACGGTTTACTTTTCGGCATTGAAAATCTGTTGCCGGTATGGCTTGGCGCTGGAATGGTAATGAGTGGACATTTCAGTGTTGGTGTATTAATGGCCTTCACCGCCTATAAGACACAATTCGTCAATAGGGTATCAAACCTGATAGACCATTTTTTTGAATTGCATATGCTCCAGCTCCACGGTGAGCGCTTAGCCGATATTGTTCTTCAGCCGCCGGAAAATAGCCACGGAGAAACTGATTTAGCCGTTCTCCACAAACGCAGCGCAAATATTGAAATAAGAGACTTGATGTACCGCTACTCCGACCAAGAGCCTTACATTATTGATAAATTGAATTTATCGATAGCCGAGGGAGAGTCGATAGCGATCACCGGAGCATCAGGCGCCGGAAAAAGTACGTTGATCAACCTAATGCTAGGGATTCTCGCTCCCAACGAAGGGCAAATAAAAATTGGCGGAGTTGAAGTAAAAGACATGGGCGTGAGTACGCTCCGTGACATGGTTGGCACGGTGATGCAGGATGATGTCTTGTTTGCCGGGTCACTGGCGGAGAATATTTCTTTTTTCGAACAGAATGCTGACATGTCCTGGATAATGCGATGTGCAGAAATGGCCGCGATTCATAATAGTATCCAATCGATGCCTATGGGATACGGCACATTGGTTGGGGACATGGGGACGGTGCTCTCGGGCGGACAGAAACAACGCGTACTCTTGGCTCGTGCGCTTTATAAAAGAGCTAGAATTTTATTCCTTGATGAAGCCACCAGCCATCTTGACTTGCAATGTGAGCAATTGGTCAATAATTCCATCCGTTCACTCCAGATAACTCGAGTAATTGTCGCGCATCGCCCTGAGACAATCGTGTCGGCGGACCGGGTTTTCATATTGGAATCTGGTAGATTAAAACCGTCGCCCTGCCACGCGAATATGGATTCGATTAAATGAGGGGCTATTCCGCCTGTGCACTTTCCATATTTTTCGGGGGCATAACGTTATCAGTTACAGGTGCTGAGCTTATTGCACCTAATCACGTGACATCAGTCTTTTCAGAGACAAGCTCCTATACAGATCAGCCGTGCGCCTTTGGAAGTCGTCCAACAAAATTGTCTCTACAGGAGACCATAGAACGAATACTTTGCAACGACCCGAAAACACGCTCGGCCTGGGCTCATGCAAAAGCACGATCAGCTCAAGTCGGCGTCAGTCGTTCTTCATATTTTCCGAAGCTCACCGGCAGCACCGGCATGTCTACGGGGCGGACGGTTACCGATTATGAGCAACGCAGTGACCTTTCCAGCGAAGGAAACCAACGGCAGATTTCCAATAGATTGCATTTCAGCTGGGTACTGTTCGATTTTGGGCTGAGGGAAGCTGAGCTACGAAGATCCATGCAACTCTTAGTGGCTGCTAACGCCAATCAAGACGCCATACTGCAAAAATCTTTCGCTTCCGCAGCAGAGCTTTATTATGGAGCCCTCGCCGCTCAGCGCAGCTTGATCATTTCATCAAAAGTTACGTCGTTTGCAGCCGAAAATCTCGATGCAGCAGAAGCCAGATATCGATCTGGAGCCGCAGCGCTTTCTGATTTATTGCAAGCGAAAGCAGCCTATTCCCAAGCC
Organism: Pseudomonas sp. NFIX10; assembly: GCF_900111955.1. Classification (NCBI taxonomy): domain Bacteria; kingdom Pseudomonadati; phylum Pseudomonadota; class Gammaproteobacteria; order Pseudomonadales; family Pseudomonadaceae; genus Pseudomonas; species Pseudomonas sp. NFIX10. The sequence goes on along the minus strand of NZ_FOKH01000018.1, from coordinate 27,810 downwards.
AGTCTGAATCAGATTCGCGATAAGGGAGCGCTCCGCAATGCCACCGGGATGCTTGCGCTGCGCATGGGATTCTCGCCTGAGACGCCATTCGAATTGGAGGGTAATCTGACCTCGTTACCAAATGCGCGATTCATCAAGACAATTGACGAGCTATTTCAACAAGCCCAACAAGATCACCCCGCCTTGATAGCCGTTAGAGCCAGGATCAAAGCCACTGAGGCGAAGCTCGATGAGAGTCGCGCAGCTGGAAAACCGACCCTTTCACTAACGGCGGATATTTCCCATACCCGAATTGATCAATCCCAAATGCTTAACGGTGACAGGCGCGATCGGGATAGAGCTGTTGGCTTGCAATTAAACATTCCTCTGTTCGACGGCTTCAGCCGAAAGTATCAAATACGTAGCGATCTTGCCCTCCTTGAGGCAAACAAAGAGGAGCTTTTGGAGGAACAACAGAGATTATCGCTTGAGCTCTGGGAAAACTATCAAACCCTAGGCACTGAATTTCAGCGACTGGACCATACCAATAAATTGATCACACAGTCACAGCAATCCCTTGAGGTAGTACAAGGTCGCTATCGATCCGGGGTCGGTAGCATGATTGAATTATTGAATGCTTTAAATACCTACGCAGGTGCTGAAGATCAACATATCAACGCTTTGATTACTTGGCATAACACACGACTAAGACTTTCTGAAAACCTCGGACTGCTTGGCTTTTGGAGATTACGCTAACCCAGCACAGCAAATCACAAACAAGGAACCTCATAATGAGATTAGCATGGACCGTGCCCCTTTAGACTCCAAACCTTTGCAACGCCACGAAAGCTTCATCAAGAATACTTTTTCCATTTTGTTACCGTATTGGCAGAATGAGGAACGAGTATTTGCATGGACTACAGCGGCAGCGCTTATATTTTTATCACTTCTGGCCGTTGCTACAGCGTTGATCATCAATGAATGGTATAGGTACTTCTACGACGCAATACAGGAAGGCGACATAAAAAAATTTCACCTACTAATATTAACATTCATTGGAATCGTCATTTTTTCTGTCTTCAGGTCGGTCTTGATAGCTATCTGGTTGACATTCTGGCTTTGAGATGGCGAAGATGGTTAACCAATCATTACCTTCTCCTTTGGACATTAAATCCTGCCCAAGCCGATCAAACTGGAAACGCGGTAGATAATCCAGACCAACGTATAGCAGAGGACATTAATAAATTCACCTTTGAAACCATCGACCTGGCTTGCGGGCTAACCTTTACCTTTGCCAGCATAATATCCTTCAGCATAGTATTAATCAGCGCATCCGGTGATGCTGTACTCATGGGACTCACAATACCTTGCTACATGTTCCTAGCTGCCATTATCTATGCGCTCATCGGGACTCTTATCAGTCAAAAGATCGGTTTCAAATTAATTTCCTTAAGCAACGATCAACAACGATTAGAAGCCGATCTACGCTACCTCCTAATTAGACTCCGGGAGAAATTCAGAACCTCCCCCTCACGCCTGACATATGAACCTAAAAAAAGCAGAATTAATCAAAGACTTGAAGCCTGCCTGACCAACATGCGCAAAATAATAAGAACAAAGATGCGCCTATCATTGTTCACCGAAACGTACGGTCAACTCGCCTTGATCCTTAGCAGCTTATTGGCTGCACCACGTTTCTTTGCAGGCCATATAACCTTTGGCGAATTAATGCAGATTAATTCGGCTTTTGGAAACTTAAGTGAAAACCTAAGCTGGTTCATCAACGCCTACCGCAGGATCGCAGACTGGAAAGCAACGACAGATCGCCTGATCGCTTTCAATGAGGCAATGAGGAACGCACCTGCGCAGGAGCCGAAGTATCCACAGCATGGCTGTGCATCTTTTCGTGCTCCTGAGCCACCCACCTAAAGTTCAACCGCCCCCCCCTTCCTGCCACTCTGCACCCACAGCCGTCCTCCCCCTGACACAGGTCTATCGGCGGGATTGCAGGTCGCGCACGACCAGCCCCGGCCGGAGGGATGCACGACAGACATGAATTTACGAAGATCACCCGCCCGCAAATCGCTACACTGCGCAGGTATTGCGTGCCGGATGCGCGCACAGCTCAATCAGACCGCTGGATGCAGGAGACAAGTGTGCTCAAGAAACTGGGAATCAAAGGCCGCGTGCTGTTGCTGACCCTGTTGCCGACCAGCCTGATGGCGCTGGTCCTGGGCGGTTATTTCACCTGGATGCAGCAATCGGACCTGCACGCCCAGTTGCTGCAACGTGGCGAGATGATCGCCGAGCAACTGGCCCCGCTGGTCGCCCCGGCCATGAGCCGCCAGGACACCGATCTGCTGGAGCGCATCGCCACCCAGTCCCTGGAGCAAACGGACGTACGCGCCGTGACTTTCCTCGCCCCCGACCGCGCGCCGTTGGCCCACGCCGGCCCGACCATGCTCAACCGGGCCCCGGAGGGCAACAGTGCACAGCTGCTGCAACGCACCGGCAACGACGCCACGCGCTACCTGCTGCCGGTATTTGGCAAGCACCGCAACCTGGCGGGCGAACTGATTCCCGAAGAAGCCGACCGCCTGCTGGGCTGGGTCGAGCTGGAGTTGTCCCACAGCGGCATGTTGCTGCGCGGCTATCGCAGTCTGTTCGCCAGCCTGCTGCTGATCGCCGCCGGCCTGTGCCTGACCGCGTTGCTGGCCCTGCGCATGGGCCGCACGATCAACCGCCCGCTGAGCCAGATCAAGCAAGCCGTGGCGCAACTCAAGGACGGTCACCTGGAAACCCGCCTGCCACCGTTGGGCAGCCAGGAGCTGGATGAATTGGCCTCGGGCATCAATCGCATGGCCAGTACCCTGCAGAACGCCCAGGAAGAATTGCAGCACAGCATCGACCAGGCCACCGAAGACGTGCGCCAGAACCTGGAAACCATCGAGATCCAGAACATCGAGCTGGACCTGGCCCGCAAGGAAGCCCTGGAAGCGAGCCGGATCAAGTCCGAGTTCCTGGCGAACATGAGCCACGAAATCCGCACACCGCTCAACGGCATCCTCGGCTTTACCCACCTGTTGCAAAAAAGCGAACTGACCCCGCGCCAGCTCGATTACCTGGGCACCATCGAGAAATCCGCCGACAGCCTGCTGGGGATCATCAATGAGATCCTCGACTTTTCGAAGATCGAGGCTGGCAAGCTGGTGCTCGACAGCATTCCGTTCAACCTGCGGGACCTGCTGCAAGACACCCTGACCATCCTCGCCCCGGCCGCCCATGCCAAGCAGTTGGAACTGGTGAGCCTGGTCTACCGGGACACACCGCTGTCGCTGGTGGGCGATCCGCTGCGCCTCAAGCAGATCCTCACCAACCTGGTGAGCAACGCGATCAAGTTCACCCGCGAGGGCACCATCGTCGCCCGGGCCATGCTCGAAGACTAGCACGAAGACAGCGTGCAGTTGCGCATCAGCATCCAGGACACCGGTATCGGCCTGTCCAACCAGGACGTGCGGGCGCTGTTCCAGGCATTCAGCCAGGCCGACAACTCACTGTCCCGGCAACCGGGGGGCACCGGCCTGGGCCTGGTGATCTCCAAGCGCCTGGTGGAGCAGATGGGCGGCGAGATCGGCGTCGACAGCACACCGGGCGAAGGCTCGGAGTTCTGGATCAGCCTGCGCCTGCCCAAGACCCGTGACGATGCCGAAGACCTGCCGGGCCCGCCGTTGCTGGGCCGGCGCGTAGCGGTGCTGGAAAACCACGAACTGGCCCGCCAAGCCTTGCAGCACCAGCTCGAAGACTGCGGCCTGCAAGTGACGCCGTTCAATACCCTGGAGAGCCTGACCAACGGCATCACCGTCGCCCACCAGACCGACCAGGCGATCGATCTGGCCGTGCTGGGCATCACCAGCAACGACATGCCGCCGGAGCGCCTCAACCAGCACATCTGGGACCTCGAGCACTTGGGCTGCAAAGTGCTCGTGCTGTGCCCCACCACCGAACAGACCCTGTACCACCTCTCGGTGCCCAACCCCCACAGTCAGTTGCAGGCCAAGCCGGCTTGCACCCGCAAGTTGCGCCGCGCGCTGTCCGACCTGGTCAACCCGCGCCCGCCCCGCAGCGAACCCAGTGAGCCGGTTTCCAGCCGTGCCCCGAAAGTGCTGTGCGTGGACGACAACCCGGCCAACCTGCTGCTGGTGCAGACCCTGCTCGAAGACATGGGCGCCAAGGTGCTGGCGGTGGAAAGCGGCTACGCGGCGGTCAAGGCCGTGCAGAAGGAAACCTTCGACCTGGTGTTGATGGACGTGCAGATGCCCGGCATGGACGGTCGCCAGAGTACTGAGGCGATCCGCCAGTGGGAAAGCGAGCGGCACTGCACGCCGCTGCCCATCGTCGCCCTCACCGCCCACGCCATGGCCAACGAAAAACGCGCCCTGCTGCAAAGCGGCATGGACGACTACCTGACCAAGCCCATCAGCGAACGGCAACTGGCCCAGGTGGTGCTCAAATGGACCGGCCTGGCCCTGCGCAACCAGTCGCCGGAGCGCAACAGCGATGCCCAGGGTGGTAGCGAACTGCTGGTGCTCGATCATGAAGAAGGCTTGCGCCTGGCCGCTGGCAAGGCCGATCTGGCAGCGGACATGCTGGCGATGCTGCTCGCATCCCTGGAAGCCGACCGCGAAGCGATCCGCCAGGCCAGCGAGGCCAACGATCACAACGCCCTGATCGAACGGGTCCACCGCCTGCACGGCGCCACCCGCTACTGCGGCGTACCGCAATTGCGAGCGGCCTGCCAGCGCAGCGAAACCCTGCTCAAGCAACAGGACCCGAAAGCCGCTGCGGCCCTGGAAGACCTGGAGCGTGCGATCAATCGCCTGGCCAGCGAGGCGCGTATCAGCGCCTGATCCAGGGCAATACCCTGGAAACCGGAATCGCTGAAAATCCATGCTCCTAACCCGACTGTTTTTTCTGCCAGGAGGCCACCATGCGCGCGATTCTTTTCAGCAGCCAGACCTACGACCGTGACAGTTTCATCCAGGCCCCGGTGCCCGCCGGCCTCGAACTGCAGTTCCAGCCCGCCCGCCTGAACCTGGACACCGTGGCCCTGGCCGAACGGCATGAAGTGGTCTGCGCGTTCATCAACGATGACCTGAGCGCCCCGGTGCTGGAACGGCTGGCCGCGGGCGGCACGCGGCTGATCGCCCTGCGCTCGGCCGGCTACAACCATGTCGACCTGCCCGCCGCCAAGCGCCTGGGCTTGAGCATCGTCCGGGTACCGGCCTACTCGCCCCACGCCGTGGCCGAACATGCCGTGGCGTTGATCATGGCCCTCAATCGCTGCCTGCACCGCGCCTACAACCGCACCCGGGACGGCAATTTCAGCCTCCATGGGTTGACCGGGTTCGACCTGGTGGGCAAGACCGTCGGGGTGATCGGCACCGGGCAAATCGGCGCGACGTTCGCGCGGATCATGGCCGGTTTCGGCTGTCAGCTACTGGCTTACGACCCGTACCCCAATCCTCAGGTGCAAGCCTTGGGCGCGCGCTACCTGCCCTTGGATGAACTGCTGGCGCAAGCGCAGATCATCAGCCTGCACTGCCCGTTGAACGAACAGAGCCGCCACCTGATCAACGCCCAATCCCTGGCGTCGATGCAACGCGGCGCCATGTTGATCAACACCGGACGCGGTGGCCTGGTGGATACACCAGCCCTGATCGAGGCGCTGAAGAGCGGTCAACTGGGCTATTTGGGGTTGGATGTCTATGAAGAAGAGGCCGAACTGTTCTTCAAGGACCGCTCCGACCAGCCCTTGCAAGACGATGTGCTGGCACGCCTGCTGACCTTCCCCAACGTGGTGATCACCGCCCACCAGGCCTTCCTCACCCATGAAGCCTTGGCGGCGATTGCCATGACCACCCTGGATAATATCGCGGCCTGGGCGGCCGGCACGCCGAAAAACTTGGTGGACCGCTAAACCTGAACCAACACACCCCCTGTGGGAGCGAGCTTGCTCGCGATAGCGGTCTGTCAGTCAACATCAATACTGACTGATTTGCCGCCATCGCGAGCAAGCTCGCTCCCACAGGAGGTGGAGTTTCGTCGGCAAGATTCGTGGTTGACCATCCCAAGCCATGCCCCGTGCTAGCATGTCGCGCCTATTTGGAGGACCCATGGCCGAACACGATTTTCGCTACACCCTGATGAACCCGCAGCACACCCTGACCGAAGTCCGCGCCCTGGCGCCGGGCCGCTACCAGGTCACCGGCAATGGCGGTTCGATCCAGGCCAACGATGTACTGCTCGTCACGCTCAAGGGCAGCAAGGATTTGTCCATGCGCCTGACCGTGGACACCGTGCGGCACCTACTCAAACCCATGGGCCAATGGACGGCCATGACCACCGGTCCGGTGTTCGGCGAACTGGCGATCCATACCTGGCAGGTCAACTGCGACGGTTGCGCCAAGGCTCTGAGCTTCGAATTCGCCGTCGATGCCAAACTCGGCGTCAAGGCCGAGAAACCGGCCGCCAGCGCACGGATCGCCGAGCTGGGCTGGACCACCGTGGGTGAAAAACACCTGTGCCCGACATGCCAGGAAGCCGCCTGATGAAACGTTTGGCCCTGTCCGCGTCGATCGGCATGAGCCTGATGGGGTGTGCCGCGGAACCTGTGCAGTTGCAACACAACCGCAGCTATATCCTCGAATGGATCGGCGAACGGCCATTGATGGACTACAGCCACCTGACCATCACCCTTGGGGATGACGGTCGGGCCTACGGCAACGGTGGCTGCAACCACTGGTTCGCGCCCTACACCCTGGAAGGCCATCGTCTGAGCTTCGGCAAGATCGGCAGCACCCGCAAGCTCTGCGCCCCGGCGCTGATGGAGCAGGAGACGCGCTTCTTGCAGGCCCTGGAGAAGGTCGAACGCTGGGACATCTCGCCCATCGACCAACTGCGCTTCTGGCCGGCCCAGGGCAAGCCGCTGCGGTGGTGGCTGGAAGAAGGCTGAGTTCCGCTGCCACTTGATCGTTCCCATGCTCCGCGTGGGAATGCCTCGGGGGACGCTCCGCGTTCCGCTTTGGGGACGCAGAGCGTCCTGGGCTGCATTCCCACGCGGAGCGTGGGAACGATCAGTTCAGGGGGGCTATTTGAACGCCTGCAACGCCTCAAGCTTGGCCATTACCCCCGCCGCCGTCTGCTCCCCCAGCAACTGCTCGCGCACCTTGCCCCGGTTATCGATGATGTAAGTCACCGGCAAGCCTTCACTGCGAGGCAGGTCGAAGATCTCCGCCGGATCCCGGGCCAGCACCGTGAAGCGAATCCCCATCTTGTCGCTGGCGCTCTTGAGTTCTTCGCCTTGCACCTGGTCGAAGTTGACCCCGAACACACCGACGTTGCGCCCCTTGAGCTGTTCGGCCAAGGCATTGAATTCCGGGATTTCGGTGCGGCACGGCGCACACCATTCCGCCCAGTAGTTGAGCACCAGCCATTGCTTGTCCAGCCGCTGCGAGTCGATGGCCTGGCCGTTCTGGTCCACTCCGTAGTCGTTTCCGCAACCGGCGAGCAACAGGATACCCATGAATGTCAGTGCCGCCATCAATCGCCTTGTCATGTGCCAATCCTTGTCTGAATGTGAACGCTGCTGCGACCCGTCGCCTCTCTAAGGTGCTAGGGACTTCGCGGCACAGTAGAATAGCCGCCACCTTACGCAAGATGCGACCCGCTCATGACCGATCTGACGCTTTATCACAACCCGCGCTGCTCGAAATCCCGCGGTGCGCTGGAACTGCTGGAGGCCCGCGGCCTGACGCCCACCGTGGTCCGCTACCTGGAAACCCCGCTCGACGCCGCGCAACTGGAACGCCTGCTGGGCAAGCTGGGCATCACCGCCCGGCAATTGCTGCGCACCGGCGAGGATGAATACAAAGCGCTGAACCTGGCCGACGAAAGCCTGAGCCAGGCCCAGTTGATCGCGGCCATCGCCGCCCACCCGAAACTCATGGAACGGCCGATTCTGGAAGCCGGTGAAAAGGCCGTGATCGGCCGGCCGCCGGAGAAGATTCTGGAGATCCTGCCGTGACCACGCCGTACATCCTGGTGCTGTATTACAGCCGCAGCGGCTCCACCAACGAGATGGCCCGGCAAATCGCCCGGGGTGTCGAACAGGCCGGGCTGGAAGCCAGGTTGCGTACGGTGCCGGCGATTTCCGCCGAGTGCGAAGCGGTTGCCCCGGACATCCCTGAGCAAGGCCCGCTCTACGCCAGCCTCGATGACCTGAAACATTGTGCCGGCCTGGCCTTGGGCAGCCCGACTCGGTTCGGCAACATGGCTGCGCCACTCAAGTACTTTCTCGACGGCACCAGCAACCTGTGGCTGACCGGCGCGCTGGTGGGCAAACCGGCCGGGGTGTTCACCTCCACCGCGAGCCTGCACGGCGGCCAGGAAACCACCCTGCTGTCGATGATGCTGCCGCTGTTGCACCACGGCATGCTGATCACCGGCCTGCCCTACAGCGAATCGGCCCTGATCGACACCCAGGGCGGCGGCACGCCCTACGGTCCGAGCCATCATGCCGGGGCCGACGGTAAAAGCGGCTTGAACGAACATGAAGTCGCCCTGTGCCGCGCCTTGGGTTTGCGCCTGGCGAAAACCGCCCTGCTGCTGGAGAACGGCCGTGGCTAAGAAGCCGAAGATCCTGCCGCCCATCCAATGGCTCGAACCGCGCGTACGCCTGGCTCGCGTCCTCAGCCTGCTGTGCTTTTTCGGCCTCGTGGGGTTGCTCAGCGCCTACTACCTGCTGATCGCCGACCTGCACGGCGCGCGGCCCTGGGTGATTCTGCTGATCGAACTGGTGCCGCTGCTGATACTCGCGCCCGGCATGCTCAGCGGCAGCGCCCGCGGGCATTCGTGGATGTGCTTCGTGGTGAACCTGTATTTCATCAAAGGCGCACTGGCGGCCTATGACCCGAACCGGCAATGGTTCGGCGTGCTGGAAATGGCGGCGAGCGTGGCGGTGTTCTGCTCGGCCCTGCTGTATGTGCGCTGGCGGTTCCAGTTGAACCGGCGGTTGGCAGGGGAAGGCGAGATTTCCGTCGCCTGATACATCGCTATCGCGAGCAAGCTCGCTCCCACAGGGTGCCATCGAGCCCTGTGGGAGCGAGCTTGCTCGCGATGGCCGCAACGCGGTCTCAATGATTCACGGTATACGCCAGCATCATCGATATCTGGCTCATGGGCCTTCCCCCGCTCTCTTCATGCCACTGGTTGAAGGCATTCTGCACCGTCGCCAGGTCCCGCTGGCTGGTGGGGACTTTGTCGATGATGTCCTGGGCATTGAGCGCGGCCACCACGTCATAACTGGGCACGAAGGTGTCCTTGCCCATCATCCGCAAGAAGCGCGGCGCCGACAGGCCACCCAGTTGATGGCCGTGCTTTTTCAGGTAGGTCCACAGGCCGACGATGTCGGTCACCGGCCAGTCGGCCACCAGTGCGCCAAAGCTGCCCTTTTCATGGGCCACGTCCAATATCAGTTGCGCGTTGCGCGGCACGCTCTTGAGCTTGCCCAGGTGGCGGATGATCCGCGCGTCCTGCATCAAGCGCTCCAGGTGCTCGGCGCTCATCAGCACGACTTTCTCCGGGTCGAACTTGAAGAACACCTCTTCGAACGCCGGCCACTTGGCATCCACCAGGCTGTGCTTGAGCCCGGCGCGGAACACCCGCAGCGCCATGGTCGAGAGGTAGCGGTCGTCGCCGATCTTGCGCAGTTGCGCCGGGGTCTTGGGAACCGGCAGGTGGGCTTCCAGTTCAGCCGCCGAACCGAAGCGGTTCAGACAATACTCGTGCAGCCACTTGTAATCGCGCATGCCCTCTCCTGGGGTCGGAAATGAAAACGGCGCCAGTGGCCCTTATAGCCACTGGCGCCGTGAATAGAGCGGTTGGCGCCGTCAGAGGTTCACCACGTTGACGAACCGCGGCGTGGCGTTTTCGTCGATGCGCAGGTTGGTGAAGTCGAACAGGTTGCGGTCCGCCAGTTGCGACGGGATGACGTTCTGCAGGCCACGGAAAATGCTCTCGGTACGGCCCGGGGTCTTGCGCTCCCACTCCTGGAGCATCTCCTTGACCACCTGGCGTTGCAGGTTTTCCTGGGAGCCGCACAGGTTGCAGGGGATGATCGGGAACTGCTTGAAATCCGAATAGGCCTGGATGTCTTTCTCGCTGCAATAGGCCAGCGGGCGGATCACCACGTTGCGCCCGTCGTCGGCCCGCAGCTTGGGTGGCATGGCCTTGAGCGAACCGTTGTAGAACATGTTCAGGAAGAACGTCTCGACGATGTCGTCGCGATGGTGACCCAGGGCCATCTTGGTCGCACCGATCTCGTCGGCGAAGGTGTAGAGCGTTCCGCGCCGCAGGCGCGAGCACAGCGAACAGGTGGTCTTGCCTTCGGGAATCAGTTCCTTGACCACCGAATAGGTGTCTTTCTCGACGATGTGGTATTCCACGCCCAGCGACTCGAGGTAGGCCGGCAGCACATGCTCGGGGAAGCCGGGCTGCTTCTGGTCCATGTTCACCGCGACGATGTCGAACTTGATGGGCGCAACCTTCTGCAAGTGCATCAGCACATCGAGCAAGGTGTAGCTGTCCTTGCCGCCGGACAGGCAGACCATGACCTTGTCGCCGTCCTCGATCATGTTGAAATCGGCGACCGCCTCACCGGCCTGGCGGCGCAGGCGCTTTTGCAGTTTGTTCTGGTTGACCGTAAGAGTGCCCATGACGCGAAATCCGTGAGGTGTGACGAAAGGCCGGCATTTTACGCAAAAAACCCGGCTGTGGCATCGCCACAGGGGATTTGTCCGCCAACAGGGTTGTGCCCACAGATCAAGGCGCGATTAACCCGTTCCGTTACAGCGCGATTTGCTCTAAGCCCCCCATCCCCCTCGGAGTAACTCCTTTCTATACTGCGACATAAGGTCGCACACATATTTCAGACCTTTACTTACTTGGCCACCTTGGCCCGTGTAGGCGCTCCGTTGGGGGGCGATGGCAATAACAAAGGAGTGACTGACTATGATCCATCATGTCGTGGGGCTCTTTACCCACCCTGATCAAGAATGGAAAGACATCCGTGGCGATCAGGAGGAAAGCATCAGCCATATGTACCTTACCCACACACTGATCCTGGCGGCCATTCCCGCGGTATCGGCGTTCATCGGCACCACACAGGTGGGATGGGTCATCGGCAATCGTCCACCGGTCATGCTCACGCAGGAAAGCGCGCTGTGGATGACCATCATGTCGTACCTGGCCATGTTGGGCGGCGTGGCGGTAATGGGTGCCTTTATCCACTGGATGGCCCGCACCTACGACGCCAATCCGAGCCTGGCCCGTTGCGTCGCGTTCGCCACCTACACCGCGACACCGCTGTTCATCGGCGGCCTGGCGGCGCTCTACCCGCACATGTGGCTGGGAATGATCGTCGGCACGGCGGCAATCTGCTACACCGTCTACCTGTTGTATGTAGGCCTGCCAACGTTCATGAACATTCCCCAGGACGAAGGTTTTCTGTTTTCCAGTTCGGTACTCGCGGTCGGCCTGGTGGTGCTGGTGGCCATCATGGCGTTCACGGTGATCGTCTGGGGGCTGGGCGTCGGCCCGGTCTATACCAATTGAAGTAATGCCCGCCAATAAAAAAGCAGGATCTGCCGACACAGGCCGCCGCAAGGCGGCCTTCCTGTGTTCGAGACGACCACTGGGCGCCTGGGCGATTCGCAACGGCCGACGCTTGCGGCATACTCGGGCTTCTGGAGACCCGTTAAGCATGCTCGAGCAACTCAATACCCGCGTCGAAGAGTGTTACCAACAAGCCGAATCCTTTTTCAAACGTCCTTTCAAACGCCCGGTGGTCAGCTTCAAATTGCGTGGCCAGAAGGCCGGTGTCGCGCATCTGCATGAAAACCTGCTGCGCTTCAATCCACAGTTGTACCGGGAAAACGCCGAAGACTTCCTCAAGCAGACCGTCGCCCACGAAGTCGCGCACCTGATTGCCCACCAACTGTTTGGCGACCGCATCCAGCCCCATGGCGAAGAATGGCAACTGATCATGCGCGGCGTGTACGAACTGCCGCCCAACCGTTGCCACACCTACGAAATCAAACGCCGCAGTGTGACCCGCTACATCTACAAGTGCCCTTGCGATGGCAGCGACTTCCCATTCTCGGCCCAACGCCACAGCCTGGTGCGCCAGGGGCGGCGGTATTTGTGCCGCAGCTGTCGCAATACCTTGGTGTTCAGTGGGGAAACGCGGGTGGAGTAAATTTTTGTGGTGTTTGGGCTGGCCCCATCGCGAGCAAGCTCGCTCCCACAGGGGATGAGCGGCGAAGATCCAGTGTGGGAGCGAGCTTGCTCGCGATGGCTACCTGACAGACGCTACAAAACCACCCCGCTGCGACGCAATTCAGCTATCCGTTCAACACTAAACCCCAACTCCCCCAACACCTGATCCGTATCCGCCCCCAGCCCCACGCCAATATGTCGAGGTTCGGGTAGCCCTGCTGAAAACCTCAGCGGACAGGCCATCTGCGCCTGGCTCGAGCCATCACCTCGGGGCACTTGGGTCACCACCTGCCTGGCCTGTAACTGTGGATGCCCGAGGGCTTCTTCCAGGCTCAGCACCGGCTCGACACAGGCATCGATCCCGGCAAACAAACCGCACAGTTCGGCAAAATCATGCTTCTCGAACTCGGTTTGCAAGGCCTGCTTCAGGGCCCGCTGCTGCTCAGGCTTGGGCGACAGCCCCTGGGCCGCCAGTTCCGGATGGCCCAGGGCCTCGCACAGCGCCTGCATGAAAGCCGGTTCCAGGCTGCCCACCGACATCCAGCGACCATCGCGAGTGCGGTAATAGTCGTAGAAACTGCCACCATTGAGCATCTGGCTTTCCCAACCCGGCTCCACACCGCAGGCCAGGTAACCGGCACCGGCCATGGCATTGAGGCTGAACACGCAGTCGGTCATGCTCACGTCCAGGTGCTGGCCCTGACCGGTCTGCTGACGGGCGATGACCGCTGCCAACAGTCCGATCACCCCGTGCAATGAACCACCGGCGATATCCGCCGCCTGAATGCCCAGCGGCAACGGCCCGCTGTCGGCACGGCCGGTGTGGCTGGCCAGCCCTGCCAGGGCCAGGTAATTGATGTCGTGGCCGGCGCGGTCCTTATAAGGGCCGGTCTGGCCGTAGCCGGTGATCGACACGTAGATCAGCCGCGGATTGATGGCTTTCAAGGCTTCGTACCCCAGGCCCAGCCGCTCCATCACGCCGGGGCGGAACTGTTCCAGCAGGATGTCGTAGTCCCCCAGCAACTGCGTGATCACCTCCAGCGCTTGCGGCTGCTTGAGGTCCAGGGCGAGGCTGCGCTTGTTACGGTTGAGGTAGGCGTGGCTGGCCGATACGCCCTGGTCATGGGGCGGCAATACCCGCAGCAAGTCCTGACGGGTCGGCGACTCGATGCGCAACACCTCGGCCCCCATGTCCGCCAGCAACAGCGAGGCGAACGGGCCTGGCAGCAGGGTCGAGAAGTCCAGAACCTTGAGCGATGCCAGTGGGCCTTGCATGGGTGATCTCCGAGGGGTGACAGCTAAAGACTAGGCAGGGACTGGCGGTGGGGCAATTACCACAGGTGCCAGTCTGGATGACCATTGCGCTCAGCGTGAGAGCTCCCTCGCCACAGAAGCCTCCTCGACTGAAGAGTTCTTCCAATGAAAAACCCGCCGAAGCGGGTTTTTCATTGCAGCCTGAAGATTACTTCACAACGCCTGGAGCAGAGGACTCAGCCGCTGCAATTTGCGCCGCCGCGATCTGCTCGTCATCTTCACGAACGTCGGAGATACCGCGACCACCGGAAGCCAGCTCGGTCTGCAGTTGATCTACGTCCAGCTCCTTGACCCACTTGGCAACCACGATGGTGGCGACAGCGTTGCCCACCAGGTTGGTCAGGGCGCGGGCTTCGGACATGAAGCGGTCGATGCCCAGGATCAGCGCCAGGCCGGCCACCGGCAGGTGACCTACGGCCGACAGGGTGGCCGCCAGTACGATGAAGCCGCTACCGGTCACGCCGGCCGCGCCTTTGGACGACAGCAACAGCACCAGCAGCAGGGTGATCTGGTGAGTCAGGTCCATCTGGGTGTCGGTGGCCTGGGCAATGAACACCGCCGCCATGGTCAGGTAGATCGAAGTACCGTCGAGGTTGAACGAGTAGCCCGTCGGGATCACCAGGCCTACGACAGATTTCTTGGCGCCCAGGCGCTCCATCTTGATCAGCATGCGTGGCAGGGCCGATTCCGAGGAGGAAGTACCCAGCACGATCAGCAGTTCTTCACGGATGTAGCGGATCAGCTTGATCACGCTGAAGCCGTGGGCGCGGCAGATGGCGCCCAGCACCACCAGCACGAACACCACGCAGGTGATGTAGAAGCAGATCATCAACTGGCCCAGTTGCACCAGCGAACCGACACCGTAGGCACCGATGGTGAAGGCCATGGCACCGAACGCACCCAGTGGAGCCAGCTTCATGATCATGTTGATGATGATGAACATGACGTGGGCGAAGCGATCGATGAAGTCCAGCACCGGCTTGCCGTAGGCACCCAGGCGATGCAGGGCGAAGCCGAAGAGCACTGAGAACATCAGCACTTGCAGGATGTCGCCGTTGGCGAACGCGCCGACGATGGTGTTCGGGATCACGTTGAGGATGAAGGCGACGATGCTCTGGTCTTTACCGGCCGAGATGAAACCGGCGATCTTGCTGGTGTCCAGGGTCGACACGTCGATGTGCATGCCATTACCCGGTTGCACGACGTTGACCACGACCAGGCCGATCAACAGGGCGATGGTGGAGACGATTTCGAAGTACAGCAGCGCGTAGCCGCCGGTCTTGCCCACCGATTTCATGTTCTGCATGCCGCCGATACCACTGACGACGGTACAAAAGATGATGGGGGCGATGACCATTTTAATCAGTTTGATGAACCCGTCGCCGAATGGCTTGAGGGCAACACCGGTCTGCGGGTAGAAGTGGCCGAGCAAAATGCCGATGGCAATGGCTACGATCACTTGGAAATACAGGGATTTGTACAGTGGCTGACGAGTCGTCATGGCAAACCTTCCTCAAGAGTCCCGTATGACGACTTCCACCTGTCGTCCACGGCACCTCAATTGCGAACCCTCCTGCGCTGGAGGGATTTGTTTTTGTCGGCTGCACGGGGCAGACCTACCCAACGCATCGCAAAGCGCGTGCCATTTTTGCGAAATGTCCTACACCCGGTATAGCAGACGGGCTTGCCGTTTCCACACCCGATTAAACGCTGTGTATAAGTGGCGGATTTCCGCCAGCAGACCATCCCGCGCTCCGGGATTTGGCGGATATCCGCCTTGTTCAGCCTCAAGCCCCTGCTACCATTTGCCCGCTTAACGGACGGATTTCTGCCATGCGCCAACGCACGATCGCCAGCCACTTCGCCCGCGCAGCTCTGGGCGGCGCACATCGGCAAGGCTTCGACTACTTTCCCTTGTTGCAACAATTGAGCATCAGCCCTGAACTGCTGGATGAACCGCGCGCGCGCATCGCGCCGGAACAGTTCGCCCGCCTGTTGCAAGCGTTGTGGCTGGCGATGGAGGACGAATACCTGGGATTCGGCCGGGCGCCGAGCAAGCCCGGGACATTCGCCATGATGTGTCATGCGTTGATCCACTGTCGGACCCTGGGCAAGGCCCTTCAGCGCGGCTTGCTGTTCTACAGCCTGTTCCCCGACGCCCCGCGCCTGACGCTGGAAACCGAAGGCGAACGGGTGCGGCTGGTGCTGGACGACTCGACGTTGTGGGACCCCGACCACTTCTTGACTGAAAGCCTGCTGGTGGTCTGGCATCGCCTCGCCAGTTGGCTGATCGGCCAGCGGATCGGCCTCGAGCAGGTGACTTTCGGCTATGCCAAGCCCGCCCACGGGGCCGAATACGACTTATTGTTCCCCTACCCCCTGGTGTTCGACGCGCCCGGCAGCAGCCTGCTGTTCCACAGCCGCTACCTGGAGATGCCGCTGTTGCAGGACGAACGCACCCTCAAGCATTTCCTCGAACACTCCCCCGCCGACCTTCTGTCGCGCCCGGACGATGGCCATAGCCTGAGCAGCCAACTGCGCCGCCTGCTCAGCCGCGACACGGCACGCTGGCCCGACCTGGATACCGTCGCCGCCCACTTGCACATCAGCCCGCAGACCTTGCGCCGGCATCTGCGGGAGGAAGGCACCAGCTTCCAGGAACTCAAGGATCAGTTGCGGCGGGATATCGCCATCTACCACCTGGGGCGTGCGGATTTGTCGTTGCAGCAGATTGCCGAGCAGTTGGGCTTCTCCGAACCGTCGGCGTTTCACCGGGCGTTCAAGAAGTGGACGGGGCTGACGCCGGGGGCCTACAGGGAGTTGGAGAACTGATTTCTTGATTGGTTTTTGTGGCGTGCTGACGGGCCTCATCGCGAGCAAGCTCGCTCCCACAGGGATTTGTGAGCGCCGAAAATCCAATGTGGGAGCGAGCTTGCTCGCGATGAGGCCCGCAAACACACCGAAAACTTCCCAGTCAAACCACCGGAAAATGAATCCGGAACGCCGCCCCACCCAGCTCTGAATCCCCCAGGGTCAACCGGGCGCCGTAGCTTTCGATAATGTCCTTGACCACCGCCAGGCCAATGCCCTGGCCCGGATGCTGACGGTCCAGCCGTTCGCCCCGTTGAAGGATCCGCGCACGTTGATCCGGCGGCACGCCCGGTCCGTCGTCCTCGACGCTCAACTCCGTGCCGCCGAGGGTCTGGTGCACGCTGACACGCACCTCGCCCAGGCACAGTCGATAGGCGTTCTCCAGCAAGTTGCCGAGCATCTCCAGCAAGGCGCCCTGCTCGATCGGCACCTGGCAGTGCTCCGGCAGATCGAAACTCACATTGACCCGTTTGTCGCGATAGACCTTGTCCAAGGTGTCGCACAGGCTTTGCAGCACCGGGTGCAAGCGCACCTGATGGCGCACCAACCCGCTTTTGCGCAGGCTGGCGCGCTGCAATTGGTAGCCGATCTGCTGGCTCATGCGCTCGATCTGGGTTTGCAGCACCCAGGCCTGGCCACGGTCCTCGGGGCGCCGGGCCATGTCTTCGCTGACCCCCTGCAACACCGCCAGCGGGGTCTTCAGGCTGTGGGCCAGGTCATCGAGGGAATCACGGTAACGGCTGCGCTGCTCCCGTTCGCTATGGAGCAAGCGATTGAGGGAGCCGGTCAGGCGCAACAGTTCCCGAGGGTGCTCGGTACTGAGGCTTTCCCGCGCCCCGCTTTCGATTTCGTCCAGTTCCTGACTCAGGCGTCGCAGCGCCCGCAGGCCCCAGGTCAGGCCGATCCACAACAGCGCCAGCAGCACCGCCAGGGCGGCGCCAAAGCCCAGGTAGAGATTGTCCCGCAGCCCCTGCAAGGTCACTTCGTAGTCGCGCACCGGTTGCAAGGTGACGATGCTGAACGCCGCGTTCTGGCCGCCGAGCAACTTGATCTCGACGTCATAGACAAAGAACTCCTGGCCGTCGTTCTCGCGAATGCGGGCGAACTGGTTGCCCTGGCCGTCATAGCGCGGCGTGTAGTTGATGTTCTCTTCCTGGGTGGCCTTGGACCGCCAGACCAATCGACCCTCACGATCATAGATGTAGCCCAGCAGGCGGGCATCGGCGAGGTTGAAGCGCTCATCGGGCAACTGCGCCGGCATCTTCAAGTGGTTGTTTTCCACCCGGGCGGCGGAAATCAGCGTGGTCACGTCCGAGGCCAGGCGTTGCTCGATGGACTCCTGCAACGCCAGGCTGAACGCGCCTTGCATGGCCGGCAACAAGGCCAGCATGAACAGCACCGCCAGGGTCA
This sequence comes from Pseudomonas sp. NFIX10, assembly GCF_900111955.1. Taxonomy (NCBI): domain Bacteria; kingdom Pseudomonadati; phylum Pseudomonadota; class Gammaproteobacteria; order Pseudomonadales; family Pseudomonadaceae; genus Pseudomonas; species Pseudomonas sp. NFIX10. The sequence goes on along the minus strand of NZ_FOKH01000018.1, from coordinate 9,903 downwards.
TCGCGGCCAGCATCAGCCGCAGCCGAAGCGAACGAATCACTGGCAGCGCTCGTTGAACAGGTAACCCAGGCCGCGCACGGTATCGATCGGCTTGAAGCCGGCGGGGGCTTCCAGTTTGCGGCGCAGGCGCCCTACCAGCACTTCGATGACATTGGGATCGCGCTCGTCGTCATCGGGATAGAGCTGCTCCATCAAGCGGTCCTTGGCCACCACTTGCTGGTGATGGCGCATGAGGTATTCGAGGATGCGGTATTCGTAGGCGGTCAGCGCCAGCGGCTCGTCATCGAGGACGGCCTGCTTGCGATTGAGGTCCAGCAGCAACGGCCCGGCGACGATGGTCGATTGGGTGAAGCCGCTGGAGCGACGCAACAAGGCGTTCAACCGGGCCTCCAGCTCTTCGAACTGAAACGGCTTGACCACGTAGTCGTCGGCACCGGCGGCCAGGCCTTCGACCTTGTCCTGCCAGTTGCCGCGGGCGGTCAGGATCAGGATCGGAAACGTCTTGTCCTGTGAGCGCAGCCGGCGGATCAGCTCCAGCCCGCTGATACCCGGCAGGCCGAGGTCGATCACCGCCAGGTCGTGGTTGAATTCCCGGACCTGGTACAAGGCCTCTTCGGCATTGGCCACGGCCTGCACCACATGGCCGCTGTCAGTGAGACGGGTTTGCAGGTGATGACGCAACAGCGCTTCGTCTTCGACGACCAGTAACTTCATGGAGCCTCTCCCCAGGCAAATCAAACAATCGCGCGCAGCGCACCTCAACGAAAGGCGCCGGATCGTCTACCACCGATCCGGCTGGATACACTCACCCTGGCCCGCTTAGAACGTGTAGTTGGCGGACAGGTAGGTCTGGGCACTGCTGGTCAGGTCCAGCGAACCGACCTTGTCACCACCGTGCGGGCTCATCTCGGTGCTGGCGTTGCTGCGCAGGTAACGGTAACCCAGTTCAACCGAGGTGTTTTGCGAAATTTGTTGCAGCACGCCGCCCTGCAGGCCTACCGCGTAGCCGATGTCGCTGTCGCGGCTGAAACCGGGAGAGTCCTGGGTCAGCTTGGTCAGGCCCGCCGTGCCGCCACCGAACAGTTTGGTGCTGCTGGTGACCGGAAGGAATACATCGTAGCTGCCCAGCAGGTTTTCCTGGCGCAATTTGATGCCGTTGTGGGTGCCCGAGACGTTGTCGTAGGTGGCGTAGTAGCGGCCCTGGTCGTTCTGCTTGCCCAGGCGCAGGCCATACGTGGTGTCCTTGCCGATGATGCCGTCGGCATTCGGGTGGTTCAGGTTGGCATCCAGGGCGTCGGATTTCTTGACCTTGTCGCTGGTCTGGCCGAGGGTCAGGCTGGCGAAGTTGTCATCGGCGTGGGCCAAGGCGCTGGCGCCCAGCACGGTGAAAGCCAGCAACAGTTTTTTCATCTGAGTCATGATCGAACTCCTTTGAAGCATGGGTGGTGTGTGAAGTCGCTGTCACGTTAACCAGCGCTCCCTGAACCCCCCTTGAACGTTCTCTGAACCTGCGCTGAATGAATCGGCTAATCTGTGCGGACCACTTTCATAAGGAGATCCGTCATGCGCAGGCTGCTTGCTGTTGTACTTCTGGCCATGAGCGGCGTGGGCCACGCCGCCATCCAGACCCAGGAGCTCCCCTACACCAGCGCCGATGGCACCCAGCTGATCGGTTACTACGCTTATGACGACGCCGTCAAAGGCCCGCGCCCGGGTGTGGTGGTGGTTCACGAATGGTGGGGGCTGAATGATTACGTCAAGCGTCGCGCCCGTGACCTCGCGGGCCTGGGCTACAGTGCCCTGGCCATCGACATGTACGGCGACGGCAAGAATACCGAGCACCCCAAGGACGCCATGGCCTTCATGCAGGCGGCACTCAAGGACGGCAAGGCCGCCAGCGCACGCTTCCAGGCGGGGTTGGACCTGCTGAAAAAACAACCCCAGACCGATCCGGACAAACTGGCCGCCATCGGCTACTGCTTCGGCGGCAAGGTGGTGCTGGACGCGGCGCGCCAGGGTGTGCCGCTGGCCGGCGTGGTGAGTTTCCACGGCGCGCTGGTGACCAATACCCCGGCCACCCCGGGCAGCGTCAAGGCCAAGATACTGGTCGAGCACGGCGCGCTGGACAGCATGGTCACCGAAGACAACGTCACCGCTTTCAAGAGCGAAATGGACAAGGCTGGTGCCGACTATAAATTCGTCAGCCTCGAAGGTGCCAAGCACGGCTTCAGCAACCCTGACGCCGACCGTTTGAGCCACGGCGAACATGGCGGGCCGGACATTGGCTATAACAAGGAAGCCGACGAGAAGTCGTGGGCGGACATGCAGAAGTTCTTCAAGAAGATCTTTGGCTGACGCCCTGGAAGAGACTTCTTGTGCACATCTGTAGGAGCTGACGAGTGCAACGAGGCTGCGATCTTTCCCTTGCCAATTGAGTCGGGAGCGAAAGATCAAGATCAAAAGATCGCAGCCTTCGGCAGCTCCTACAGGTCAGGCCCCACAGGGAAAATCCCATCGCCACTACCCAGCCTCCCACCAACCCGGCAAAATGCCCGGCATGAAGACACTCCCCCCGCTGCCCGCCTGTTGCTCGCCTCTGGATGAACACTGGCTATTGCCCGACGCGCTGCCCGATACGGTGCTGCTGAGCACCCGCTTCGACCCGTTGCTGCTGACGGGCACCGACTTTCCCGACAGCGCCATCGAACCACCGGCGAGCATCCAGCGCTCGGTGGCCAAGCGCCAGGCAGAATTCCTGGCCGGACGGATCTGCGCCCGGGCGGCGTTGCAGCGGCTCGACGGCCAGGCCTGCGTGCCGGCCATCGGCGAAGACCGCGCCCCGGTGTGGCCGGCTCATATCAGCGGCTCGATCACCCACAGCACGGGCCTGGCAGCGGCCATCGTCGCGAAAAAAGACCACTGGCAAGGCTTGGGCATGGACGTGGAGAACCTGCTCGACCCCGAGCGCGCCGAACGCCTGGCCGGTGAAATCCTCACCCCGCCAGAGTTGCAGCGCATGACCCGGCTCACACGCGATGACCAGGCCTTGCTGGTGACCCTGACCTTTTCAGTGAAGGAAAGCTTGTTCAAGGCGCTGTACCCCATCGTCAGGCAGCGTTTTTATTTCGAGCATGCCGAAGTGCTGGACTGGACACACGACGGGCAGGTGCGGCTGCGCTTGCTGACGGAGCTGTCGACCGAATGGCGCCATGGCAGTGAGCTGCAGGCGCAGTTTGGGGTGAAGGATGGGCAGTTGTTGAGCCTGGTGGGGGTCAGGGCCTGAGATTTTTGGTGTCTGGGAGGGCCTCATCGCGAGCAAGCTCGCTCCCACATGGGAATGCGTCCAACCTGTGGGAGCGAGCTTGCTCGCGATGAGGCCGGCACAGGCACCGCCGCTCTCAAGACCTGTCCTGATGCCTCGGCCAACTCAAGCTGAAGCACGCCCCACCCAGGCTCTTGCTCTTGCCGATCAACGCCCGACCGTCATGCCAGTGGATGATCCGCCGCACGATCGACAGCCCCAGCCCATGACCGCCCGAAGCGCGGGCGCGGCTGTCGTCCAGGCGCAGGAAGGGTTTGAAAATCCGCTCCCACGCCGCTTCCGGCACACCGGGCCCGTCATCTTCCACGTCCACCCGACAGCGCAACTGGCCCACCTGGTAGCTGACCGTGACCTTGGAATGGGCGTGACGCATGGCATTGCCCACCAGATTCTGCAAGGCCCGATGCAGAAAGCGTGGCTCGGCCTCGACCCAGGCGCCGTCGCAATCGGCGGCCGACAAGCATAGACCGCGCTCGACCGTGATCCCGGCCCGCAACGGCCCCAGCTCATCGATCACCTGATTAACCAGCGCATCCAGATCCACCCGCTGAAAATTCAACGCCGGCGAACCCTGTTCCAGCCGCGCGTAGGTGAGCATTTCGTCCACCAACCGATCCAGGTCTTCGATGTCGTGGTCCATGCCCGCCAGGTATTTGTTCCGGGCCTGGGGGGTGGTGGCGCTGCCGAGCATTTCCAGGCCAAACCGCAGGCGCGCCACCGGGGTGCGCAATTCGTGGGACACCGCCCGCACCAGCTCGCGCTGGATAGCCAACAGTTGTTGCAAGTGTTCGGCCATGCCATTGAACGCCGCCGCCAATCGCCCGACCGAGTCGGCACCGCGGGCCGGCACCCGGGTTTCCAGGCTGCCCTGGGCGATCTGGGTGGCGGCCGACTCCAGGCCGCGCAAGCGCCGCTCCAGCTGACGCACCAACAGGTAGACGATCAACCCGATCAGGCTCAACCCCAGCGCCGCGATCAGCACCAGCCATTGCGGCGGATAAGGGTTCATCTGGTACAGCGGGCCGATCTCCAGGACCCACGGGGTGCCGACCATGCCGGCGAAGACCCGGATGGAATCGCCGCCCTTGCCCAGCGCCATCACCGTATCGCCCTCGGACACGCGACGGCGCTGATCTTCGTCCATGTCGGCCTGCTCGGCGGTCGTGAGTCGCAGGTCGAAACCAAACCCTTTTTCCTGCTCCAGTTGCGCCAACCGCTTGGGTTGCTCGGCCACGGGGTAACGCACCAGTTCGTCGGCCAACAGGTAAATGGTCGCGCGGGCCAGTTGCTCGCTGATCTGCTGGACTTCCCCGACCAACATCAATTGCTCGGTTTCATTGACCAGCCGATAGACTTTTGCCGCATGGGGCCCGGTCCGCTCGACCAACGCCTGGCCGCGCAGTACACGGGTACGCTGGCCGAGATCCAGATCGGTCTGGGAGAAGGTCTGCAACGCCAGAGGAATGCCCAGCAGGCGCTCCCACACCAGCAGTGCCCGGTGGCGCTCGGTGTCGTTCATGGGCCGCAGGTTGTCGGCCATCAACGAAAACGTGCCGTGGGCCAGGCGCTCGCGGTATTGCTCGCCGCGAGTCTGGTTGAGCAGGTGCAGGGCCAGCACGCCAAGGACCGCCACCAGCACCAGCGCCGCGCACATGCCGCCATAAATACGCAGGAAGATCGAATTCACGGCGCCAAGTCTGCGCAAGCTTCGGGAACGAACAGGTAGCCTTTGCTGCGGATGGTCTTGATCAGCCGTGGATGGTCCGGGTCGTCGCCGATCTTGGGCCGGATGCGCGAAATACGCACGTCGATGGAGCGGTCCTGGCCGTCATAGCCGATGCCGCGCAGGGCGGTGAAGATTTCTTCCCGGGACAGGATGCGCCCGGCATTGGACACCAGCAGCCACAGCAGGTCGAATTCGGCGCTGGTCAGCTCGATACCATTGCCCTGCAACCAGGCTTCGCGCAGGGCGTCGTCGACCACCAGCGGGCCGAATTGCAGGCGCCGCTGCTTGTGCGCCACGCTCGGCTCCGGCTCGCTGCGTCGCAGCAGGGCCTGGATCCGCGCCAATAGCAAGCGCGGGCGAACCGGCTTGCAGACGTAATCATCGGCACCCAGGTCCAGGCCCTGGATCTGGTCGGTGTCGTCGGTGCGGGCGGTGAGCATCAGGATCGGCCCGTCGTAGTGCTCGCGCACCTTGCGGCAGATGCTCAGGCCGTCTTCGCCGGGCAGCATCAGGTCGAGGACCACCAGGTCCGGCTGCTCGGCAATGATCCGCGCCGCCGCCACCGCACCGTCGCCTTCGATGGCGACACGCAACCCGTTGCTTTCGAGGTATTCCCGGGTCAGCTCGGCCAGACGCTGGTCATCCTCGACGATCAATACCTGCCAGGCTTCTTGTTCCACTGGGGCCTCGTCTTGCTGTGAACATAAAGGAAGGATCAGCACTCACCTGTGGCGAGGGAGCTTGCTCCCGCTGGGCTGCGAAGCGGCCCCGCTTTTGCGATTGCTGCGCAATCGAGCGGGAGCAAGCTCCCTCGCCACAACAGTGCTCGCTCCAGAGATTCGAATACAGCCCCCTCTTTTTGTCATATCAAAAGAGGATAAACATGCCAGTACACCGGCCGATTGTATAAACGTCGCCCCTCTAGAAAACAAGCGGACAAATGCGTTTCGGTCGGGTGGTTTTTATGTGGTAAGGTCCGCGCCCGCAAAAAACCTTCAGGCTGTTTTCGGATCGTCGAAACCGGTGAAAAAAGGTCCACTCCAGCTAGGTCGCGGCCTACAGAGCAGTTCCACGTTTCGCACACAAATTACGCACAGGCTTATCCACAGGTAGTACGTTGCATACCCCCCGAAAACGCATTATCTTGTAGCACGCCGCGTAAAAAACCCTACATGTAGGGTTTCAGGCCAAAAACCAAACACAAGTCGGGCAGAGAATTCAAGCGCTTTTCTTGCTTCTGTCCAACTGAAACATCGCATTTCCCCAAGCCCAGACCGCCCCTGCGGATGGCAACTGTTTCCAGGTCGAAAACGACCGAAACGGTACGGGTGTTGCAGTCAATTGCTGCCACCCCGGCAATCCGGTTTCGAGCCTCGCTCGCAACCTGAGAACTTCGGATGGAAGCGGCATTAAACGCCTGCTTCCTACTGTCCCGAAGTTGTTATGCCCGGCGCCAGTCGGTTGTAGTGCTTTAGGACGGAACGGTGGGCACCGTGATGGTGCCCAAACAAACATAGAGAACGTGGAGACACCCATGCACACCGACACAACTCGCGAGAACCCGCAGGGCACCGTGCCGCTGGCCGCCGATTCGAGCCCGGATCTGTCCGCCACCGCGCCGGGCCAACTGCGTGTGATCAAGCGTAACGGCACTGTCGTTCCTTACACCGACGACAAGATCACCGTCGCCATCACCAAAGCGTTTCTCGCAGTTGAAGGCGGCACCGCTGCCGCTTCGTCGCGAATCCATGACACCGTGGCCCGCCTGACCGAACAGGTCACCGCGACCTTCAAGCGTCGCATGCCTTCGGGCGGCACCATCCACATCGAAGAAATCCAGGACCAGGTCGAACTGGCCCTGATGCGTGCCGGCGAGCAGAAAGTGGCCCGCGACTACGTGATCTACCGTGACTCCCGCGCCAAGGAGCGTGCCACCCGCTCCCCGGCCGACGCACCGGTCCAGGCCCACCCTTCGATCCGCATCGCACGCGCCGACGGCAGCCTGGCGCCGCTGGACATGGGCCGCCTGAACACCATCGTCACCGAGGCCTGCGAAGGCCTGGAAGAAGTCGATGGCGACCTGATCCAGCGCGAAACCCTGAAGAACCTCTATGACGGCGTCGCCCTCAAGGACGTCAACACCGCGTTGGTGATGACCGCCCGGACCCTGGTGGAGCGCGAGCCGAACTACTCCTTCGTGACCGCCCGCCTGCTGATGGACACCCTGCGTGCCGAAGGCCTGAGCTTCCTGGAAGTGGCCGAGAGCGCGACCCACCACGAAATGGTCGACGTGTACGCCAAGGCGTTGCCCGCTTATGTCGCCAAGGGTATCGAGTTCGAATTGCTGAACCCGGTCCTGGCCGAATTCGACCTGGAAAAACTCGGCAAGGCGATCAACCACGAGCGTGACCAGCAGTTCACCTACCTGGGCCTGCAAACCCTGTACGACCGTTACTTCATCCACAAGGACGGTATCCGTTTCGAACTGCCGCAGATCTTCTTCATGCGCGTGGCCATGGGCCTGGCCATCGAAGAGAAGCAGCGCGAAGACCGTGCGATCGAGTTCTACAACCTGTTGTCGTCCTTCGACTACATGGCATCGACCCCGACCCTGTTCAACGCCGGCACCCTGCGTCCACAGCTGTCGAGCTGCTACCTGACCACCGTTCCGGACGACCTGTCGGGCATCTACGGCGCCATCCACGACAACGCCATGCTGTCGAAATTCGCCGGTGGCCTGGGCAACGACTGGACCCCGGTTCGCGCATTGGGCTCGTACATCAAGGGCACCAACGGCAAATCCCAGGGCGTCGTGCCGTTCCTCAAAGTGGTCAACGACACCGCCGTTGCGGTCAACCAGGGCGGCAAGCGCAAGGGCGCAGTCTGTGCCTACCTGGAAACCTGGCACATGGACATCGAAGAGTTCATCGAGCTGCGCAAGAACACCGGTGATGACCGTCGTCGTACCCACGACATGAACACCGCCAACTGGATCCCCGACCTGTTCATGAAGCGTGTCTTCGACGACGGCAAGTGGACCCTGTTCTCGCCATCCGAAGTGCCGGACCTGCACGACCTGACCGGCAAGGCCTTCGAAGAGCGCTACGAGTACTACGAAGCCCTGACCGAGTACAACAAGATCAAGCTGTTCAAAGTCGTCCAGGCCAAAGACCTGTGGCGCAAGATGCTCTCGATGCTGTTCGAAACCGGCCACCCATGGCTGACCTTCAAGGACCCGTGCAACCTGCGCAGCCCGCAGCAGCACGTGGGCGTGGTCCACAGCTCGAACCTGTGCACCGAGATCACCCTGAACACCAACAAGGACGAGATCGCGGTCTGCAACCTGGGCTCGATCAACCTGCCGAACCACATCGTCGACGGCAAGCTGGACACCGCCAAGCTGCAACGCACCGTGAACACCGCCGTGCGCATGCTCGACAACGTGATCGACATCAACTACTACTCGGTGCCGCAAGCGAAGAACTCCAACTTCAAGCACCGTCCGGTCGGCCTGGGCATCATGGGCTTCCAGGACGCGCTGTACCTGCAGCACATCCCGTACGGTTCCGATGCCGCGGTCGAGTTCGCCGACAAGTCCATGGAAGCGGTCAGCTACTACGCGATCCAGGCTTCCTGCGACCTGGCCGACGAGCGTGGCGCCTACGAGACGTTCCAGGGTTCGCTGTGGTCCCAGGGCATCCTGCCGCTGGACTCGCAACAGATCCTGATCGCCCAGCGCGGCCAGAAGTACATCGACGTCGACCTGAACGAATCCCTGGACTGGGCACCGGTTCGCGCCCGTGTGCAGAAAGGCATCCGTAACTCCAACATCATGGCCATCGCACCGACCGCCACCATCGCCAACATCACCGGCGTGTCGCAGTCGATCGAACCGACCTACCAGAACCTGTATGTGAAATCGAACCTGTCGGGCGAATTCACCGTGATCAACCCGTACCTGGTTCGCGACCTCAAGGCTCGCGGCCTGTGGGACTCGGTCATGATCAACGACCTGAAGTACTACGACGGTTCGGTGCAGCAGATCGAACGCATCCCGCAAGAGCTCAAAGCGCTCTACGCCACCGCGTTCGAAGTGGACACCAAGTGGATCGTCGACGCCGCCAGCCGTCGCCAGAAGTGGATCGACCAGGCTCAGTCGCTGAACCTGTACATCGCCGGCGCTTCGGGCAAGAAGCTGGACGTGACCTACCGCATGGCCTGGTACCGTGGCCTGAAAACCACTTACTACCTCCGTGCCCTGGCTGCCACCAGCACCGAGAAGTCGACCATCAACACCGGCAAGCTGAACGCGGTTTCCAGCGGCGGCAACCACGGTGACGATTCGGTCCTGGCGGCTCCAGCAGGTCCGGCTCCAGTGCCAAAGGCCTGCGCGATCGACGAGCCGGATTGCGAAGCTTGCCAATAAGCTGAGCGGGTGGGCGCGTAAAGGCGCCTGCTGAAAGAAGCCCCCGATAGACCGCTGGTTTATCGGGGGTTTTCTTTTGTGTGGAGAAAAGTGCCTGGCCTGGCCTCATCGCGAGCAAGCTCGCTCCCACCTTTGAGCTGCGTGTACAGGCCCCTGTGGGAGATTCTATGGTGCAGGGCTACCCCCTAAATGCCTTTCGGTAAGTATTCGCTCTGATTCTTCAGCAGGGCGAATACCACTCGGGCAAGCTTGCGGGCCAGTGCTACTAATGCTTCGGTTGTGCTGAGTCCCCGGGCCCTTAGTGCCTCATAAAAACCCTTCCATGCCGCTGTGCGCCTCGCCGACATCGCGGCGTTATGCATCAATCGACGGGCCTCTGGGTCACCTCGCTTAGACAGGCAGCGGCGTCCCTTCTTTTTCCCTGAGTCC
>NZ_FOKH01000034.1:0-75949 GCF_900111955.1 Pseudomonas sp. NFIX10 | reverse complement strand
TCTCGTCGCCTGAAAACGTTGATGTGTTGTGTCAGCGCATTGCTACGAGGACGTCGGCTCACTCTGACGGGGCTTGGTCGATTTTTACCGAGCAAAGCCTATCCCAAACACACCATCAAACGAGTGGATCGGTTGCTGGGTAATCGGCATCTGCAAACCGAGCGCCCTTTGTTTTACTGGGTCATGCTGCGAGCCCTGTTGGGCTCGCTGAAGCATCCATTGATCCTGGTTGATTGGTCACCCATTGATGCGGCAGGGGAGTTCTTTTTGTTACGCGCAGCCATCCCTTTGGCGGGACGCTCATTCCCGATCTACGAGAGCGTTCATGAACGTGAGGGTTGTCCGAAATATCAAAAACGATTGCTACAAACGCTGGCCGAAATGCTTCCCGAAGAGTGCGTTCCGATCCTTGTGGCTGACGCAGGTTTTCGCCGACCATGGATCAAAGCCGTCGAGGCGCAAGGCTGGTATTACGTGGGACGCGTGCGTAACCGGGATCTCTACCGAGCCGACGCAGACACTTGGCTACCCGTTAAAAACCTCTACGCTCTGGCATCGTCCTCACCGAAGTCATTGGGGCGGTTCGAGATGACCCAAAGCGCTCCGCACATCATTCATCTGTACTGCGTTAGGCATTCGGCAAAAGGTCGCAAACACCAGCGTGTCACCGGATCAATCGCCAAAAACAAACTCAGCAGGCAATCGGCCAATCGTGAACGAGAGCCCTGGTTATTGGCTAGCAACCTGCCGGCAGATCAATGGAATCCATCGAAAATCGTGGCCATTTACAAACAGCGCATGCAGATAGAAGAAGGCTTCAGAGATGTAAAAAGTGAGTATTTTGGCGTAGGCGTCACTCGCCATCGGAGTCACTGCCCACGCCGAATCGAAGTACTGTTGCTGATCTCGGCTCTGGCTAATTACATCATTTGTTTAACGGGGTTGCAGGCCCGCGAGGCGGGGCATGAGCGCCGTTTTCAAAGCAATAGCCTTAAACGCCGACGAGTGTTATCGCTATGGCGGCTGGGCCTGGAATACTGGCGTAGCGGACGCGGCTCAAACTCTCGAAAAACTTTGGAGAGACTTGAGCACGCGTTGCGAGCAGAGGTACATCAAGAGGCGCAGGCATTGGAATAGATTTGTGGGGATCCCTCAGGGTCTGTCCCCGTTTCCCCACGCTGAAACCGATAAGCGCCTCAAGGCTCCCCTTGAGCCGCTATGGCTCAAAGCTGGATGGACGATTGAGCGTATCGAAGTCGATACACCGAAATACAAGGCTGAACTGAAAATAAACGAAGCGAGGATCAGTGATGTTCTGTAGCAATGGAGACAATTCGTTCCGCGCTTACTTGAATGCCGGCACTGAGAATCTGGACGAGATTCTAAATACAGGCTCACCCTTCCTGAGCATGATGGATGGCCTTGATTCGTACCTCACACAGCATGTCAGTGGACCAGCAGTCGCGCCCGATGAGGTAATCGTTCACTCCATACTGATCAATGCCCGCTTCCTCCTGATGACCGCCTTCCGAGTGGGTCTGACTGGTCACGCGGCTGGTGTTTACCCTATCCTCAGAACGGCATTGGAAACTGCCTGCTATGCCCTTCTGATGACCGAGGACGAATCTCAGACCCTTACCAAGATCTGGATCAGCCGCAACGACTCACCAGATAACCTGAAAGCCTGTAAAAAAGCCTTTCAGGCCCCAATCAAATCAGCTCAGAAAATAGCCAATGACCGAGGACCGGGATTGGGCGATTGGATGTACGAGTTATACGAAAGCTCCATCGACTTTGGCGCTCATCCCAACGCTAAGACGGTCACCCTCCACACAAGAATGTACGACGATGAAGCGGGGCTGACCCAGTGCGAAAATGTGGGGCTGTATGCAGTTGGAAATCACGGCTACGAATGGGGCTTACTCGCTTGTGTGGAGATGGGACTGGCAACAGCAATCGTCCTATCCATGACGCACCCAGTCGCTCTGTCCGAAGCCATTCAGGCGCTCCAAGCCCTGAACGATCAAAAGAACGCGCTTGAGGTTCTGATCCGTCAGAAGCACTCACAGAGAGAATGATGCGGTGCTGAAGGTCGCGAACGCGCTAGGAAGACGCTGAGATGTATTGGAAGCCCGGCCGGAATGCCGAGGATAAGAAGCTCAGGTGTACCTACCTGCCTGCTGCCTGAATCTGGCTCGACCTAACCCATTTCGAACGAGTCCTTCGTAGTCTGCTTGGTGCGATTGCCAACACGCCTATAGTTCAACGGTATGTAAGGAACAGTGTCCATCGGACGTTCTGCCGACCTACATCACCGATGTGCGGGCAGCCGTGGCGTTTTTTTATGCACCATTCGCAGGACGAACACAAAAATACTACGTACAGCCGCTTTTTAACGCCCACAAAAAAGCCTCGTAAACCAAAAATTTACGAGGCTTTATATGTAATGGCGGAGAGATAGGGATTTGAACCCTAGGTACTGTCGCCAGTACAACGGATTTCGAATCCGTCCCGTTCGGCCACTCCGGCATCTCTCCAGTGGCGCGCATCATACCAGCACATTCGCCGGAAGCGAACCCCCGAGCGAAATTTTTTCCGTGCTATCAGATGCTTGCGTCGATTACAGCGGTACACCCAGGCGCTGGGCGACTTCTTCGTAGGCTTCGATGACGTCACCGAGGCCCTGGCGGAAGCGGTCCTTGTCCATCTTCTTCTTGGTGTCCTTGTCCCACAGACGGCAGCCGTCCGGGCTGAATTCGTCACCCAGGACGATGGAACCGTCGCTGAACACGCCGAATTCAAGCTTGAAGTCCACCAGCAGCAGGCCGGCGTCGTCGAACAGCTTGGTCAGCACGTCATTGACCTTGAGGGACAATTCCTTCATGCGGGCCAGTTGCTCGGTGGTGCCCCAACCGAATGCCACGACGTGGGATTCGTTGATGAACGGGTCGCCCTTGGCGTCGTCCTTCAGGAACAGCTCGAAAGTGTAAGGGTTGAGCTTCATGCCCTCTTCCACGCCCAGGCGCTTGACCAGGCTGCCGGCGGCGTAGTTACGCACGACGCATTCGACCGGGATCATGTCCAGCTTCTTGACCAGGCATTCGTTGTCGCCCAGCAGCTTGTCGAACTGGGTCGGCACGCCGGCGGCTTCGAGTTTTTGCATGATAAAGGCGTTGAACTTGTTGTTCACCATGCCCTTGCGGTCCAGTTGTTCGATGCGCTTGCCGTCGAACGCCGAGGTGTCGTTGCGAAACAGCAGGATCAAGCGGTCAGCGTCGTCGGTCTTGTAAACCGACTTGGCTTTGCCGCGGTAGAGTTCTTCACGTTTTTCCATGATGGGCTCCGCTTGCTAAGTAGTGGGCTAGGCGATATGTCGCCAGTCGAGCCCTGAATCTTGATCGGCCAGTTGCAGCCAGTCCGGGTCGCACCCGAGGGTGTCGACGAAACATTGCCGGGCCAGCTGCGGCAGGTTGTTCTTGCTGCTCAGATGGGCCAGGACCAGGTGTTGCAGGCCTTGCCAGCCCAACTCGGCCACCAGGAACGCGGCCTGGTGGTTGTTCAAATGTCCGTGCTCCCCGCCTACCCGTTGCTTGAGGAAGTACGGGTAGTAACCACGGGCCAGCATGTCACGGCAGTGGTTGGACTCGATCATCAATGCATCGAGGTCCCGGTAACTGTCCATTACCCTGTCGCAATACGACCCCAGGTCGGTGAGCAGTCCGAAGCGCCGCTCGCCGTCGCTGAATACATATTGCGTCGGTTCCCGGGCATCGTGCGCCACGCTGACCACGCTGATGTCCAGGCTACCGATACGCAGTTGCTCGCCACCGACCACGAAGCCGGCTGGCTCGATGGGCTTGCGCAGGCCTGCCAGTGTCCCACGGCTCAGGTACACCGGCAGATTGTAGCGCCGAGACAGCAAACCCACGCCATGCACGTGGTCGGCATGTTCGTGGGTCACGAGTATCGCGCTCAGTTGCGCCGGGTGCACACCCAGGCGCAACAGGCGTTTCTCGGTTTCCCGCAGGGAGAAACCACAATCGACCAACACGTACGTGCCAGCACTGGCGACCAGCGTGCCGTTGCCCTGGCTACCGCTGCCGAGAACGGCAAAACGCATCGGATCAGCCCAGGTTATCCTGAATCACGCTCAATACCTTGCGGGCCACATCGGCCGGCGCCACGGTGTTGATGTTCTTCTCGACAGTGACCTGGACGCTTTCGCCGACCTTGCTCAGGCGAACCTGATAACGCTCGGCGCGGGCTTCGATCTCTTCCTTGTCCGGCTTGCTGCCGAACAGGCCACTGAAGAAGCCAGGCTTGTCGTCTTTCTTCTCGGCCTTCTCGGCGAGGTTGATGTAGTACAGGCCCAGGCTGCGGTTGATGTCCTCAACGCGCCACTCACCCTGTTCCAACGCACGACCAACACTCGACCAGGCACGGTCCAGGTCGGAGCCGACGTTGAGCACCGGGTTGCCGCTGCCGTCTTCGCTCAGGCTGACGCGGCTCGGCGCATCGAATTCCTTGGATGCCAGCATCGAGACCGAACCACCCTGCTCTGCCGTACGGCTCATGCTGGCGAGCATGTCGTCCACCAGCGCAGCGTCGAGGCCGGTGTTGACCGAACGGTTGGTGAAGGCCACGTCGGCGGTGCTGCCGGCAGGACGCTCGGCGCTGACCACGTAGATTTCACTGGTGTTGCGCTGCACGCCCGGCTCGATACGCACCCGCACGCGGGTTTCGCTGTCAGCCGCGACACCGGCGGCGCTCAAGCGCTTGGCCATGGCGGCAGACAGTTCATCGGAACGCTGCCAGGTGGTGGTGAACTCGCCGGTCTGCGGGCGCTGTTCGTCCAGGCGGAAACCGTTGTCCTGGAAGAACTGGATCGCCACCGGCCAGACTTCGGCTGGCGGATGCTGGCCCATGACCCAGCTGGAATCGCCACTCTTCTGCAGGGTGTAGTCGCTGGCGTCGGCCACGGCCGACAGCGGCTGTGGACGAGGGACGACGTATTCGCCCTTGACGCTGTCGTCCGCGACGTTGCGCGGAATCGGCAGCAGCGGATCCAGGCGCTTGGCGACGTGGACGTCTTGCGGCAGTTGCATCGGTGCAGTCTGTTGCGCTTGCAGGTAATCGCTACCACGGTCGCGGAAGTAACCTTCCGGCCCCCAGATCCATCCGCAGCCGCTGGTGCTGGAGATAATCAAGGCAAGTGCGGAAAGTCCGGCCATTCGCTTCATGCGTTGTACTTCCTCAATTAAACCAGGACGCCGGACTGGCGCAGGGCCTGCCGCAGCGGTTCGTGACAGGGAGTGCTCAGCCAGGTCAGTGGCAGGCGGATACCTTCGTGCATCAGGCCCATTTCGACCAAGGCCCATTTCACCGGAATCGGGTTGGCCTCGATGAACAGGTCCTTGTGCAGCGGCATCAGTTTTTCGTTGATGGCCCGAGCGGTCTCGGCGTCGCCCTTGAGCGCGGCCTCGCACAGGTCGGCCATTTCGCGCGGGGCAACGTTGGCGGTGACGGAGATGTTGCCCTTGCCGCCCAGCAGGATCAGCTCGACCGCTGTCGGATCATCCCCGGACAGCACGATGAAGTCCTTGCTCACGCCATCGAGGATGGCCTTGGCGCGCTTCATGTCGCCGGTGGCTTCCTTGATGCCGATGATGTTCGGCACGGTGGACAGGCGGATCACGGTCTCGGCCTGCATGTCGCAGGAGGTGCGGCCAGGAACGTTATAGAGAATCTGCGGGATGTCGACGGCTTCGGCGATGTGCTTGAAGTGCTGGTACAAGCCTTCCTGGGTCGGCTTGTTGTAGTACGGGACGACCAGCAGGCAGGCGTCGGCACCGGCCTCCTTGGCGTTGCGGGTCAGCTCGACGGCTTCGCGAGTCGAGTTGGCGCCAGTACCGGCGATGACGGGGATGCGACCGTTGACCTGCTTGACCACGGCACGGATGACTTCGATGTGCTCATTGACGTCGAGGGTTGCCGACTCGCCGGTGGTACCGACGGCGACAATGGCATGGGTGCCGTTCTCAAGGTGGAAGTCCACGAGTTTGCTGAGGCTGGCCCAGTCAAGATGCCCTTGTGCATCCATGGGTGTGACCAGTGCCACCATACTGCCCGCAATCATGAAACCGCTCCTGCCGGAAAAAGAGAGCGGTAATGGTACTGGCGCCAAGATGCTTGTACAAGCGAACTACCATTCCCCTGGGCGATGGTTTTCGCTACCCTTCAGGCTTTGATCGGTACCGACAAGCTCATACGCCGGTTTCCAGCCTCCGTTTTCGACGCCACAAGCCCCGATCCCGGGTTTGTCCTGGTGCTTTCCCGCTGTCGCGGAATGCAGCGCAACCCTGGGCACAAGGCTTGAGCCGTTCGTTTTCCCGGGCCGGGCGCTGTGTCGAGCGGCAAAGGTACCGACCGCTCATCGCTTTAGGAATGCTGCATGTCCACCCCCACAGTCCGCGAACAATTCCTTGTTATCAGTGCCCTTGGCGCCAACCCCATGGAGCTGACTAACGTCCTGTGCCGCGCCAGCCATGAAAATCGCTGCGCCGTCGTGACCTCACGCCTGACCCGCCATGGCGAATGCAGCGCACTCGTGCTCGAGATCTCCGGCAGTTGGGACGCCCTGGCGCGCCTGGAAGGCAGTCTGCCGGTGCTGGCCAAGAAGCATGCCTTTACCGTCAACGTCGTGCGCAGCGCCGCCCTGGAGAACCGTCCCCAGGCCCTGCCTTATGTGGCCTACGTGAGCTCGGCCTACCGTCCGGACATCATCAATGAGCTGTGCCAGTTCTTCATGGACCACCACGTCGAGCTGGAGAACCTGACCTGCGACACCTATCAGGCCCCACAGACCGGCGGCACCATGCTCAACGCCACGTTCACCGTGACCCTGCCCGCCGGCACCCAGATCAGTTGGCTGCGCGATCAGTTCCTGGACTTCGCCGATGCGATGAACCTGGATGCCCTGATCGAACCGTGGCGCCCACAAAACCCAATGTAAGGAAGCGTTCATGGCCGTTGCCGTCGACCAGCCGGTTACCGATTTCCAGGCGCCCGCCACCAGCGGGCAGACCATCAGCCTCGCCGCCCTCAAGGGCAAGCAGGTGGTGATCTATTTCTACCCCAAGGACAGCACCCCCGGCTGCACCACCGAAGGCCAGGGCTTTCGCGATCAGTACGCGCAATTCCAGGCCGCCAACACCGAAGTGTTCGGCGTCTCCCGGGACAGCCTCAAGTCCCACGAGAACTTCAAGTGCAAGCAGGAGTTCCCGTTCGAACTGATCAGCGACAAGGACGAGGCGGTCTGCCAGCTGTTCGACGTGATCAAGCTGAAAAAACTCTACGGCAAGGAATACCTGGGCGTTGACCGCAGCACCTTCCTGATCGACAAGAACGGCGTGCTGCGCCAGGAATGGCGTGGCGTGAAGGTGCCGGGGCATGTGGATGCGGTGTTGGCGGCGGCCCAGGCCCTCGACAAGGGCTGAAATTGTCGCTGCCTGTACTGGCGCTATCGCGAGCAAGCTCGCTCCCACAGGGATTGGTGGTGTTAATCAATCCCGTGTGGGAGCGAGCTTGCTCGCGATGAGGCCCTCCGCCTCACCCCATCGGTCAAAGCTACAACAACGGCGCTACAACCGGCTCCTTGCTCGGCCACGCATCCAGCACCGCCTTGAACAGTGTCGCCAGGGGAATCGCAAAGAACACCCCCCAGAATCCCCACAGCCCGCCAAACAGCAGCACCGCACAGATGATCGCCACCGGATGCAGGTTCACCGCCTCGGAGAACAGCAGCGGGACCAGCACATTACCGTCCAGGGTCTGGATGATCCCGTAGACCGCCATCAGGTAAATGAACTGATCGCTCCAGCCCCACTGGAACAGCGCAATCAAGGCCACCGGCACGGTCACTACCACGGTGCCGACGTAAGGCACCACCACTGAAATGCCCACCAGCAGCGCCAGCAGGGCGGCGTAATTGAGCCCCATGGTCACGAAACCGATATAGGTCACGCCACCGCAGATGAAAATCTCGATGACTTTTCCGCGAATGTAATTGGCGATCTGCCGATTCATCTCCTGGGCCACTCGGGTGATCAGCGCCCGCTCACGAGGCAGGTAGCCACGCACCCAACGCCCGATCATTTCCCGGTCCTTGAGGAAGAAGAACACCAGGATCGGTACCAGCACCAGGTAGATCATGATGTTGACCAGAAGTGGCAGGCTGGACAGCGAGAACGTCAGCGCCCATTGGCCGAACTTGCCGATCTCGCCGCGCACCACTTCGATGGTCTGCAACACCTGCTCATCGGACACCAGGTGCGGATAACGCTCAGGCAGCAGCAATAGCAGGGATTGCCATTTGGCGAGCATCCCCGGCAACTCGTTGAACAAAGTCACCAACTGGTGCCAGAGCAACGGCACGATCACCACGACAAACACCACCAGCACGCCCATGAACAGGGCAAACACCAGCCCGACTGCCACAGTGCCGGGCAGCCGCAAACGCTCCAGCGTCGTGACCAGCCCCTGCATGAGATACGCCAGCACCATTCCCGCCAGCACCGGTGCCAGCATGCCGCCCAGGGTCAGCACGGCGGTAAACGCCAGGAACAGCAGCACTGCCAGAACCACCGCCTCTTCATCGGAGAAGTAGCGCTGAATCCAATCGCGTAACACTTTGAACATTAAAAATCCTTAAGAGGCGCTATCGGTTTTTTTCAGGCCTTTTTCAGCCAGTAACGGTAGACGCCGTTTTCGTCTTCTTCACGCAGCAGCGTATGACCGGCCAATCGGGCGAAGGTGCGAAAGTCACGTTGCGAGCCCGCATCCGTGGCGATCACCTTGAGCACACTGCCGCTGGCCAGGCGGTTGAGTTCCAGCTTGGCCTTGAGCAACGGCAACGGACAATTCAGGCCGCTGGCGTCCAGTTCGGCATCGTGGGCTACAGCATCAGTCATGGGCTCGCTCCGCGGCAGGTCGTTGAGCGGCCTAGAATATCTGGTCCCGGGCCCGGTGTCCGGCTACAGTAGGGTCTTTGTCAACTAAGGCTTCGTGCATGACATTTCTGCGCCCCACCCTGCTGACGCTCGCTTGCCTGCTTGCCTCACCGGGCTTCGCCGACGACTTGCCGTCACTTGGCGATGCCAGTTCTGCCATCGTCTCGCCAGAACAGGAGCACCAACTGGGCCGCGCCTGGCTGGCCCTGCTGCGCAGCCAGGTTTCACAGCTCAACGATCCACAGCTCAAGGACTACGTCGAAACCAGCGTGTACAAGCTGGTGGAAACCAGCCAGGTCAACGACCGGCGCCTGGAGTTCATCTTGATCAACAGCCCGCAGCTCAACGCCTTCGCCGCACCGGGCGGCATCGTCGGGGTCAACGGCGGCCTGTTCCTCAACGCCCAGACCGAAGGCGAATACGCCTCGGTCATGGCCCACGAACTGGCGCACTTGTCACAACGCCACTTCGCCCGCGGCGTCGAAGCCCAGCAACGCATGCAGGTGCCGATGATGGCGGCGCTGCTGGCTGGCATCGTGATTGCCGCCGCCGGTGGCGGTGACGCCGGGATCGCGGCCATCGCCGGGACCCAGGCCGCCGCCATCCAGGAACAACGGCGCTTCTCGCGCCAGAACGAACAGGAAGCCGACCGCATCGGCATCCTGAACCTGGAGAAGGCCGGCTACGACCCGCGGTCCATGCCGACCATGTTCGAGCGCCTGATGCGCCAATACCGGTTCGACGCCAGGCCTCCGGAATTCCTGCTGACTCACCCGGTGACCGAATCGCGGATCGCCGACACCCGCAACCGCGCCGAGCAGGCCAAGCCGGGCGGCATCGAAGACAGTGTGCGCTATCAACTGATTCGCGCGCGGGTCCAACTGACCTACGAAGAAACCCCGGGCCTGGGCGCCAAGCGCTTCCGGGCACAGCTGGATGAGAATCCGAATAACGACGTGGCCCGCTATGGCCTGGCGATCGCGCAGATCAAGGGCGGCCAGTTGAATGACGCCCGGGAGAATCTCAAGCCGCTGCTGACCAAATCGCCCAACGAGATCATCTACAACCTCGCTCAGGTAGACCTGGACATCACCAGCAACAAACTGGCCGACGCTCAATCCCGCGTCGACCGGATGCTGAGCCAGTACCCGGGCAACTATCCGCTGAACCAGGTCCGCGTCGACCTGCTGCTCAAGCAGAACCGCCCCGCCGATGCCGAGAAAGCCCTGGAAACCTTGCTCAAGTCGCGCCCGGACGATCCGGACATCTGGTACATGGTGGCCGAGACCCGCGGGCTGTCAGGCAACATCATTGGCCTGCACCAGGCCCGTGCCGAGTATTTCGCCCTGGTGGGCGACTACCGTCAGGCCATTCAGCAACTGGACTTCGCCAAACGGCGCGCCGGCACCAATTTCCCCCTGTCGTCGCGCATCGATGCCCGCCAGCGGGAACTCATGGAGCAGGAACGCATGGTCAAGGACATGATGGGCTGAGCATTCGCCAGGCATAAAAAAACCGCCTCTTTCGAGGCGGTTTTTTTCAGCGGCTAACCGATCATTCGGCCAGCTTGAAGGTGATGAAGCTCGCACGCCCCTGACGCAGGACCCGCATCGACACCGAACGATTCTTCGGCAATGCCTTGGCAATGTCGGTGAATTCCTTGGCCGAACCGATGGCCTGGTTGTTCAGGTGCGTGATGATGTCGCCCGGCTGGAGACCGATCAACGCGGCAGGACCGTCCTGCACTTCCTTGATCACCACGCCGCCCTGGAGCTCCAGGGTGCGCTTCTGCTCTTCGGTCAGCTCGGCCACGGCCACGCCCAGGCGATTGCTGCTGCGCTCGACGCCGGACTTGGCCAGCGAATCCAGCTCCTTGCCCTCTTCAGGAATGGCCCCGACGGTCAACTCGACGTTCTTGCGCTTGCCCTCGCGGATCACTTCCAGATTGGCCTTGGCGCCAGCCTTGAGGGCCCCCACCAGGTGCGGCAGGTCGGCGGACATGACGATCGGCTGACCATTCATGCTCAGAATCACGTCACCCACTTGCAGACCGCCCTTGGCAGCCGGGCCACCTTCCTGGATCTGCGCCACCAGCGCACCGGCGGGTTTATCCAGCCCGAAAGACTCGGCCAGGTCCTTGTTCACTTCCTGGATCACCACACCCAACCAGCCACGGCTGACCTTGCCTTCGCTCTTCAGTTGGTTGGACACGTCCAGGGCAACGTCGATCGGAATCGCGAACGACACGCCCATGAAGCCGCCCGAACGGGTGTAGATCTGGGAATTGATGCCGACCACCTCACCGTTGAGGTTGAACAGCGGGCCACCGGAGTTACCCGGGTTGATCGGTACGTCGGTCTGGATGAACGGTACATAGTTTTCGTTCGGCAGGCTGCGACCGATGGCGCTGACAATACCTTGGGTCACGGTGTGGTCGAAGCCGAACGGCGAACCGATGGCAACGACCCATTGGCCGGCTTTCAGGTCCTGGGATTTGCCCAGTTTGAGCACCGGCAGGTCCTTGGCCTCGATTTTCAACAGCGCCACGTCGGACCGTGGGTCGGTGCCGATCAGCTTGGCCTTGAGCTCGCTGCGGTCGGCCAGGCGAACCAGGATTTCGTCGGCATCGGCGATCACATGGTTGTTGGTCAGGATGTAGCCATCAGACGAAATGATGAAGCCCGACCCAAGGGATTGGGCTTCGCGCTGACGGCCACCGCCGGGCGAACGGGGTTGTTGTGGCATGCCACGCTCGAAGAACTCCCGCAGCATCGGCGGCAAGCCTTCCAGGTCCGGCATCTGCTGGTCCGATACACGGCGATCCGGCAGCTTCTGGGTCGTGCTGATGTTCACCACGGCGGGTGAAGCCTGCTCGACCAGTTGCGTGAAATCAGGCAATTCGACCGCCACGGCAGGAACGGCCTGACCGAGCACAAGCACGGTGGCAAAAATGGAGAGATAGGTTTTCAAGCGTGGTATCGACATACGGCTCCCGTTACGACGAGCATGGTTAAGCGATATGGAGCAAGGAATACCAGGGAAAGATACGCCGGTATTTTTGTTCCGGGAACAGACAAGGCCAGAGCCGAGCGGCTCTGACCTATAGAAAAAAAGCTGGTTTTTTGCAAATGAAAATGCTGACAGGAAGTTTCGGCATTTCGATCAAGCCCTGGCGTCATCAGCCTCTCGCGCAATCGAACCACCCGCGCCGTCAACCGACTATTGAGTCGCGGTGACGTCGGAGCGCATGGAAAGCGCGATCCGTTCCGCCGTACCGATAGGAATCTCACCGACCACCGTGACCATCATTTCGCCCTGGGGCGTCGTGAGCCTGCGGGAGACGGCAGCCGTCGGACCGAGTTGAGTACGGGTATCGGTGGCGTTGGCACCGTTCAACGGCTCCAGGAACACCGAGAAGCGCGCCAGGCCATCGTCGTACATCAAACTGCTGACCTGGACCTGGGTGTCCGGGTCCTTGCGCATGGCACTGCTGGTCAGTTCAAAGCCGGGCGGCAACCAGTCCGAGTGCCAGGCGGCTTTCACCGCAACGGCCTTGGCGGGATCCTGCGCGACAGCCTTGCATTCGGCGCTGGCTTGCAGGTCACCGTCCGCGGGCGCGGCGACGTTCAAGCGGGTGAACTGGAAACGTTCGAGCAACTGACCCTTGTCATTGAGCAACAAGGATTTGAGCGGCAGGCCGGTCTCTTTGTCCAGGTGCAGCTCGAAGCCATAACGATGCTGGTCCTTGGGCGTCAACGCCACGATGACCGCTTGACGCCCGGCCACGCGCGACTTGCCTATGACCGCAAGGTCATACCAATTCTTGAGTTTTTGCGGATCGAGCGCACGTGAAGAGCTGTCCGGCGTATTGCCCAGCCCCGCGATCAAGGAGCCGCTGACGCATTGAGTATGCCCATCAATGCGCACGACTTCCTGTGCCGAGCCGTCGAGCTGGAGTAACCGCTCGCGGACCTTGCCATCCTGGACGCGATGCCAGATGTTATGCGTAGAAAAACTACCGTTGCGCTCGTAAACGAAAGTGCCCTGGAAGCTCTGCTTTTGCTCGGCTTGACTCAGGCGGCTCAACCAGTCCTGAGCCTCATCGGCATGGGCTGGAATCGCACACCAGCCACCCAGCAGAAGCGTGAATAGAGGTATGGCGCGCAATGGTTTTCCTTATTAACGGTTTTCCAGGCTGGCGGCACGGGCGTAAGGCAGCGCGCTTTCGGTACCTTTCAGGGCAGCTTGCTGGGCATGCTGACGCAGGTAGTTGGGCAGACGCTGATCATGCCAGCCGGGCTGGCCTTGCAGAACACCGTTGACCATCGGGCCTGCGGTTTCCGAACCTTCGCTGTAACCGGCCAATACCGCTGGGCCCTTGACCTGTGGAGCGGCCAAGCCAGGCTGGTTGGACTGCTGCGCCATTTGCACGCCGGCAATCTCATCCTGGTTGTACAGGCGCACACCGGCCAATACGGCAACGGTGACCGATGCGGCTACCGCCAGACGACCCAGGCTGCGCCATGGTCCGCGTGAAGCTTTTGCCGGTACGGCTTCGTCAGCCAATGCAGCAGAAACGGCCGCGGCGATGTCCAGGCGTGGAAGCAGCAAATCCTTGTGCATGACAGCCCGGGCGATCTGGTAACGAGCCCAGGTCTCACGTGTTTCAACATCGTCAAAGGCATTCAGTACCCGACGTAATTCAAGTTCGTCCGCTTCGTTGTCCATAACTGCGGACAGCGATTCCTGCAGGGCTTCACGACTCATGGCGTTCCTCTCTTGGCTGTCGCCGCTGTCTCTAGTTTTCCTGCAACAAAGGTTGCAGGGCTTTATCGATGGCCTCCCGAGCGCGGAAAATCCGGGAGCGCACGGTGCCCACAGGACATTGCATGACGCTCGCAATGTCTTCGTAACTCAGACCGTCGAATTCACGTAAAGTTAAAGCCGTACGCAAATCTTCAGGCAGTTGCTGGATGGTTCGATGGACGGTGCCTTCAATCTCATCCCGCAGCAACGCACGTTCCGGTGATTCGAGATCCTTGAGGCCATGATCGCCATCATAGAACTCGGCATCTTCAGAACTTACGTCACTATCCGGCGGCCGGCGGCCGCGTGAAACCAGATAGTTTTTCGCCGTGTTAATGGCGATGCGGTAAAGCCACGTATAAAACGCGCTGTCCCCGCGGAAATTACCAAGTGCGCGGTAGGCCTTGATGAAGGCTTCCTGAGCGACATCCTGCGCTTCATGGGTGTCGTGCACGAAACGCACGATCAACCCGAGAATTTTGTGCTGGTATTTCAGCACTAGCAGATCGAAAGCTCGCTTGTCGCCGCGTTGGACCCGCTCGACCAGCTGCTGATCCTCTTCCTGGGTTAGCATGAACACTCCTCGATAAGCTCGAAGGAGGCTTGCATTACTAATTGACCGGGCTTGCAAACATAGACTCGGGCTTTTCGCAAAAGTTCTCCCCCTTCCAAGCAAGTTTCCGGCGCGCTCTGATCTCGGCACGCACGAAAAACGCAGCAGGAGATTCCCCGGCTGCGCGAATAATCTGTCATCGGGTCTGTCGGCAGAGATTCCAATCGAAATCTTGCACCAACCCGACGCTGCTCCCTTTTGCAGACAACCGTCTATTGAACGTAGGCGCTTGGCAAAAGTTCCCGCTATTTACATCACCATGTATTGAATATCAGGCCCCCATGACGTGATAAACAGCGTTCTATCCTCGAAACGGCCGCCTTTGTCGACTCAAAGCCAAGCGGATGATCCGACGAAGCGTGTCGCTTTTCTGTCACGCTGGTTTCACATTGCCATGAATGCCCGGCTATTGTGCCGATCCCCCCCTCTATATACTAGTGGGCTGCGTGGCTGCCCGACCCGTTGAAGCGGTGTCTGGCGCCAACCCCGACCCGGGTCGCCTTGAGCGGAAACCATTCGAATGAGCCAACAGTTTCAACACGATGTTCTGGTAATCGGCAGCGGAGCCGCCGGATTGAGCCTGGCGCTGACCTTGCCTGCGCATTTGCGCATCGCAGTGCTGAGCAAGGGCGACCTGGCCAACGGTTCGACCTTCTGGGCCCAGGGCGGTGTCGCCGCCGTGCTGGACGATACCGACACCATTGAATCCCATGTCGACGACACCCTCAACGCCGGCGGTGGCCTTTGCGATCCGCAAGCGGTGCGTTTCACCGTCGAACACAGCCGGGAAGCCATCCAATGGCTGATCGACCAGGGCGTGCCGTTTACCCGTGACGAACAATCGGGCACCGAAGACGGCGGTTTCGAGTTCCATCTGACCCGCGAAGGCGGCCATAGCCATCGGCGCATCATCCACGCGGCCGACGCCACGGGCGCGGCGATCTTCAAGACCCTGCTCGCCCAGGCGCGATTACGGCCGAACATCGAATTGCTGGAACAGCGCGTCGCGGTCGACCTGATCACCCAAAAACGCCTGGGCCTGGACGGTGACCGCTGCCTCGGCGCCTACGTGCTCAATCGCGGCACCGGCGAAGTCGACACCTACGGCGCGCGCTTCGTCGTCCTGGCGTCCGGTGGCGCGGCGAAAGTCTACCTGTACACCAGCAACCCCGACGGCGCTTGCGGCGACGGCATCGCCATGGCCTGGCGTTCGGGTTGCCGGGTAGCGAACCTGGAGTTCAACCAGTTCCACCCCACCTGCCTCTATCACCCGCTGGCCAAGAGCTTCCTGGTGACCGAGGCCCTGCGTGGCGAAGGGGCCCATTTGAAGCTCCCCAACGGCGAACGCTTCATGCAACGCTTCGATCCGCGCGCCGAACTGGCACCGCGTGACATCGTCGCCCGGGCCATCGACCACGAGATGAAGCGCCTGGGTATCGATTGCGTCTACCTGGACATCAGCCACAAGCCCGAAGCGTTCATCAAGAGCCACTTCCCGACGGTGTATGAGCGCTGCCTGGAGTTTTCCATCGACATCACCAAACAACCGATCCCGGTGGTGCCGGCGGCGCACTATACCTGCGGTGGCGTGATGGTCGACCAACACGGCCGCACCGACGTGCCTGGCCTGTATGCCATTGGCGAAACCAGCTTCACCGGCCTGCACGGCGCCAATCGCATGGCCAGCAATTCGCTGCTGGAATGTTTCGTCTACGCCCGCTCGGCGGCGGCGGACATTCTCGAGCAATTGCCGCGGATCGCCATTCCGGTCGCCCTGCCCTCGTGGGACGCCAGCCAGGTCACCGACTCGGACGAAGACGTGATCATTGCCCACAACTGGGATGAACTGCGGCGCTTCATGTGGGACTACGTGGGCATCGTGCGCACCAACAAGCGCCTGCAACGGGCACAGCACCGGGTGCGCTTGCTGCTGGATGAGATCGACGAGTTCTACAGCAACTACAAAGTCAGCCGCGACCTGATCGAACTGCGCAACCTGGCCCAGGTGGCGGAACTGATGATTCGCTCGGCCATGGAACGCAAGGAAAGCCGGGGGCTGCACTACACCCTCGACTACCCGAACCTGCTGCCCGAGGCACTGGACACTATCCTGGTGCCGCCCACCTACGCCGACTGAACCTGAGCCGCACCCGCAGGCGCCGGTGGACATCCGGCGCCAGCGCGTCGCGGAGCACGCACAGCGATCGGACCCGCCGCTCGCCCTGCAATCGGAAACGCAGCACGATGATCAGCGGCAGCGCCAGGCTATCGGGGCGCAACTGCACAGCCCGCCAGCCATCGGCCCGGCTCCAGAGCTGCCAGCCAGCGGCATTGTGACGCAACCCGCAAAAGGCCCGGCGATGGGTCAGCACCACATGCCGGGGGATCACCCAGGCACCATGGGCCAGGCACACGATAACGCCAAGCGCGGCGCACCAGGACGCGATGGACAACAGAAACAACGAACCCAGGGCGAACACCTGGGCCAGCAGATAGGCCGCCAGCAGTTGCCCGGAGGCCTGCCAGCGGCATTCGAAGCGATTACTTGGGTTGGACACGGTCCAGGATCATCCGGACCATGCGCTGCAACTCGGGGTCTTCGGATTCGCTGCGCTCCATGAACCAGCCGAACATGTCCTGATCCTCGCATTCGAGCAGGCGGACGTAGCACGCACGGTCCACTTCATTGAGATGGGGGTAAACCTCTTTCACGAACGGCACCAGCAACACGTCCAGCTCAAGCATGCCGCGGCGGCTGTGCCAGTAGAGGCGATTCAGTTCAACATCTTCGACCATGGAGCGCTCCTCAAATAGAGCGCAAGTATACAGGCCTCGCCACAGCGCGACAGACGGCTTTGGTCTGGCACCACCGACCCTTTGTGAACTACCCATTTCAAGGGCGTCCCCTTATGATGTCTACCAGACTTTTTACCCTGCGATGACCCATGGCTGATTTCGCTTTTTTCTGCACCCTGTCCCACGAAGGCGTCCTTGCGGTCCGCGGCGTGGATGCCAGCAAATTCCTGCAAGGCCAATTGACCTGCAACCTCGACTACCTGAGCGACAACCGGGCCAGCCTCGGCGCCCGCTGCACGCAGAAAGGCCGGATGCAATCGAGCTTCCGCATCCTGCTCGAAGGCGACGGTGTGTTGATGGCCATGGCCACCGAACTGCTCGAACCGCAATTGGCGGACCTGAAAAAATACGCCGTGTTCTCCAAATCCAAGCTCACCGACGAAAGCGCCGCCTGGGTTCGCTTCGGCCTGGAAAATGCCGACGATGCCCTGGCTGGACTGGGCCTCGAACTGCCGAGCGACACCGACAGCGTGGCGCGCCATGAAGCCCTGATCGCCATCCGCGTGTCTCCCGGCCGCGCCGAGTTGTGGGCACCCGCCGAACAGGCAAAGGCACTGCGAACCCGCCTGGGCGCAGAACTGGCCGAGGCGGACCTGAACCCCTGGCTGCTGGGCCAGGTCCGTGCCGGGATCGGCCAGGTCATGCCGACCACCCGCGAACTGTTCATCCCACAGATGCTCAACCTGCAAGCCGTCGGCGGCGTCAGCTTCAAGAAAGGCTGCTACACCGGCCAGGAAATCGTCGCGCGCATGCAATACCTGGGCAAGCTCAAGCGGCGCCTGTATCGCCTGCAACTGGACGCCAGCGAACTGCCGGAACCCGGCACGGCGCTGTTCTCCCCCACTCACGGCAGTTCCATCGGCGAAGTGGTGATTGCCGCCCGCGGCGAAGGAAACATTGAACTGCTGGCGGTATTACAGGCCGAAGCTGCAGAAGATGACAATCTGCACCTCGGTGCCTTGGAAGGCCCTCGCCTTCAATTGTTGGACCTGCCTTACGAACTGGACCGCGACCGCGAAATCCAGCGCTGATCGCAGCATTTGTCGCAATACCCTAGAGAACCGAAATGAGCGATTTGGCGGATAAGGTCCAACGGGATTTGGTGCAGGCCATCGATAACGATGACCTGGTTCTGCCAACATTACCGGAAGTGGCCATGCAGATTCGCCGGGCCGCCGAAGACCCGGAAATCAGCGTCAGCAACCTGAGCAAAGTGATCGGCCGCGATACGGCCCTCTCGGCACGCCTGATAAAAGTGGTCAACAGCCCGCTGTTGCGGGCCACCCAGGAAGTCACTGACCTGCACACGGCCATCACTCGACTGGGCATCAACTACAGCAGCAACTTGGCCATTGGCCTGGTGATGGAGCAGATTTTCCATGCCCGCTCCGAGGTGGTGGAACTGAAGATGCGCGAAGTCTGGCGCAAAAGCCTGGAGATCGCCGGCGTCAGCTATGCGTTGTGTCGCGGCTACACCCAACTCAAGCCGGACCAGGCCGCGTTGGGTGGGCTGGTGCATCAGATCGGCGTGCTGCCGATCCTCACGTACGCACAGGACAATAACGAACTGCTGTCGGACCCGGTCAGCCTCAACCATGTCATCGAGACGATTCACCCGGTGCTAGGGGACAAATTGCTCAGCGTCTGGGAATTTCCGGAGCGCTTGGTGAAACTGCCGGGGCTGTATCTGGACTTCAACCGCGACTCCAAGCAACTCGATTATATCGACCTGGTGCAGGTCGCTGCGCTGTATTGCTACAAGGACACCGACCATCCCCTGAGCAAGATTGATGTATTTGGCGTCCCAGCCTTCAAGAAACTGGGCATCGACCCGGAGAACAAGGCCCGGTGTGCGGATATCGAAGAAGCGCGGTCGATGTTTTATTAAGGCCGACAACCACGAAACCTGGATCAGACACTGACCTGTGGCGAGGGGATTTATCCCCGCTGGGCTGCGCAGCAGCCTCAACTGGCGATTGCGGCCTATTCAAACAGACAACGAGGGGCGGTTCGCGCCCCAGCGGGGATAAATCCCCTCGCCACAATAGCGGGCTTAATCTGAACCTGGAATAAAGCTCACCCGCACCTTCAGCCCGCGTTCCTGCCCGTCATGCAAGGTGATCTGCGCCAAGTGCGCGCGGCAGATTTCGCCGACGATCGCCAACCCCAATCCGGAACCGGCCACTTGCTGGTTGCGTCGATAGAAGCGCTCGAACACCCGGTCCCGCTCATGCAGCGGAATGCCTGGCCCGTCGTCCTCGACTTCCAGGACCGCCGGTGCGATGACCCGCAGGATCACGTTGCCGCCGGACGGTGTGTGGGCCAGGGCGTTGTCCACCAGGTTGCTCAACAGCTCGTTCAACAAGGTCGGCTCGCCCCGCAGCCATACCGGCTCGTCGGCTTCCAGGGCCAGCGCCACGCCTCGGGCATGGGCCAGCGGGGCCATGGCCATGCCCAGCTCACGGGCCAACTGGCTGAGATCGAGCAACTGAGCGCCGCCTTCGGCAATGGCCCGGGCGCCATTTTCCACCCGCGCCAGGGACAGCAACTGGTTGGCCAGGTGAGTCAGTCGATCGGTCCCCTGAGCCGCGGTCTCCAGGGTTTCACGCCAGGTCGCCGGCTCGCTGGCGCGCAAACCCAGCTCCAGGCGCGCCTTGAGCGCGGCCAGCGGCGTACGCAGTTCATGGGCGGCATCGGCGATGAACTGCGCCTGCCGCTCGAATTGCCCGCGCAGGCGCTCGGTGAAATGGTTGAGGGCCCGCACCAGCGGCCATAATTCGTGCTGCACCTCCACCAGCGGCAACGGCCGCAGATCGTCCGGCTGGCGTTCCTCCACCGCCGTGCGCAAGCGCTCCAACGGGCGCAACGCCGCGCTGACCGCAAACCACACCAACAGCAACGCGCCCACGGCCAGCATGCCCAGGCGCAACAGGGTGTCGGCCATCAGGCCACGGGCCATGCTGACCCGCGCTTCTTCGGTCTCGGCCACGCGAATTTCCGCCATGCCATTCATGTTCGGCTCGCTCACCGCCTTGAGCAGGCTCACCACTCGCACGCTCTGCCCCTGGTATTGGGCGTTATAGAAGCGCGCCAGGGCCGGGTAATCGTCCGTGCGGGGCGTCCCGGGCGGCGGGCCGGGAAGGTTTTCGTAGCCGGAAATCAGCTTCTTGTCGATGTCATTGACTTGGTAATAAATGCGTCCGGCACTGTCGTAGGCAAAAGTATCCAGGGCCACGTAGGGCACATCCGCGCTGAGGCTGCCGTCGCGCTGGGACAGGCCCGCGGCGATAGTCCGGGCCGAGGCCAGCAGGGTCCGGTCATAGGCGGTGTCCGCCGCTTCGCGACCATTCCAGTAAGCGCTCAGGCCGCTGGCGAGCATCAGCACCACCAGCAGCAACGCCAGGTTCCAGAGCAGCCGCCAACGCAGGCTGTCGGGCTTATGCATTGCGATTTTCCAGCAGGTAGCCCAAGCCGCGGAACGTCACGATCGCGACCGCATGGCCGTCGAGTTTCTTGCGCAGGCGATGGACGTAGATTTCGATGGCGTCCGGGCTGGCTTCTTCGTCCAGGCCGAACACCTGGGCCGCCAGTTGCTCCTTGCTCATCACCCGCCCCGGCCGGGCAATCAACGCTTCCAGCACGGCCTGCTCGCGGGAGGTCAGGGTGAGCAATTCATCGTCGAGGGTGAAACGCCGGGTATCCAGGTCGTAGACCAGCCCGCCACAACGCTGCTGGCGTTCACCGCCCAGTACGCTGCGGCGCAACAGGGCCTTGACCCGGGCCTCCAGCTCAGTGAGTTCGAATGGCTTGGCCAGGTAGTCGTCGGCACCGAGGTTGAGGCCATGGACGCGGTCCTTGACGTCGCTGCGGGCGGTCAACATCAGCACGGGCAAAGTTTTGCCGCGGGCCCGCAGGCGCGCCAGCACCTCGAAACCGTCCATGCGCGGCAGCCCGACATCGAGCACCGCCACGGCGTATTCCTCGCTGCTCAAGGCCAGGTCGGCCGCGACACCGTCGTGCAGCACATCCACAGTCAAACCGGTGCTCTTGAGCGCCTGGGCAACGCTTTCGGCGAGCTGCAGATGGTCTTCGACGAGCAGAACACGCATGGGTTATTCCTCGATTCAGGGATGGTCGACGCCATTCTTTGGCGCGGAGTTTACAGCCGCATCCGCCACTGTGAAGCCAAAAACACGTTGAAAGCTTTTGAAAGGTTAGCGAAAGGTTGGGCCGTTAGAGTCCTCCCACGGACGGTTTCGACTGCCCGTCGCGACGCACATCGCGAACGAAAAACGCCTCGAAGCGTTTTCGCCGAATAAAAACAATAAAAGCGGAGTTATCACATGCTGTCTCTACAGCTCCAGGCCCCAATGCCTGCCCGCCTTTCCCGCATCAATCAGACCACCCTGGCCAGCGCCATCACGCCTCGGTCTGAGGCCCTCCCGCGCCTTCAATCCCGATACGTTCGGCAACGACCTGCGCCCGCCATCCGCGACGCGAGGGCCGGGGGCCAGCAACACCGAATCTACACCACACACAACAACAACTCCTATGGAGATAACGATGAACCTATCACTGCGTAAAGTAGCCTTGGCCGCCGGATGCCTGATGTTCGCCGGGCAGTTGCTCGCCGCTGATCCGGCCAAAGAACCCAAGCGCCCCGAATGCATCGCCCCGGCTTCCCCTGGCGGCGGCTTCGACCTGACGTGCAAGCTGGTGCAAAGCGCGCTGGTCAACCAGAAGCTGTTGACCAAGCCGATGCGCGTCACCTACATGCCAGGTGGTGTCGGCGCGGTGGCTTATAACGCAGTGGTCGCCCAGCGCCCGGCCGACGCCGGCACGCTGGTGGCCTGGTCCAGCGGCTCGTTGCTGAACCTGGCCCAGGGCAAGTTCGGTCGTTTCGATGAAAGCGCCGTGCGCTGGCTGGCCGCCGTTGGCACCAGCTATGGCGCCATCGCGGTGAAAAGCGATTCGCCCTACAAGAACCTCGACGATCTCGTACAGGCCCTGAAGAAAGATCCGGGCTCGGTGGTTATCGGTTCCGGCGGCACCGTCGGCAGCCAGGACTGGATGCAGACCGCCCTGATCGCCAAGGCCGCCGGCATCAACCCCCGCGACCTGCGTTACGTAGCCCTCGAAGGCGGCGGCGAGATCGCCACGGCGCTGCTCGGCGGCCACATCCAGGTCGGCAGTACCGACATTTCCGACTCCATGCCCCACATCCAGAGCGGTGACATGCGCCTGTTGGCGGTGTTTGCCGAGAAGCGCATCGACGAGCCGGAGATGAAAAACATCCCCACCGCCCGCGAGCAAGGCTATGACATCGTCTGGCCGGTGGTCCGCGGCTTCTACCTCGGGCCAAAAGTCAGCGATGAAGACTACGCCTGGTGGAAAGAGGCATTCGACAAGCTGCTGGCTTCCGAAGAGTTCGCCAAGCTGCGCGACCAGCGCGAGCTGTTCCCGTTTGCCATGACCGGCCCGGAACTGGACACCTACGTGAAGAAGCAAGTGGCTGATTACAAGGTGCTGGCCAAAGAGTTCGGCCTGATCCAGTAACCGTCTCTGTTCGCGTGTCGGCGCTGGCATCACCGGCGCCGCCCAGGAGTTAGTCATGCTCACCATCCAACGTATTTTTGCCGCGGTGCTGCTGCTGGTTTGCATCGGCCTCGCGCTGATGGCCTGGCCGTATCAGGCCGCCTTTTCCTACGAGCCGGTCGGCCCGCGCGCCTTTCCCCTGCTGATGCTGGGGCTGATGGGCCTGGCGCTGCTGTACATGCTGTTTCGTCCGACCCCCATCGTGCACAGCGACGAAGACCCGCAACTGGACCGTGAAACCCTGCAGAAGATCGGCATCTGCGTGGCGCTGCTGCTGGTATTCGCCGGCACCTTCGAACCCCTGGGCTTCATTGTCGCCAGCATCCTGATCGGCGTGCCGATGGCGCGCCTGTATGGCGGGCGCTGGGTGCCGAGCGTGGTGATCATCAGCCTGATGGCCATCGGTCTTTATCTGTTGTTCGACAAGCTGATGGACGTGCCGCTGCCCCTGGGCCTGCTCGACGTCCTGGAGAATTGATATGGATACCCTGAATTATCTCGGCCAGGGTTTTGGCGTTGCACTGACCCCCTACAACCTCGTCACCGCATTGACCGGTACGCTGATCGGCACGGTGGTCGGCCTGCTGCCGGGCCTGGGCCCGATCAACGGTGTGGCGCTGCTGATCCCGATCGCCTTCGCACTAGGGCTGCCGCCGGAGTCGGCGCTGATCCTGCTGGCGGCGGTGTACCTGGGTTGCGAATACGGCGGGCGCATCAGCTCGATCCTGCTCAACATCCCGGGGGAAGCCTCCACCGTGATGACCACCCTCGACGGCTACCCGATGGCTCGCCAGGGCCTGGCCGGGGTGGCGTTGTCGCTGTCGGCGTGGAGTTCGTTCATCGGTGCGTTCATCGCCACCTGCGGCATGGTGCTGTTCGCGCCGCTACTGGCCAAATGGGCGATTGCCTTCGGACCGGCGGAATATTTCGTCCTGATGGTGTTCGCCATTGTCTGCCTGGGCGGCATGGCCGGCGACCGACCGCTCAAGACGTTCATCGCGGCGCTGATCGGGCTGTTCCTGTCCAGTGTCGGGATCGATGCCAACAGCGGCGTCTACCGCTTCACCGGTGACAACATCCACCTGACCGACGGCATTCAGTTCGTCGTGCTGGTGCTGGGTTTGTTCTCCATCAGTGAAATCCTGTTGCTGTTGGAGAAAACCCATCGCGGCCAGGAAGCGGTGGAAGCCACTGGGCGGATGATGTTCAACTTCAAGGAAGCGGCGTCGGTCTTCGTCGTGAACCTGCGTTGCGGCGTGCTCGGTTTCATCATGGGTGTGTTGCCAGGTGCCGGGGCGACCCTGGCCAGTGCCGTGGCCTACATGACCGAGAAGCGCATCGCCGGTGCCAGTGGCAAGTTCGGCCAGGGTGACAAACGTGGCCTCGCCGCGCCGGAAACCGCCATCGGCGGTGCTGCCTGCGGGGCACTGGTGCCGATGCTGACCCTCGGCGTTCCCGGCTCGGGCACCACGGCAGTGATGATCGGCGCATTGTCGCTGTACAACATCACGCCCGGTCCGCTGCTGTTCCAGCAACAGCCAGACATTGTCTGGGGCCTGATCGCCTCGTTGTTCATCGCCAACATCATGCTGGTGATCCTCAACATCCCGATGATCCGCGTCTTCACCCGCATCCTGGCCGTGCCGAACTGGGCATTGGTGCCGGTCATCGCGATCATCACCGGCATCGGCGTCTATGCGGTGCATGCCACGACGTTCGACCTGTTCCTGATGATCGGCATCGGTATCTTCGGCTACATCCTGCGCAAGTTGGATTTCCCGCTGTCGCCCGTGCTGTTGGGCTTCATCCTCGGTGGCCTGATGGAGCAGAACCTGCGTCGTGCGCTGTCGATCTCCAACGGTGCGCTGGAGATCCTCTGGTCGAGCCCGATCACCTTCGGCTGCTGGATCCTGACGGCAATCATGCTGTTCATGCCATTGCTGCGGATCTGGCGTCGCCGCGCCGCACAACGTCGCGCCCCGGCCAATGTCTGAGGCGACTTTCAGACAATGGTGGGGAACACCGCTGGTCGGCCTGGCCGGCGGTTACCTGGCCAGCCTGATCGGCTGGCCTTTGCCCTGGATGGTCGGCTCGTTGCTGGCGATCATCCTGGTGCGCTGCCTGACGCCGTGGCAATTGGCGGAAATCCCCGGCGGCCGCAAATGCGGCCAATGGATGGTGGGCATCGGCATTGGCCTGCACTTCACCCCGGTGGTGATGGAACAGGTCCTGAGCCACTTCGGCCTGATTTTTTTCGGCGCGCTGATCACCAGCGTGTCCAGCGTGGTCAGTGTCTGGCTGATGCGTCGCACCGGCGAGGACCGTGCTACCGCGTTTTTCTCGAGCATGCCCGGCGGCTCCGGCGAAATGGTCAACCTCGGCGCCCGCAACGGCGCGGACCTGAGCCGGGTCGCAGCAGGCCAGAGCTTGCGGGTGCTGGTGGTGGTGCTGTGCGTGCCGGCGGCCTTCAAGTACCTGTTGGGCGAAGGTGCGCCGGTGCAACATGCCACGACGGTGGACTGGCTGTGGCTGGCGCTCCTGTTTCCAGCGGGCGCCCTGCTCGCCTGGGTCTGGGAGCGCTTGCGCCAACCCAATCCCTGGTTGTTCGGGCCGTTGCTGGTGAGCGCGGCGGTGAGCATCGGTTGGGACCTGCACATCGGCCTGCCCAACGGCGCCAGCCAGATCGGCCAGTGGCTGATCGGCAGCGGGTTGGGTTGTCATTTCAACCGGCAGTTCTTTCGTCGGGCACCGTCGTTCATGGGCCGCACATTGGTTGGCACGGTGTTGACGATGCTGATCGCCACGCTTGCAGCCCTAGGTTTGAGCACCTTGACCCATCTGGATCTGCGTTCGTTGACGCTGGGCATGATGCCCGGCGGCATCGCGGAAATGAGCCTGACGGCGGAGACGCTGCAACTGTCGGTGCCATTGGTGACGGCGTTGCAGGTGATGCGGTTGCTGTTCGTGCTGTTTCTGGCGGAACCATTGTTCAGGTATTGGATGCGCCAGCCAAGTTCGCCCTGATCGTCCGCGGCGCCTTCATCGCGAGCAAGCTCGCTCCCACAGGTTCAGGGCAACACAATCCCTGTGGGAGCGAGCTCGCTCGCGATGGGGCCCTGACTGCCGCCCCCTTAAAGCGGCGGCAACCGCCAATCGATCGGCGTCTCGCCATGCTGCTGGAGAAACTTGTTGGTCCGGCTGAAGTGCCCGCAGCCGATGAAACCTCGGTGGGCCGACAGCGGTGACGGGTGGACCGAAGTCAGCACCAAATGCTTGGTCGCATCGATCAGCCTCTGCTTGCTCTGGGCATGGGCGCCCCACAACAGGAACACCAAGTGCGGCTGGTGTTCACTGACGACTTCAATGATCCTGTCGGTAAAGTGCTGCCAGCCTTTTTTGGCGTGGGCGTTGGCATTGGCGCGCTCCACGGTCAGGGTCGTGTTGAGTAGCAACACGCCCTGGTCGGCCCAGCTTTGCAGGTAGCCGTGATTGGGGATATCGATGTTCAGGTCGCGCTTCAACTCCTTGTAGATGTTCACCAGGGACGGCGGTGTCGGCACGCCCGGCTGTACCGAGAAGCACAAGCCATGGGCCTGCCCTGGACCGTGGTAAGGGTCCTGGCCGAGAATCACCACCTTGACCTTATCCAGCGGCGTGGAATTGAGGGCGTTGAAAATCAGTGGAGCCGGCGGATAGATCTCCTTGCCAGCAGCGTATTCACTGCGTAGGAACTCACGCAACTCCGCCATGTAGGGCTGGTCGAACTCGGCACGCAGTGCCTGCTTCCAGCTCGGTTCGAGTTTGATACGGTCGTCAGCAGTCATGGTTGCATCCGGTAAAAAACAATGGGCGCACCCTAGGAAAGCCTACAGCGCTTGTCAATTGATCTGACGCAGAACCGGCACTTTCCTACACAGCGGTCATACTGAACATTCAAATTTCTGATCGAGGTCACGATGAATCTGCACTTCGAAGAGCTCACCGGCATCGACGGTGCCCGCATCGGCATCGCCACCCTGGATGCCGAAAAATCCCTGAACGCCCTGTCCCTGACGATGATCAATGCCTTGCGCGATCGCCTCGATGCCTGGGCCCGGGAACCACAGGTCGTTTGTGTGCTGTTGCGCGGCAATGGCGCCAAGGCCTTCTGCGCCGGCGGTGAAGTGCGCAGCCTGGTAGAGGCCTGCCGCGCTCATCCCGGCGAAGTACCGCCGTTGGCGGCACAATTCTTCGCGGCGGAATACCGCTTGGACTTCAACCTGCACACCTACCCCAAACCCTTGCTGTGCTGGGGCCACGGTTATGTACTGGGCGGTGGCATGGGGCTGCTGCAAGGCGCCAGTACCCGCATCGTCACGCCAAGCAGCCGCCTGGCCATGCCGGAAATCAGCATCGGCCTGTACCCGGATGTCGGCGCCAGTTGGTTCTTGTCACGCCTGCCCGGCAAGCTCGGGCTGTTTCTCGGCCTGACCGGCGCCCACATGAATGCCCGGGACGCCATCGACCTGGGCCTGGCCGACCGCTTCTTGCTGGATGAACAACAGGACGACCTGATCGAAGGCCTGCTGCAACTCAACTGGCAAGAGCAGACCGAGATGCAGCTCAACAGTTTGCTCAAGGCCTTGCAGCAGGAAGCTGTCGCCCAACTGCCCGAAGCCCAATGGCTGCCGCGGCGGCCGAAAATCGACGAGTGGCTGGATGTCAGCGATGTGCGCTGCGCCTGGAAAGCCCTCAGCCTGTTGGTGGAGCACCCTGATCCACTGATCGCCCGGGCCGCCAAGACCATGACCGAAGGCTCGCCGTTGACCGCTCATCTGGTCTGGGAGCAGATCGCCCGGGCTCGGCATTTGTCCCTGGCCGGTGTGTTCCGGATGGAATACACCTTGAGCCTCAACTGCTGCCGTCATCCCGAATTCAGCGAAGGCGTGCGGGCGCGATTGATCGACAAGGACCACAAGCCGCGCTGGCACTGGCCGGACATCAATCATGTGCCCGAAGCGGCGGTCGAGGCACACTTTCACAAGGCGTGGGAAGGGCGGCATCCGTTGGCGGATTTGTCCAACGAGTGAATGGCCTGAATGATCTCCTGTGGGAGCGGGCTTGCTCGCGAAAGCAATGGAGCAGCTTGCATCACTGTTGGATGTGCCGCCGCCTTCGCGGGCAAGCCCGCTCCCACAGGTCGTTTTATGGCAAGCACAAAAAAAGCGGCGCTCAATGCGCCGCTTCTTGTTGCCTAACGATCAGCGGTGACCGCCCCTTCCGTCATGACCACCGCGTCCCCGATGATCACTCCCGCCTCGCCCGCCTCGGTCGTCATTCCAACCGCCCCGGTCACGGCCGTCCCAGCCGCCCCGATTCGGATAAGACCGGTACGCCGCTCGCGGTGGCGAGTAGTAGCGTGGGCCTTGTTGGTAGTAACGCGGCGGCGAGTAATAGCGCGGCGCCGGTTGGTAATACCGCGGGGCGTAATAGCCACGCGGAACCGAATAATAACTCCCGCCACCGTAATAGACCGGCGCCGGTGAGGTGTAGACCTCGGAACGGTAGTAGCTCGAATCTCCGTCGTAGTAAGGCACGCAGGCCGAAAGAGTCAAACCGAGAAACGCAATGAGGAGCAGTCGTCGATACATGGCGGCCTCCTGGACCGCGGATGGGCCACATCAGCGACGCTGATGGGCGGCAGCCAACTTTGTGTGACTGACGCATATTCAGACAGCAAAATCGGAATCTGGTGCGACCTGGCAACAACTAGAAACATGTCCCTCGTCGCCCTCTTCCGGTGCGCGAGAGCACCACAAGCAAGCACAAGTCCGCTCTCGCCCCTCCTTCTCCAACACCTGCCGTCTCTGGCCCGGGCCTTTGCCGGAATTGGCACGGCTCTCGCTTTAACAAACTCCGTGCAGGAGTCATCACAGGTTCGCGGCACCACAATTTGCAATGGCTGACTAGGGTTCCGGCTCGCTTCTGGCGAGTGGCTGGTCCGAGAGTTGGCGACCTCCAGTTGAGGTTACACGGCGGGACAAAAGCCCGGGAGACAAGCCACCGTTCGCGGTGCCGCGTTGCTCCTGTCCGCCCTTGATCAACTGGAGAACCACCATGCTCAAGCTTCGTCTGTCCGCCCTGCTCCTCGCCGCCCTCTCGGCCCTCGTGAGCTTT
Organism: Pseudomonas sp. NFIX10; assembly: GCF_900111955.1. Classification (NCBI taxonomy): domain Bacteria; kingdom Pseudomonadati; phylum Pseudomonadota; class Gammaproteobacteria; order Pseudomonadales; family Pseudomonadaceae; genus Pseudomonas; species Pseudomonas sp. NFIX10. The sequence continues at coordinate 46,915 of NZ_FOKH01000034.1, read as the reverse complement.
TCATCCGCCGCCGCACAAAAAGACCACTTCAGCGTCTGCTGGACCATTTACGCCGGCTGGATGCCCTGGGAATACGCCGGCAGCCAGGGCATCGTCGACAAATGGGCGAAAAAATACGGCATCAAGATCGATGTCGTGCAGCTCAACGATTACGTCGAATCCATCAACCAGTACACCGCCGGTCAGTTCGACGGCTGCACCATGACCAACATGGACGCCCTGACCATTCCCGCCGCCGGTGGCGTGGACAGCACCGCGCTGATCGTCAGCGATTTCTCCAACGGCAACGACGGCATCGTCCTCAAGGGCGAAGGCAAGAAAGTGGCCGACCTCAAGGGCATGGACGTCAACCTGGTGGAACTGTCGGTGTCCCATTACCTGCTGGCCCGCGCCCTGGATTCCGTGGGCCTCGCCGAAAAAGACCTGAAAGTCGTCAACACCTCCGACGCCGACATCTCCGCCGCGTTCAACACCGATCAGGTCAAGGCCGTCACCACCTGGAACCCGATGCTCTCGGACATCAAGGCCCAGCCAGGCGTGAGCGAAGTGTTTAATTCCAGTCAGGTCCCTGGCGAGATCATGGACATGATGGTGGTCAACACCCAGACCCTGCAGGATAACCCGGCCCTGGGCAAAGCGTTGACCGGCGCCTGGTTCGAAGTGGTGGCGCTGATGAATGCGAAAAACGCAGCCAGCCAGGCCGCGTTGGAACACATGGCCAAAGCCTCGGGCACCGACCTCAAAGGTTTCCAGGCGCAACTGGACACCACCAAGCTGTTCGCCACGCCCAAAGAAGCCCTCGGTTTCGCCACCAGCGAACAACTGCCCGCTACCATGGGCAAGGTGGCCGAGTTCTCGTTCCAGCACGGCTTGTTGGGCGAAGGCGCCAAGGACACGAACGCGATCGGCATGGCCTTCGCCAATGGCGTGACCCGCGGCGACAAGGCCAACCTCAAGCTGCGCTTTGACCCGACCTACGTACAGCTGGCCGCCGACGCCAAGCTGTAAACCGGAGGACCTGGCATGCGCCTGATCAACCGCTACCCGGATCGTCCCAGCCGCTTGTTGCTGGTGATCCTGCCCTTCGCGCTGGTGTTGTTCGCCTACTTCATGGGCTCGGCCGAACGGTTGACGGACAACCCCAACGACAAACTGCTGCCCAGCGCCGTGCAAATGGCCGATGCGGTCAAGCGCCTGGCCTTTACCGCTGACGCCCGCAGCGGCGAATACCTGCTCTGGCAAGACACCGCCTCAAGCCTGCGCCGGTTGGTCATCGGCCTGGGCATCAGTGCCCTGGCCGGGCTGTGTCTGGGCATTGCCGCCGGCACGTTGCCGCTATTGGGCGCGCCGTTATCGCCGCTGCTCACCGTGGTGTCGATGGTGCCGCCGCTGGCCATCCTGCCGATCCTGTTCATCGTCTTCGGCCTGGGAGAGTTGTCGAAAGTGATGCTGATCGTGATTGGCATCACACCGTGCCTGGCCCGGGACCTGGAACAGCGCGCCCGGGAGATTCCCCCCGAGCTGCTGATCAAGGCCCAGACCCTCGGCGCTTCGACCTGGACCCTGATGCTGCGGGTGGTGCTGCCGCAATTACTGCCGCGCCTGTTGATTTCCCTGCGACTGATGCTCGGTTCGGCCTGGCTGTTTCTGATCGCCGCCGAAGCCATCGCCTCCACCGACGGGCTGGGCTATCGGATTTTCCTCGTGCGCCGTTACCTGGCGATGGACGTGATCTTGCCGTACGTGGTGTGGATCACCCTGCTCGCCTGGCTGATGGACTGGGGTCTCAAGCGCCTGACCCGCCAAGCGTTCCCCTGGTATGAGGGGGCGAAGGCATGAGTTTCATCAACGTGAACAACGTCTGGCAACAGTACGGCGACCAGGTGGTGCTCGAGCGCTTGAACCTGAGCGTCGCCGAGGGTGAGTTCTGCACCTTGGTGGGGGCGTCGGGTTGTGGCAAGTCGACCTTCCTGCGCTTGCTGCTGGGCCAGGAACGCGCCAGTCGCGGACAGATTCTCCTGGATGGCGAACCCTTGGCCGGCGAGCCGGATGCCAGCCGGGGCGTGGTGTTCCAGCGTTACTCGGTGTTCCCGCACCTGACCGTGCTGGACAATGTGGCCCTGGGCCTGGAACTGCCGCGCTCGCCGCTGCTGGGCCGTCTGTTCGGCAGCGCCAAGCGCCAGGCCCGGGAAGAAGCCGCACACTTGCTGGACAAGGTCGGACTCGGCCATGGGCAGGATAAATACCCGGCGCAACTGTCCGGGGGCATGCAGCAGCGACTGGCCATCGCCCAGGCACTGATCATGAAGCCGCGTGTCCTGCTGCTGGACGAACCCTTCGGTGCCCTCGATCCGGGTATTCGCAAGGACATGCACGCCTTGTTGCTGGAGCTGTGGCGCGAAACCCGCCTGACCGTGTTCATGGTCACCCATGACCTGTCCGAAGGTTTCAGCCTCGGCACGCGCCTGCTGGTGTTCGACAAAGTCCGTGTCGATCCCCACGCCCCCGGCGCCTATGGCGCACGCATCACCTACGACATTCCATTGAACAGCGACCGCCGCACCGCCCGTGCCGCCGTCGACGCCCTGCCCGCCGAACTGGCCGGCACCTTGCGTATCGCTTGAAAGGAGTTTTTCCATGCCCGACTCGACCCGCTTGTTTACCCCCTTCGCCGAAGAACTGCTGCCCGGCGGCGGCCACCGTTCGTTCGTGCTCAAGCGCGGCCAGCTGCTGCGCCTGACCGATCTGCGCGGCGGGGCCAACGTGAGCCTGACGCTACTCAATGCCAACGAGAAAACCGAACGCTTGAACCTGCCCGACAGCCTCAAATGCCAACACACCGCCAAGCTCACCGCCGGCCATTGCCTCTACTCGGACATGGGGCGGGTGCTGGCGGCCATCACCGCCGATACCTGCGGCTGGAGCGACAGCCTGGGCGGCGTGCTCTGTGCCGAGGAAGTCGCGCAAAAATACGGTCAGGGCCGCTATCAGGAACTGCGCAACGGCTTCTTTCGCAACGGCACCGACAACCTGTTGGTGGAACTGGGCAAATGGGGCCTGGGGCTGTCCGACCTGCTGATGACCCTCAACCTGTTCAGCCGGGTCGATGTCGATGAGGCGGGAAACTTTCACTTCGTCGAGGGCAACTCCCTGACTGGCGACTACATCGAGCTGTACGCACCGATGGACACCCTGGTGGTGCTGACCGCGCTGCAACACCCGATGGACCCAAACCCGCAATACGCCCCGCAACCGATCAAGCTCAGCTGGATGAATGCCGACGCCAGCGTCGCCGAGCACTGCCGCCTTTCGCGCCCGGAAAACCAACGCGGCTTCATCAATACCGACCGCCTGTTCGCCTGAGGATCGCTGCCATGTCACTCGCCATCGCCACCGCACACAAGCAACCCGATACCGCCGTCTACCGTGCCACGATTCCCGCCGGGGAACCCTGGCTGGTGGAGGTCAAGGCGGGCCAGACCCTGCGCATCCTCGACCTGGAAGGCAACCAGGCGGTCGATACGCTGTTCTACAGCCTGGCCAACCCCAAGGAACGCTACGACGTGCAGCGCACCCTGCGCCGGCAAAACAGCGTTTACCTGAGCACCGGCAGCGTGCTGTATTCCAACCTCGGCCACCCGATGCTGACCATCGTCGAAGACACCTGTGGACGCCACGACACCCTCGGCGGCGCCTGCGCCCAGGAAAGCAACACCGTGCGCTACGCCCTGGAAAAACGCTACATGCACAGCTGCCGTGACAATTACCTGCGGGCCTGCGTCCACGACGGTCGCCTGGGCAAGGGCGATATCGGGCCGAACATCAACTTCTTCATGAACGTGCCGGTCACCGCCGACGGTGGCCTGACCTTCGAAGACGGGATCTCGGCGCCAGGCAAATACGTCGACCTGCGAGCCGAGATGGATGTGATCGTATTGATCTCCAACTGCCCGCAACTGAATAACCCCTGCAACGCCTACAACCCCACGCCAGCGGAGCTTTTGATATGGAACTGAAACTCATCCGCTTGCGTCGCTGGCTGTTCATGCTGTGCCAGAGCCGGTCGGGGCAATGCATCAAATAACGCCCTGATCCCCTGTGGGAGCGAGCTTGCTCGCGGTAGCGGTCTGTCAGTCACATTGATGTTGGATGTACCACCGCTATCGCGAGCAAGCTCGCTCCCACAGGGGGGAATTGATGTTTGGAAGTTTCGCCACCTGGGACGACCCCGGCGGCCATCGACAACTGCGGGACGGCCCGCATCCCAGTTCAGGCAGCACTCATGCCTGAGGGGGCAATGCCATGTTCGAAAAAATCCTCATCGCCAACCGTGGCGCCATCGCTTGCCGCATCCTGCGGACCCTGGGCGAACTGAAGGTCCAAGGCGTCGCGGTGTATTCCCAAGCCGACGCCGCCAGCCTGCATATCCTGCAGGCCGACGAAGCCCACAGCCTGGGCGAAGGCGCGGCGGCCAATACGTATCTGGCGGTGGACAAGCTCCTGGCGATTGCCAAAAGCAGCGGCGCGACGGCGATTCATCCCGGCTACGGTTTTCTCTCGGAAAACGCAGCCTTCGCCGAAGCCTGCGAAGCGGCCGGTGTCGCCTTCATTGGTCCGACGCCACAACAACTGCGCGTGTTCGGTCTCAAGCACACCGCCCGCGATCTGGCACGGCAGCACGGCGTGCCCCTGCTCGAAGGCACCGAACTGCTGGACAGCCTCGACGCCGCACTGTTGGCCGGCACCCGGATCGGTTATCCGGTGATGCTCAAAAGCACCGCCGGCGGCGGCGGAATCGGCATGCGCGTGTGTCGCAGCGCCGCCGAACTGAGCGAATCCTTCGAAGCGGTCAAGCGCCTGGGCCAGAACAACTTCAGCGACGCCGGGGTATTCGTCGAGAAGTACATCGAACGCGCGCGGCATCTGGAAGTGCAGGTGTTCGGCGACGGCCAGGGCCAGGTGATCGCCCTGGGCGTGCGCGACTGCTCGGTGCAACGGCGCAACCAGAAAGTCCTCGAGGAAACCCCGGCGCCCAACCTGCCCGAGGGCATGGCCGACGAACTCTGCGCAGCGGCGATCCAACTGGCCCAGGCCGTGAACTACCGCAGCGCCGGCACCGTGGAGTTCGTGTTCGACAGCGACGCCGGGCGCTTTTACTTTCTGGAAGTGAACACCCGCCTGCAAGTGGAGCACGGCGTCACCGAGCAGGTGTGGGGCGTGGACCTGGTGCGCTGGATGGTGCAACTGGCGGCCGGAGACCTGCCGCCACTGAACGAGTTGAGCGTGGGTTTAAAAGCCGAGGGCCATGCGATCCAGGCCCGCTTGTATGCCGAGGATCCAGGCCGGGACTTCCAGCCAAGCCCTGGGCTTTTGACCGCCGTGAAATTCCCCGAGGCCGACGGCAAACAGTTGCGCATCGACACCTGGGTCGAGGCCGGCTGCCAGATCCCGCCCTATTTCGACCCGATGATCGCAAAAGTCATTCGCTGGGCGCCGACTCGCGAGCAAGCGCGCCTGGGCCTTTATCAAGCACTGGACGAAAGCCTGTTGTACGGCGTCGAAACCAATCGCGACTACCTGCAACAGATTCTCCTCGATGCACCGTTTGCCAACGGCCAGCCCTGGACCCGCTGCCTGGACGCGTTGGTCTACCGCGCCCACACCGTTGAAGTGCTCAGCCCCGGCACCCAGACCAGCGTCCAGGACTATCCCGGCCGCCTCGGTTATTGGGCGGTGGGGGTGCCGCCGTCAGGACCGATGGACAGCCGTTCGTTGCGCCTGGGCAATCGCCTGCTGGGCAATGAAGAAGGTGCGGCGGCATTGGAAATCACCATGAACGGGCCGCTGCTGCGTTTCAATTGCGAGGCCCGGGTGGCGGTGACCGGTGCGGTGATTGCCCTCACGCTCGACGGTGAAGCCGTCCCGATGAACACCCCATTGTCGATCGCTGCCGGCGCCACCCTCGCCATCGGCAACATTTCCGGTGCCGGGGTGCGCAGCTACCTGTGCCTGCAGGGTGGCGTACAAGTGCCGGATTACCTGGGCAGCAAAAGCACCTTTACCCTCGGTCAGTTCGGCGGCCATGGCGGACGGGCGTTGTGTACCGGCGATGTGTTGCATCTGATGCCGCTGGATGAGCATACGCCCCCGGCGCCAACCAGCGCGCCGATCCTCGAATTGCCGAGCGTGCGCCAGATCCGCGTGATCTATGGCCCCCACGGCGCGCCCGAATATTTCACCGAGCGCTACATCCAGACGTTCTTCGACACCGCCTGGGAAGTGCACTTCAACTCCAGCCGCACCGGCGTCCGACTGATCGGGCCAAAACCTGAATGGGTTCGCGCCGACGGTGGCGAGGCCGGGCTGCATCCTTCCAACATCCATGACAACCCCTACGCCATCGGCGCCGTGGACTTCACCGGCGACATGCCCGTCATCCTCGGCCCCGACGGCCCGAGCCTGGGCGGTTTCGTCTGCCCGGTGACGGTGATCGAAGCGGATCTCTGGCAGTTGGGGCAGCTCAAGGCCGGGGACAAGGTGCGATTCGTGCCGGTGGACCTGAAGACCGCCCGCTCACTTGCCTTGGAATACGCTAACTGTGGGAGCGGGCTTGCTCGCGAAAGCGGTCTGTCTGATACATCCATGCTGAATGTGCCATCGCTTTCGCGAGCAAGCTCGCTCCCACAGGGGATCGTGTCGCCTGTGGTATTGGATATCGGCCAGGACGACACCCGGATGGTGGCGAGATTAGCCGGCGACACTCATCTGCTGCTGGAAATCGGCGCCCCCGAACTGGACCTGGTGCTGCGCTTTCGCGCCCATGCCTTGATGCAGGCTTTGGAACACAAACAATTGCACGGTGTGATCGACCTGACGCCGGGCATTCGCTCGCTGCAAGTGCACTATCAACCCGAACAATTGCCCCTGGCCGATCTACTGAGCATCGTCGCCGGCGAGTGGGACGCCGTGTGCGCCGCGCAGGACCTGCAAGTGCCGTCGCGCATCGTTCACCTGCCACTGTCCTGGGACGATCCGGCTTGCCAGCTGGCCATCGAGAAATACATGACCACGGTGCGCAAGGACGCGCCCTGGTGCCCGAGCAACCTGGAGTTCATCCGACGCATCAACGACCTGCCCAACCTCGATGAAGTGCAGCGTACGGTGTTCGACGCCAGCTACCTGGTGATGGGCCTGGGGGACGTCTACCTCGGCGCACCAGTCGCCACACCGCTCGACCCACGCCATCGACTGGTGACCACCAAGTACAACCCGGCCCGCACCTGGACCGCGGAAAACTCGGTCGGCATCGGCGGCGCCTACATGTGCGTGTACGGCATGGAAGGGCCTGGCGGCTATCAGTTCGTCGGGCGCACGTTGCAGATGTGGAATCGTTATCGGGAGGTCGCCGCATTCGACGGCAAGCCCTGGTTGCTGCGGTTCTTCGATCAGATCCGCTTCTACCCGGTCAGCGCCGATGAGTTGCTGCACATCCGCCGCGAATTCCCCCTGGGCCGCTTCGACCTGAAGATCGAGCACAGCCAGCTCAACCTCGCTGACTACCGGCGTTTCCTGGTGCAGGAAGCCGACAGCATCGCCGCGTTCCGCCGCAAGCAACAAGGCGCCTTCGAGGCCGAGCGCGAGCGTTGGATCGCCAGTGGCCAGGCGCACTTCGACAGTGAAGAACCGGCCATCGCGCCAAGCGAAGATTCGCTGCTGACCGAAGGTCAACTGAGCGTCGACAGCCACATCGCTGGCAACCTCTGGCAAGTGCAGGTCGACGTTGGCACGCGGGTGGCCGCCGGTGATGTGCTGGTCATCCTGGAGTCGATGAAGATGGAAATCCCGGTGCTTGCGCCCTCGGCCGGCGTGGTGCGCGAGGTGCGCGTCCAGGCCGGTTCGGCGGTGCGCGCCGGACAGCGCGTCGTGGTGCTGGAACGTGACTGAACTCAATCAAAGGATTAACACCATGAACCTTTCGCTTCGCTTGGACGACCTGCGCGATGCCTATCGCAGCGGCGAACTGACGCCCCGCAAATTGCTGTTGGACCTGCGGGAAAAAGCCGCGGCGCTGAACCCGGACTATCACCTGTTCATCCACCTGCTGACAGTCGAGGAACTGGAGCCCTACCTGGCCGCGTTGGAAGGCCGCGACCTGGAGAGCCTGCCCTTGTACGGCGTACCTTTTGCCATCAAGGACAACATCGACCTGGCCGGCATTCCGACCACCGCAGCCTGCCCGGCGTTTGCCTATGTGCCGCCACGCTCGGCGACCATCGTCGAGCAGTTGCTGGCACTGGGCGCGATCCCCCTGGGCAAGACCAACCTCGACCAGTTCGCCACCGGGCTCAATGGCACCCGCTCGCCCTACGGCGCCTGCCGCAACAGCGTGTTGCCCGACTATCCGGCCGGTGGTTCGAGCGCCGGTTCGTCGCTGGCCGTGGCCCTGGGGGTGGCGAGTTTTGCCTTGGGCACCGATACCGCCGGCTCCGGTCGGGTGCCCGCCGCGCTGAACAATCTGCTGGGATTGAAAGCCACCCTGGGCTTGATCTCCACGGCGGGCGTGGTCCCGGCCTGTCGCACGCTGGACTGCGTCACGACCTTCACGGCGACGGCCAAGGAAGCCAGCCAGCTGTTGGCGCTGACGGCCCGTCCAGACCCTCGTGACGACTACAGCCGCCACAACCCGCAGTGGAACGACGGCTCTGCGTTCGGCGCGCCTCGGCGCTTTCGCTTCGGCGTACCGCGCCAGCAGGACCTGGCATTTTTCGGCTGTCCTGAAGGTCCGCACCTGTTTCTGGATGCCATCGAGCGACTCGAACGTCTGGGCGGCGAAGCCGTGGAGCTGGACCTGTCGCCGTTCCTGGAAGCCGCACGGCTGCTTTATGAAGGTCCGTGGGTGGCCGAACGCTACAGCGTCGCCGGCCCATTGATGGAGCGCGAGCCCGACGCCGTGCTGCCCGTCATCCGTGCCGTACTGGCGAAAGCGCCTACGGTGGATGGCGTACAAACCTTCCGTGCCCGCTACCGTTTACAAACGCTCAAAGCCCACTGCGACCGGGCCATGGACGCGCTTGACTGTGTACTCACACCGACCATCGGCCGGCCAGTGACCCTCGCCGAACTGGACGCCGAACCGGTGCTACGCAACTCGGAACTGGGTTATTACACCAATTTCATGAACCTGCTGGACTACGCCGCCGTCGCCGTTCCCAGCGCGTTCATGGCCAACGGTTTGCCCTGGGGCGTGACGCTGTTCGGTCGAGCGTTCACCGATCAATACCTCCTGAGCCTGGCCGATGCCTTGCAGCGTCAACAGGACAAGACCTTGCCCGTGCCCGCCCACCCGGCGCGCCACGACCGGGCGCGGCTGGTCGTGTGCGGCGCACACCTGGACGGGTTGGCACTGAACTGGCAGCTCAAGCAACGCGGTGCCCGGCTGATCGAGGCCACCCAAAGCTCGCCGGACTACCGCCTCCATGCCTTGGCCGGGGGCCCCCCCTTGCGACCCGGTATGGTTCGGGTTCGTGAAGGTGGCGTGGCGATCGAGGTCGAAGTCTGGGAGCTGCCGAGCAGCGAACTGGGCTCGTTCCTGACGGGCATTCCCGCACCGTTGGGGCTGGGCAAGGTGCAACTGGCCGATGGACGCTGGGAAAGCGGATTCATCTGTGAATCGTATGGCCTGGAAGGCGCGCGGGACATCAGTCATCTGGGGGGATGGCGGGCTTATCTAACGACCCTTGAGTAAACAGTACCCTGTGGCGAGGGGATTTATCCCCGCTGGGCTGCGCAGCAGCCCCAAAACCTGTCAGCGTGGTGTATCAGACAGAGTGCATTGGGGCCGCTTCGCGGCCCAACGGGGATAAATCCCCTCGCCACAATTTTGCAAACCTGTAAATTCGACTGTCTTTTCCCACAAGGCCACTAAACTGACTCCATTGGGTCCTAGCCAAGGGAATCGCCATGTCGCTTCGTTCGCCGTTGTATTCCCAGCGCAAGCCGCTGCTGGTCGTGGTGGCGTTGCTTGGTACAAGCTTCCTGATCATTTCATTGTCGGGCTACTACGCCGCCCATACCTCGATACGCGATCACATTCTCAAGACGCTGTGCGTGAACCTGCTGGTCGGCCTGCTCGTGACGCTGGCGGTCCTGGCCATTCTTTGTCGGCTGATCAACAACTACCAGCAGCGCATCGACGCCCAGGCCACCCTCGACAGCCTGACCGAATTGCCGAACCGCCGTGGCTTCGACCTGCTGGCCGTGCAAGCCCTGCACGAAGCCCAGCGCGAGCCCAGACCCTTGACGGCGCTGCTGGTGGAACTGGACGACTTCAAGCGGCTGGACACCACTCACGGTCATATCGCCACCGATCAACTGTTGACCGGGTTCGCCCGCAGCCTGACTGAGAGCCTGCGGCATTCGGACATCGTCTGTCGCTGGAGCGCCGAAGCCTTTGTCGTCCTGCTCAAGGACACCGACGGACAGACCGGTCTGAAAATCGCGGAGAAAATTCGTCAGCACATCGAAAAGCAGCGCTATTTCTGCAGTGGTAAACAATTGTTGGTCACCGTCAGCCTCGGCCTCACCACCTTGCAGGACGAAGACACCTTGCACAGCTTGCTGTCGCGGACCGATCATGCGTTGCAACGCGCCCGGCAGACCGGGCGCAACCGAACCTGCGTGGACATGCCTCACTCCAGTTATGAATAAACCCGACCTTTGCCCGGCCTGCGGCGGCATCAACGACTGCACCCTGGCCGACCCACGAACCGCCGACCGGGCCTGCTGGTGTTATGGCGTGAGCATCGACCCGGCGGTGCTTGAAGCATTGCCGGCCGAACTGCGCGATCAGTCCTGCCTGTGCCCACGCTGCGCCCAGGTCCAAGCCCAGTTGCGCGCCAAGCCCCAGCCGATCGCGTAAGATGCCCACCCTCCGCTGCCCTGCCTGAACTGCCCATGCGCGTCGACCGTTTCCTCAGCAATCTGCCGCGATTCAATCGCCAACAAGTGCGCCTGTTGCTGGTGGAGCGCCGGGTGCGGATCGACGGCCAGACCGTCAACGATCCCCATGCAGCGGTACGTGAGTTCAGCCGCGTCGAAGTCGACGACGAAGTGCTGCAAGCCGGCAGACCGGCGCGCTACTTCATGTTGCACAAGCCGGCCGGCTGCGTCAGTGCCACTCGCGACCCGCAACACCCCACCGTGCTCGACTGGCTGGACGAACCGGACAAGGACGACCTGCACATCGCCGGGCGCCTGGATTTCAACACCACCGGGCTGATGCTGATCACCAATGACGGCAGCTGGTCGCGGCGCCTGACCCAACCGCAGACCAAGCTGCCCAAGGTCTACTACGTCGAAACCGAGCGAACCATCACGGCCGAATACGCCGACACCTTCGCCCAAGGCCTGTATTTCGCCTTCGAAGACCTCACCACCCAGCCGGCAGAACTGACGCTGCTGGGGGAAAAATCGGCGCGTTTGAGCATTGTTGAAGGGCGCTACCATCAGGTCAAACGCATGTTCGGCCACTTCGACAACAAGGTGCTGCGCCTGCACCGTGAATGCATGGGGCCACTGCTGCTGGACGCCAACCTCGAGCCCGGTCAGTACCGCGCCTTGACGCCTGAGGAAGTCAGCCTGATCTGAGTCGATGACCGTCGGGCAGAAGTGTCGAACAATTTTCCGACAGGTACTTGCGCAACGGTCGCCCCCCTGCTTGAATCAAACCGTCGGCCGAAATGTGACCGATGAGTCACCACATACTTCCAAGAAACTTTTTGCCGGCGGGAACCCTCAGGTTCCGCCTTGTCCGCCCGGCAAACTGCCCGCCATAACAACACCCGTCGACCGTCTTCCTTGGATCGACATGGGCCTTATCTTCCAGGCGTATGCCTACCTGTCACATTGCCCGTGCAATCTCATTGCGCGCATACCCGCTTGCCAGGAGTCTTATGACATGAGGCCAGAAATCGCTGTGCTGGATATACAGGGTCAGTATCGGGTTTACACGGAGTTCTATCGCGCAGACGCCGCACAAAAGACCATTATCCTGGTCAACGGATCGATGGCCACCACCGCGTCGTTTGCACAGACCGCCAAAAACCTCTACCCGCAATTCAATGTCGTGCTGTACGACCAACCCTACGCGGGCAAGTCCAAGGCTCACAATCGTCACGAGAAAATGCTGACGAAGGAGATCGAAGGGCAGATCCTCCTGGAGCTGATCGACCACTTCGCCGCCGAGCACGTGCTGTCGTTTTCCTGGGGCGGCGCCGCCACGCTGAGCGCCCTGGCCCATCGGCCAAGGCGCATCGAAAAAGCGGTGATCAGCTCGTTCTCACCGGTGCTCAACGCGCCGATGCGCGACTACCTGGAACGCGGCGTGGATTACCTGGGCAGCCTGGACGGCGACCGTGTCGGGCACTTGGTCAACAGCACCATCGGCAAGCACTTGCCGCCGTTGTTCAAGCGCTTCAACTATCGCCACGTCAGCAGCTTGGCCGAGCATGAGTACGGGCAGATGCACTTTCACATCACCGACGTGCTCCACAGCGACCAGCAGTGCTACGTCAACGCGGCCAGGAAAATCAACGTGCCGGTGCTGTTCCTGAACGGCGAATGGGACGAATACACCTCGGCCGTCGACGCCAGGCTGTTCGCCAACCACGTCGAGCACAGCACCTTCAGCACGCTGCAAGCCACCGGGCACTTCCTGGACATGGAACACAAAGCCGCCTGCCGCGACAGCCGCAACGCCTTGCTGGGTTTCCTCACACCGGAACACCACGAAAGCCGACCGCGCTACAACTACGTGCAGGGCTACCATGCACTGGCTATCTGAAACCGAGTCCTCGCGAGCAAGCCCCCTTCCCCTTCAGCACAGGGGCTTGCCCGTCAACGACCGCTCTGGTTTGAGCCTTGCGTAGGCGAGTGACCTCGCCATACGTAAAGAAAAACTTCAAATCCGTGGCCACATCTGGTACAAAGTCAGCCGCTCTGAGCGGGTGTCGTATAATGGCATTACTCCAGCTTCCCAAGCTGATAACGAGGGTTCGATTCCCTTCACCCGCTCCATTATTTTCAAGGCTTCCAGCCTTCCCCGCTTCACCCAGGTGTCTGTTATCGTATTCACGCAACTGGACAACGAACAGAAACAGGCACCTCCGCCATCTACAGGTCACGGTCCACAAATGACTGAGCCTGGCTCCATAGCTCTAACCCTTCATCCCGCACCGCCCCAACACTCAGTATCTTTCACAAAGAATAACAAAACGCGACTTCACACAATTCGAACGAGCGATTCTATAGAATCCCTACGGAATTGCCTGGATCGCATCGATAGAAAAGCTGGCTTTGCGTCCTCACAGCAGGGGCAGCCACCAACGACGGAGCGGTATCCCGTATGGGCTCAGAGATAGCGCGGGTCAAGCAACGGTCCGCAAGCAGGAAGCTGGTCGAGGATCTGTCCAGGCCTCCATACTGGCCACCTGCAATCCGAATTAGCTATGGCGTTTTTTCAGATAATCCGGTGACAAATCTCTAACCGAAGCACACCCCATATTCGCGAGCGTACGATCCATCTCGTCACGAATGATGTTGAGAACTTCGCTCGCACCCTCCTCGCCAGCTGCCGCCAATCCGTAAAGGAGAGGTCGACCGATGAGCACAGCGCCAGCGCCAAGCGCCAAGGCTTTGATCACATCCGAGCCTCTCCTGAAACCGCTGTCCACTAGCACCTTTCCTGGATGAGTAGCGGAAATCTCCTGAAGAGACACCATAGGTGAACAGCTGGAGTCCAATTGACGGCCACCGTGATTCGAAAGCACTACGCCGTCGGCCCCCAACTCCATACATCGCGCGGCATCTTCAGGGTGGAGAATCCCTTTAACGATCAGTCGATGCGGCCATATGGCTCGCAAACGCTCAAGAGAAGCCCAGTTATAGCTTGCGTCCATTTTCCGGGAAAGCAACGCAGCCTGGAGTTCCACGTTGTTGGCGTCCTGATTGGCAAAGTTCGCCATCTGAGGCATTCCCCCAGCAAGCAAACTGAGCGACCACCGAGGGTGCAGCGCACCATCCAACACCACCTTGGGCGTGTACTTGAATGGAAGACCAAATCCACTGCGCAGATCGCGCTCACGCTTTCCGTTCACAGCGACATCGGTGGTGAGCACCAGGGTCTTGTATCCAGCCGCCAGAGCACGTGAGACAAGTTGGTCAGCAAGAGAGGGATGCACAACATACAGTTGGAACCAAAGATCGCCGCCGGCCTCGTCGGCAACCTCCTCAATTGATGCATTGGCAGCCGTAGAAAGCATGAATGGGATACCCGCTTTCGCTGCTGCCCTTGCCAATGCGATATCGCCTTTCGGCCAGAAAGCACCGTTAAGCCCCATCGGCGCGACCATAAGTGGCAGTGGCTGGGACGTGCCAAACACGTCAACACCGAGGTCTCGCTGGGCGACGTCGACCAGACGTCTTGGGATCAGCTCCCATTGATCGAACGCATCCCGATTACGCTGTAGACATTTTTCATCATCCGCACCACCGTCAAGGTAGTCGAAGACCATTCGGGGAAGACGCCGCCGTGCCAAGGAGCGAAAGCCTTCTACGCTAAATGCTGAGTTCATGAAGCCCTCAAGGCAGTACGAAAATTGAAAACTAAAACCCCACTCTATTGAGCAGGGTCTAATTGATCAAATCGATATTATCTCAACGCCGAATAGATACTGCTTATTCAGTTGAGATCGGCAGAGTTAATGAATTTGGCCGACGTGCAGCTGCGCCGGGCGCAGTTTCGATCAGAAACATGCCAGTCACAGCTGCTCCGAGCGACACTGCCCCCACAACCATCATCGGGACAGCCAACCCGTACATGTCAGCCAAACCTCCAGCGACAACAGGCATTAAAACGCCGCCTATCAACTCACTCACCCCGGTGGGTACACCGACTGCTGAACCCGTCATGGTAGAGGGTACCGATTCACTCGGTATCACGGCCAGGAACAACGGCGCGATGCCAAATCCGAAGATGCCGGCAACGAACAGGATAGAAAACATCACTACCGGACCTGCATGACTGAGAGCAAACGCCAACATCAAAACGCCGTACATCGTAGCGCAAGCCACCAGCACGGATTTACGCCCCCAGCGATCTGATAACGCAGGCACAGCGATCATCCCGATGAAACCACCAAATCCCCAGCCCGACACGATCAGTCCCGTTGTGCTTAACGACAGCCCCACCACTTGAGTGAGGTATAGAGCTACAAAGGTCGAAAACACGAACAGACCGGTTTGGAACAGCGAACCAATGATCGTCGTCACCCAGATATTGCGGAATCTAAGAACACTCCTGAGAGGTGTGCTTTTGACAGCGTCGACCTCAGGAAGACTCTTGCTGGGCTCTCGCATTAGCTTGGCCAACATCGCCGTCAGGATCAGTCCAGGGATCCCCAGTAAGAAAAACACCCACTCCCACGGCATGTACAGGCTCAACTGGGTCGCGATGATTGGGCCCAGGCCGATACCGAGCAACGGAAAAAACGCTTGGTGGACTCCCATGTTCAGTCCACGCCGCTTAGGCGTCGAGATCTCTGCAAGCGTTGCAACGCTAACGCTGAATACACCGCCCTCGCCCACGCCGAGCAACCCTCGGACAATCAGCATGCCAGTGAAGTTTTTTACAACCCCAGTCATCCAGGTCATCAGTGAGAAGAAGATGCCTGAGTAAATCAGCACCTTTTTCCGCCCGTGACGATCACTCACACCGCCAAGAAAATAGGTTGATAACGCCCACGTCAACGCCAGTACGGAAGCAATGGCTCCAGCTTGGGTATTACTCAATCCCAACTCTGGAATCAAAATCGGGAACAGGTATACAACTACCAGCCGATCAAGGCCCACAATGCCAAATAGCACTGCAAGCAACCAAACCATCTTCCACTCGTAAGCCGAATCACCATGCGATTTATGTTGCATGTTATATCCTCAAAGGAGGGTGGAATCGATTAATTGGACTCGAGGTCGCCAACGAGGACGACTTCGTCGTCCGCACGGGCTGATGCCTTTTCCGTTACAGGCCGGCGCGACTCACCATTGAACAGCAGACGTGTCACGTCACTGCGGGAGTAATGGCCAACCGGATCTGCCGCAACTTTAGCCAGCGTGACGGCATCGAGATTCACATCTGCGTAGAGCAGACCTTCTTGATCCGGTGCCAAGGGAGTCACCAAATCCGCCCCGTCTGGGCCGTAAATTCGCGCATATCCGCCACCCACCTTGAGCAGACGGCGGGTGTCATCGTTTTGGCAAAGGGACTCGACCACGTCCTCAGAAACCATCCCACAGGGAGCGAGGACAAAACACTGGCCTTCGGCGGCATAGGTACGGCTGACAGCGTTATTCACCTCACCGCCAATCGCTGCAGTGACATCGGTATAGAGCGAGAAGCCAGGCCATGCGGCCACGTGAACTTGCTCGTGCTTGCTGTACATGGCGAACTTCGTGAGCGGCTGGATATGTTCCCAACAGCAGAGACCACCAAGCCGACCAATACGGGTCTCATGGACTTGGATATCACTACCGTCACCCTCCCCAAACACCATTCGCTCAGCAACAGTCGGCTTGAGCTTGCGACGCGTCGACAGCGTACGTCCTTGGTCATCGATAAAAGCTTGGGCCATATACAAGCTCCCATTAGACTTTTCAGTAAAACCAACGCAGACGAAAATCTGGTGCTCCGCAGCCGCTTGCTCCAAACGCCGATAGTCTGGGCTGTCGATCACCAAAGCCTGGTCGTGGTACTTGAGCATGTACTGCATTGCCCATGCGGGAGAGCCGAGCCAGAAGAACCATGGATAGCCTGGGATGAAATTTTCGGGAAACGCAATCAATCGGGCCCCGCTCGACGCCGCCTCAGCAATGAGCCGAATGCATTTCTCGACGGTCGCCGCACGATCCATAAAAACAGGTGCGGCTTGTACCACCGCAACTCGATACGAAACTGAAGAAGACATAAAGACCTCAAAAAATATGGCACGCAGCCGTCCCCTGCATCTTTGCTGAAAAAGAGCAGGGAAAATGTGCTGAAAGTCTTGCGAAATTTGCTTGAGCTTCCCTAAGGAGGGAAGCGCTTAGGGGCTGACAGCAACGTCCGAGAAGTTCTGCCTCTGCAAGGCAACATGCTGTGGTGCCACCAATTCGGTCGCACTATGGCCAACCCCAACGCATACGCCCCCGGTGCCACCGCCCAACCTTGTGCTTTGGCGTCAAAGTCTGCGAGCAATCGCGAATCCACATGTAGGATAAGCTTCAAGTACCAATCTAGGGTGATGTGATAGGTTGTAGAAGCTGCCCGTGTGCTGATAGGCCATCCGTACCAGATGATGCTGATACCGGGCACGGTGCCGCAGTTGACCAAACTCTGAAACTCACAAGTGGACAGAAAAAATTCTGTGGGGGTCATTTTCCCAACCCGCACACTCAGTTGCTTGTTAAAGAAATTTTGTTGGTGGGCCAGCCGGGTGAGATGAGTCACCGAACCGAAGCCCCATACCTCTGCTACAGGTTGGGAAGTGAGCCGGTGTGTGGGTCGTTAACGCGCGTGTTAGTCAGTAACTCATGGTTGTTTCGATTCGTTACGACAAGGCTAAACTCCCCGTCCATTTCTTTTGCTCAGGTCGTAATTAAAAAGCGCTGCGGCGACGGGCAGTTTGTCAGGAAATAGACTTGAGTCGCGGCCCTCCACTTCCTGCGGAAATTGCCTCTGTTTCTTACGTTGGAATGCGTTTCCAAATGCGTGCAGAACAAATTGAAATGCTCTGAAAAAGGGCGTGACATGGGCGGGAAATACAAAAGCAATAAACTGATTTGTACTCACCTTCCAATTTTTCTTGCCTTAGTTGCTCGGGTTGACCTGACTGGGGGTGGCGGGCATCTTATTTGCTTGCCTATAGCCAAGCAGCTTGCGCAGGAAACACACCATGCAAACGACTCTCTCCACCCAGGCCATTCCTGAAGGCGAACGTCTTGATTTTTGGCGGGACCTGATCGGTAGGATGTTTATGCCTCTGGAGTGCGCTGCCGGTGCCGGGACGTCTTTCAGTGCTGATCTGCATCATGCTCCTGTGGGCGCCTTAGACTTGATGACCATGGCTGCTAGCCCACACGCAGTCACACGGAGCGCTCGCTTGGCCCGGAAGTCTGACGCTGACTACTTCATGGTCAGTTATCAAATCTCTGGACACGGATATTTGAAGCAGGAAGATAAAGAGTCCAAGCAAAAGGCTGGTGATTTTGTTGTTTACGACAGTACCCGGCCATTTGATATGGAGTACGATGGAAATTTCAGCAAATACATCCTTAGGATTCCTCGCCGCCTGCTCAATGCCCATATAAGCAGCCCAGAAAAACTTTGCGGCCTAACTATAGATTCCAAAGCCAGCCCGAGCATTTTACTTGGTGGAATGTTGCGTTCATTGGCAGAGAATAATATTGAGCTCACATCGCCAGTTTCAGATTCAATAGCCAATGCGCTTATTGAGCTGGTAGTGGGAGGGTTACAGTCTCTCCCCCAGTCACGGCAATGCGAAGTATCGAGATTGCATATGTTCCATATCTCCAGAGTGAAGAACTACGTCATTCAGAACTTGCGTGATCCTAGTCTGAATGTTGAGAAAGTCGCTATGGATCTCAAAATGTCAGTAAGTTCACTCTACCGAATTTTCGGGCATGAAGAGCAGCCACTCTCCCAATGGATATGGAGCCAGAGGCTTCAGCTCTGTCAGAAAGACCTGAAAAGCCACGCCCTTAAAGGTAAGAATATCGGAGAGATCGCGTTCGACTGGGGTTTCAGCAACTGTACCCATTTCAGCCGTGCATTCAAACGCGAAACGGGGATGACACCAAAAGAGTTTAGGCAACAGCATTTCTCAGGTCGGGAGATAAGCGCCGTGTGAACAGTGGCATTGGAGGGAGCACGGAGCCCTTTTGACAGAGAGCCCCGCTGGCTATAACAGGGAATCAGACCTGAGGGCCTGCTCTTTCATCCCAACTAACGTGTAGAGGCTCGTCGTGATCGGTACCGCGACCTCGCGCTCACGCCCAATCATGACAATCGCACCTGCGATAAAGTCGTTTTCTGTCCTACGTCCGGCCTCGATGTCTTGGAGCATTGATGGTTTGTGAGTGTTGTGGTGTGAGAAAGCATGATTGATAGCCTCTAGAACTCGAGACGTACTTACCACTACGCCAACGGCTCGAGCCACGGACGCAACCTCTTCCACAACGGCGTTGGCCAAACATGCCCCGCCCTTCGCGAGAGCCACGCCCCCTACGGTCAGCCCAGAAACGGCACATATCGAATTCAAAGCGACATTGAACGCAAGCTTCTCCCAGATATACATCTGGACATCAGGATCAGCGGTACACGCCAGGCCGGCATTATCGAATGCTTCAGCGATCCTCCGGACTTGGCTGACCTCTACTCCCGTGTAGCTCCAGATTTTCACGAGGCCATGGCCCTGGCTGTAGATATTCCCTGGCGATCTGAGTTGAGCAGGGAAATCAGTCATCCCGACGATTAACCGGTGTGGGCTCACGACCTCGGAGATCAGTTCAGCATTCCCCAAACCATTCTGCACCGACAAAACCCATGTGGATGCATTCACAAGATGACGGGCGTCACTGATCGCCTTCGCGGTGTGAAAGCCCTTTGTGAACACGATCAGCAGATCAAACGGGCCTTGAAAACTACTCGACTCCCCAATTTCAGGCCATACACGCTGACTGGACTGATCATCAATCAGCTGTAAACCTTCACTCCGTATGGCCTCGATAGTAGGTTTTGAAACCTCTATAAACACCACGGTGTGGCCACCAAGAAACAAGCGAGCACCAAAAAGTCCGCCCATTGCCCCCGCGCCAATCACTCCAATACGCATGTAGGCTCCACTAAAACTGGTAGGTGTAGGTAGTGATGATGCGATTTTCGTCGTAGTCCGCACCCGCCAATCGCCCGTTGCCATATTTGGTTTTTACATCAATGTGCCGCCACTCAAACCCTACGTTTTTGAATAGTCCGCTCTGTATCACGTAGCTGAGCACCCAATTACTTTCGCTTTCGACGTTTTTTGGTAGAGCGTTGCTGCCCCTGTCGATTCCAGTGCCACGCATATACCGAGTCATGACTTTCAGTCCTGGCACACCCATCGCTGCAAAATCATAGTCGTATCTGACCTGCCACGAACTTTCATTGGGCTTAAAGAAGCCCAAGGTAGACCAGTTAACCAAATAGGGCTGAGGTGCATAGCCGTTAAAGAGAGGAAACGCAGAATCTCCGAGCATACGCTGGTAGCCAACCCCAATTCCGTGACCAGCTTTTCGCAATGTGGTCATGGCACCATAGGTCTGGTTGTCGATCTTGCCATAGAGAGCATCACCATCTTCTGCATTATGATAATACCTGAGATCAGTTTTGAGCGAGTAACCATTGCCCAGCCCCAAAACATCAGTCAGTCCAAAATAATGCTGCTTGTATATATCTTCCAATTGGCCATAAAAATAAGTACCCGAAAGCTCCGGAGTAAATTGGTACGTCGCGCCAGCGAAATTCAATCCATCGCTACGGTGTTTGACATCGGGGCCGTTCATCAAATAAATCTTTTCGTGACTGGACGATTCTCGGGCCGCAATTTCCGTGATGCGCCCACCTGTAAGCGTCAAACCATCCCACTCTTTCGATTCCAGCAGCGCACCTTGGTAGGTTGTGATGAGCTGACGAGATTCGTCCACGTAAGCAACCGGAAGCATCGGCCTGAGCTCGCCTACCTTAAGCTCTGTTTTGGAAACCCGGATTTTCCCCGTCAGACTGGAGCGGCCATACTCCTTCACCTGTTCCCCGCGACTGCTATCGTACGGGATCACGCTATCAGGCCCCCTCCCTCCGCCTCCGTCCAGTCGATAAGCCCATTGTGCGCTACTGTCAAAACCGAACTGCACAGGGCCATTGGTATAGCCTGAAATGAATCGCAAATCAAAACCTTGCGTCCAGCTTCCAACTCGGGACTTTGGAGCATCGTTTTGTTTGAAGTCGCGATCTATATAAGCATTACGCAGCCCCAGTGTAACTTTACTATCCTCGACAAAATCCGCCTTTGCCGAGAATGGTTGACCCAAAGTTACGCAACTCATGACGATAGCACTGCACTTGGACCTAGTGAAGTTTTGCATGAATATACCTTTTTATTTTTTTTTAGAAGACAACAACAGGCTGCCCTTTAGAAATCTAAAGGGCAGAAACTGCTTACAAACAAGGGTCGAACTATAGTCTTAGAGCTTCATTTAGAACGGGTAAGTACGTGGCGCCATTTGAACGCTAACCCAGTGATCGGTTGTAAATTCCTCGATTGCCCAATCTCCATTGAATCGGCCAAGCCCGGAGTTCTTCTCCCCACCGAACGGCGCATGGGCTTCGTCGTTCACCGGAATATCGTTGACATGTGTCATGCCAGCTTTGATTTTTCGAGCAAAACGAGCCCCACGCTCCAGATCCTTGGTGAATACAGCGCTCGAAAGACCAAACTCGCTGTCATTCGCCAGCGCCAAGGCGTGAGCTTCATCCCGAGCACGCTGAATCCCAACAAGCGGCCCGAAGATCTCTTCCCGAGCGATTTCCATGTCTGCTGTGACGTCGGCGAAGACGTGTGGAGGAAGGAGATTCCCTTTCGCCTCACCCTCCACAACTGTCCTGGCTCCTTCTTCCTTCGCACGGGAAACTTTGCTCAGGAGCCCTTCAAGTTGTTTGCGATTGATGATTGGGCCAACAACGGTATCGGGGTCGTTTGGATTACCAACCTTCAGTGCCCTGACTTTGGAGGCGTAGAGCTCCACAAAACGGTCGTACAACGCGTCTTCGACAATGATTCGGTTAATGGCCATGCAGATCTGGCCTTGGTGCAAGAATTTGCCCATGACAGCCGCAGCGACAGCCTGGTCAAGATCGGCATCTGCAAGCACCACGAATGGGCTATTACCGCCAAGCTCCAACGCCACATGTTTGAGGTGCTTACCGCCACTTGCAATCCGCCCGATGTTCAATCCTACCGGCGTTGAGCCCGTGAAGGAGATAAACTTAGGAATGTGATGCTCCACAAATGCATCACCGATTTGTGCACCGGAACCCACCAGCACGCTGATCACCCCTTTAGGAACGCCAGCTTCTTCAAAGATCCTCGCCACCAGCAATCCCCCAGTGACGGGAGTATCGCTCGCCGGCTTGATGACAATCGCATTGCCCAGTGCCAATGCAGGTGCCACAGATCGTTGAGTCAGGTGGAACGGGAAATTCCAGGGACTGATCACACCCACCACGCCGAGGGGCTCACGGTAAACTCGGTTTTCCTTGCCAGGTACGTTGGACGGTAAGATACGACCATGTACCCGAGCAGGAAACGAGGCGGACTCTTGGGTAATCCCCCGAGCGGCGCCCCATTCGATCTGGGCTTTAATGCGCGTGCTGCCGGACTCTCGAATGATCCAGTTTATGATTTCTTCGCGACGCTCATCGAAGATTTGGACTGCTTTAAGCATGATCGCTGAGCGTTGCCCTGGGCCCATTGCCGCCCAGCTTGCCTGCGCCTGCTCCGCTACCAGGTAAGCTTGATTCAGATCCTCGCCATCAGCCTGGCTGATTTCCAGCAGCGAGTCTCCGTTGTACGGATCAGTAACGTTGAGGACGTTCCCGGTGCTGCCCTTGCGCCACTCACCTGCAATTGGCAGTAGGTGCATGTCTTGGTAAGGCGTGCGGTTACTTTGGCTCACGTAAAGTCTCCTTAGACGGTGATACTTGGGTATCAGGAATGTGCATCTATAGGCTGGGATAGGCTTTCATTCGAATACTGGGCACGTCGTTTCACCATGGCGATGGCGCAGATCGCGAGCAGCCCAGGTATCGCGCAGAAAATGAAATTCAACTGGAGTGGCAAGTTCAGGCTCAGCATGAGCCCTCCCAGAGCAGGGCCAGCCACACCACCGAAACGGCCAACCGCTGAACACCAGCTCACTGCAGTCGAACGGATTTCACTCGGATACTGCTGCGCCGCAAACGCATGAATAACCGCAAGGGTGCCAATGGTGGTAGCACCAGCAATGAGTAACATGACGTTGAGCAATACAGGGCCCGGCTTGATACCAAGGGTGCAAAGTGAGGCGACAGCGAGCGTGAAGAACAGGATCAGGGTAGGTTTGCATCCCCAACGATCCGCCAGCCAGCCGCCACCAAGCGCACCAACGGTCGCGCCGAGATTCAATGTCACGAGGAACATCAGGCTTGAGACCAATGGATAGCCTCCAGCAACCATGATTTTTGGCAGCCAGGTATTGAGGCCATAGACCATCAGCAGGCACATGCCGAACCCCAGCCACAGGAATACCGTACTGACACCTCGCCCCTCTTTGAAAAGGCGTGACAGAGGTGTAGACGAGGATGTCCGGACGGGCGACTCAAATCGAACAGAGGAAGTATCAATGCCAGGACGAATCCGGGCCAGGAGCCGGCTGGCAGCAGCCTTGTCCTTCTCCAGCAAGTAAGGCAGGGATTCGGGAAGGTAACGGTACATCCATGGTAGGCAGAGCAACGGCAGGCCCCCGATGAAGAACGTCGCCTCCCATCCGAACTTCGGAATCAGAAGCATGGCCACTAACGCGGAAACCATCGCACCAATGGAGTAGAAGCTGAGCATGATGGTCGTGAGTGTGCTGCGACGGGTTGTGGGCGATAGATCGCTCATTAGCGCTACGATGTTAGGAACCGCTCCACCCAGCCCAACGCCAGTCAGGAAACGCAGAGCGGCGAAGCTCAAAGCATCCCATGCAAATGCGTTGGCAAGTGCACCAACGCTCGCCAGAGTGATCGCTCCGAGAATGACTTTACGTCGGCCAAGGCGATCAGCCAAAGGCCCAATCATGACGGCACCGAACATCATGCCGAACAGCGCAGCGCTCCCCATCCAGCCTGCCTGAACAGGAGGTATTGACCACTGTTCCATGAGGCGTGGAATGACAGAGCCGTATATGACCAGGTCGTATCCATCAAACAACATGATGAAGGAGCACCAGAACAGCAGGCCGTAGTGGAATTTCCCCAACGGAGCCGTGCTCGCAATCTCTATCGCATTTTTTTGGGTCATGATTAGTCTCTTGTTTTTGTTATTTCGGATTTGCTAAGGGCCCCACTCGGGGGGCCCCGTCCCTCATCAATGAGGCTGGATCGTCACTGTAGGAACCTCGATCACTGTTGGTTCAGTGGAGTCCAGCGCTGCCCGGAGCGCGGCCTCGAAACTTTCACGCGTATCGGTATGAACAGCCTTCACGCCATACCCTTTGGCAATCGCGCAGAAATCGAGACCTGGTACGTCGAGGCCAGGAGCGTCCTCGACCTTCAAGACGCCAGCGAACCAGCGCAACGCGCCATAGGTGCCGTTTTTGAGAATGATGAAGACCACCGGGATGTGGTATTGCGCAGCTGTCCAGAGCGCTGTGATGCCGTAGTTCGCAGAACCATCGCCGATTAAAGCGACTACGCGCCGGTCAGGTTGGGCAAGCTGGACACCAACAGCAGCCGGCAATCCGAAACCCAAGCCACCCGCTGCAGGGAAGTAGTAACTCCCAGGATTGCGCATGTTCACTCGCTGCCAGAATGCCGTGGTTGTGGAAGTGGACTCCTTGACATAAATAGCGTCCGGCGGAGCCACTTCATCCAAGACGTCAAACAGGGTCTCTGGGCGCAAGTGATGAGGCTCATCCTGCATCGATACCAGCGCCGGGATTGGCACAGGGTAGGATTTCGTCCTCTCTTCAACACCCTCAGCCAAAACCCTTAGCGTTTCAGCGATGTCGCCAATCAACGCGTCTCCCATCGGAGCGCGAGCGGCTTCCTGAGGATCGGAGGTGATATGCAGGAGTTGGGCGCCGGCAGGCAGGTAATCGCCTGGAGCGAATTGGTGATAGCGGAAGACTGGAGCGCCGACTACGACGATAAGATCGTGGCCATCAAGGGTCTTGCTGATGCCAGCGATTGCGGCAGGCAGAACACCCCGGAAGCTGGGGTGACGCGTTGGGAACGGGCAGCGCGATGCCGAAGGAGCGACCCAAACTGGCAGCTTCAATTTATCGGCTAACGCAACGGCATGATCATTGGCACGAGTGGCATCGACATCGGGGCCAAGTACCAGAACTGGATTTTTAGCGCTGTTCAACTGCTTGATCAAAGCTTCCAATTGGCGCGCATCAGGAGCACCGGCAGTTTGGACTTCCCGTTGGAGCAAGTGTTCTACACCCGCTGGTGATGCTTTCTCCCAATCATCGTACGGAATCGACAGGTAGACCGGAGCCTTAGGAGACGTATTGGCGATGTGGATAGCCTGGCTCAACGCTCTGGGCACGTCTTGAGCGGTCGCCGGCTCGTAGCTCCACTTAACGAGAGGCTTCGGCAGCTGAGGGGCATCTACGTTCGCCAGCATTGCCTCGACCCCTATCATCGACCGTACTTGCTGCCCTGCAGTGATCACCAGTGGGCTGTGCGAATACCACGAGTTGGTGAGAGCCCCCATTCCATTCCCGGTACCCGCTGCCGCGTGCAGGTTAACGAACGCGGGCTTACCGCTTGCGAGCGCGTAACCATCAGCCATACCTACGACAGCACCTTCGTGGAGACCCAGGACATACTGAAAGTCCTCCGGAAAATCCTTGAGGAACGGAAGCTCGTTGGATCCGGGGTTACCAAAGATGGTTGTCATGCCATGACGGCGCAACAGGGCGTAGGAGGCAGAATGGATTGTTTTCATTGGGTCAAATTCCAGGGTATGTCCAAGTCCTCCTACTGTAAAAATTGGGTTAAGATCGATCAAATCAATCCTTTATGTCACCAAAATAGACATCACTTATTTTTAATAGGTCTATGAATGGCTAATTTCGATCTCAACCTGATTACTACTTTCGTCACGTTGTACGAGACACAAAGTCTGACGATCACCGCTGAACGGCTCTTCGTGACTCAACCATCGATCAGCTACGCGCTGGGTAAGCTTCGTGAGCAATTCGACGATCCATTGTTCGTACGGACTAGCCAAGGCATGCAGCCCACGAGGCTTGCTGCCCAGCTTTACGTGGGCTTCAAACAAGCGTCACGCTGCATTGAAGACTCGGTATCTGAGGCCCGGAAATTTGACCCAAGTCACTCGAGCCGGCAATTTCGCTTGGCCCTGTCCGACTTGGGAGAGATGGCGCTACTACCTAGGCTCATGGAACGGCTGAATAAACTGGCGCCCAATATCGAGCTGGAGATCATTCCTCTCGAAATCGATCAGGTGGGAACTTGGTTGAACGATGGCTACATTGATGCGGCGATCTGCAGCCGCGCGATTTCCAGCGCCGGTCTAGCAAGCCAAAAGCTGGTCAGCGAAAGGTACGTTTGCTTGCTCGATGCCGCCCACCCCCGAGTCCGATCTGAGATGTCCATGGATCAGTTCCTCGCGGAACGCCACGTCCTTGTCACCAGAACATCGGGCCATGGCATGGCGGAAGATGTGCTTCAGAAACTCGGAGTGAAGCGAAGAGTCAA
Organism: Pseudomonas sp. NFIX10; assembly: GCF_900111955.1. Taxonomy (NCBI): domain Bacteria; kingdom Pseudomonadati; phylum Pseudomonadota; class Gammaproteobacteria; order Pseudomonadales; family Pseudomonadaceae; genus Pseudomonas; species Pseudomonas sp. NFIX10. Next base: position 20,295 of record NZ_FOKH01000034.1, on the reverse strand, counting down.
GTTGAGACTTCCCCATTTCTCCGTCTTGCCCAAGGTGATACCTGGCACCGAGTTGCTGGCCATCCTTCCGTCCCAAATTGCCGAGAGCTTTTGCGAGCGGCCATCGGCCAAACCGCTGAAGACTCTTGAGCTCCCTTTTGAAGTTCCAGCATTCGAGGTCACCCTTCACTGGCATTCCAGAAGCGTCCAGTCAACGGGGCTAAGTTGGTTCTTTGATCAAATTCAGGCCGCTCTGGGTGAGTCAGAGATGGCCTGAGGATTTCAATGCGACGGTTGCGCTTATGGCTACTGATGACTCTTTCCGCGAAGGGCATCAAAGCCCCAACTGCGATCCCAAGTCGTAAACCACCTGCAGTCCGACGACAGCACCATTGCTGCTCACCTCGGCCTGAGAGTTGTAGAAATTGCTCGGATTGAAAATGTACTGCACGCTCGGTTGGAACGACAGATAATGCGTCGCCTGCCAAACCATGTTGAGCTCCAGACGCGATTCTCCTCTCGACATTCCTTGATCAACACCCGTTGAGCGCAGCCGCTGGTCATGCTGGTACTGAACCTGTTTGTCACCTAAGCGAAGATAACTGGCCTTCAGACTCACAGAGTCTTGAGGACGACCAAATGGGCCGACGCGGGTAACACCGGCTTCAACAAAGTGCTCGAAGGGCTGCAAATCGTCCGCACTCCAAGTCCAAGCGCCGAATACTTGCCAGGCGTTATCCGGTGCCCCAGTGGCGGAGCTGCCCTCACGAGAAAGCGTCTGCATGAAACGGAAGATCAAACCGCTGCTGCCCCGACGGGTAGATCCATCCAGAACATCTGTCTGTTCGGAGCTGTTGTAAAAGCCGTTGAGCTCGTAGTGATACGCCAAAGGCGTTTGTGCATAACTCTTCTGATCACCGACACCAGCCAGCCAGGTGATACCGCTTGCGTCACCCGGATCCCAATTCCAGCCTTTGGTATGTTTGATGTAGTGCGCAGGATTGGACTCGAAAGCACCACCATGGACGTACTGACCATTATCGAACGAGTAGCGTGAATAGGCACTCCAGCTTCCGTATGGGTAGGGCAGAATTCCGGTTGTGTTTTCAATAATCGGATCGTTACACGTTACCCAGTTGGCACAGTTCATCATGTAGAAATGCTGTTTGGCATTGCTCCGGCCCACGTCGACCTCAAGATGATCATCCAAAAGCATTTGCCGATATTGGAAGGTCGATAGATAGCCATTGTCGATGTCGTTATGCATCGGGGCACCGCCGAGCCCACTCCCCACCGCTCCCTGCCAAGCGTTTGCAGTGGGTTGCCCCTCGTTGCGCATCCAGGGAAAGAAGGTGTATTCAAACTGGAAGGTGCCACCTGTCAGACCCAGCAATTTGGACATGTCTACATCAGCGCCAGCAAAAATCACCCCCGCGTTGGCAAAGGTGTGAGGGCGTGGGCCAGTGTTCAGGTTTTCCAGCATCAGGTCGCTTACGATGAGATGGGTTTTCAGCGCGCTGCCATCGGCAGGTGCGGTTTCAGCCCATGCTGAGCTTGTCATGCTACTCAGTGCCAAACTTGCTGATACAAAAATTCGGCGCGCAGAAGTACCTGCGAAGAATGTAATCGCGTTCATGATTTAATCCGAAAAGGTTCTTTGGTAACGCAGCTATTGCCGCGTGCTACTGCCTGTTCCGCTGATCAGCGTGCAATGATTGGGATCGGGCCAGGGCCCCAGATGGATTCGAGCGTACGACCGATGGCCAAAAGACGGTCATCAGTACCAGGCAGCCCATCGATCTCCATCCCGACCGGAAGACCTGATTCAATCCCCACGCCTACAGGGATACTAAGTCCAGGCATCTTTACGTTGCTGCTGGGATCGGTGTTACGAATGATCCGCGCGAATTTTTGAGCAGTGCTTGCATCTGGCCCAGTTTTGATCGCTACCTCTGGGACGGTAGGAAAGAGCAAGGCATCAATTTTGTTGTCTTTGAACGTCTTCTGGTAGAGAGCCAACAATGCTGGTACCCCAGTCCTGAGTGCATGCTCATACGCTTGCGTTCCTGCAATCAATGTTCCCTCAGGCCCAGGCACTTTGCCCGGCACAACCAAGCCCGAAACAATACCCTGGACATCGGGACTGGACACCTGAGAAGCAAGCGTTTCGAATGAAACGCCTGTAGATTGGGTCTTCAGATAGTCCGTCAGTGCTTTGCGGGCTTCCATGATCGCAATTGGAGTCGCGACAGCGGAGGCCAACTTAGCAATATCGGGCATTGTGACAGAGACAACCTGAACCCCCGAACTGCGAAGCCTCTCAACCGCAGACTGGGCCTGTACGGAGACTTCAGGCTCAAGGGTCTCCCAGAAAAAGTCAGGGATGCCAACCCGGATACGGTTTGCTGGCACTGGACGCAGAGGCGATGCGCCACTCAGGATCGAGTCCAACAAAACGATGTCCGCGACGCTGTTAGCCATAGGCCCGGCTGTGTCACGGCTGGGTGAGATAGGGGTAATCCCCACCCCGCTATACCTACCGACAGTGGGACGAAACCCTACGCAGCCGTTGAGCGCACAAGGCTCACGAGTCGAGCCCCCTGTATCGGTACCCATCGCGATAGGAATCATACGAGCACCCAAGGCTGCTGCGCTTCCAGACGATGAGCCACCTGCGATGCGGCTGGAGTCATAGGCATTGCGAACGCCTACGACGCCTGGTAAGTGAAAAGCCGTGTTGTATCCCGTGGCTCCGAACGCCAGCTCATGCATGTTGGTCTTGCCGACTACGATGGCGCCAGCAGCTTGGAGCTTGTCGATGATGGGAGCATTGGCCTTAGGATAGAAATTTGCCAAAGCAGGCGTGCCGGCAGTATTCGGAAAACCCACGACCTGGATATTGTCCTTGATCGCAATGGGTACGCCTCCAAGCGGAAGACAACCCTCACCATTTGCAAGGCGGCTATCGGCTGCACGCGCTTGTGCCAAGGCTTGTTTGGGGTCTAGCGAGATGAAGGCGTTAAGCTCGGGATGGGCCTGGATACGCCCTAACCAGTACGTCACAACTGACTCACTGGAAATCTTCTTTTCACAGATGGCGTGTGCTGTCTGCTCAGCACTCATCAGATAGAGGTCTTTCGGTAAGCCCGACGCGGATGCGCCAGCACTTGCGACCATAAAGCTGACCACCAAGCAAGAAAGTCTGGTCTTCATGAGTATTCCTTGAGAATCAGTCGATACCTACTACAGGTCTCGGTGAACTCATTTACTCACAAGGAATAATCCACCAAACATCCTCATTAATGAGGATGTCTTAATGCACTCCCGCACGCATGGCCAGTTCGGTTCGATTAACAGAATTCGTCTTGGCCATAGCGTTTTTCAGGTGAGTCCGCACGGTAGTGAAGCCGATAGACATAAGCCGGGCTATTTCCTTATCACTACGACCTGCTGCGACGTGCTCGACAACGGCTCGCTCGCGAGGGCTCAAGGCACCATTGAGAGGCAACTTTACTGCAAGCGCTTCCTGAAAATATGGAGTCAGGGTGTTGAGCAGCGAGATCTCTCTGGTTCCGAATGCAGGTTGCCCAGAGCTGCGCCATATCCGTAAATCACCAACGTCCTTTCCCTGGTTGAAGAAGAATACGTTCACGCCGTGATGCATCCCGCATGGCTTCAAAAATTCGGAGTAGTGTTCACTTCTCTCCAGGCATCGCCTGCCGATGACTTCATCGACACACGCCGCTTGCCGAGTCGCTCTTAACACCGGAGTAACGGTATCCCGTAGGTGGTTCTGCTCGTCATACTCCCTAAGCATACGTGCATCGATGTTAACTGCGGCACAACGCGTGGAAAGTTTGCGAGAGCTATCCCAGAGATAAGAGGCACCGAAGTCTGAACGAAGTAGCAGGGTCACATCTCCGAGCACCTGCTGGCGCACGTCATCCCCAGCCCCACCTGTGCGTAGGCGCCAGATGATTTGAGCGAAAAGATCGAGCTCTGAGCTCGTCATGTCCATCTGATTGATTTGCATGGGCATGCTCCGGTTGGTCACCCGATTGCCACAGCAATTTTCAAGCCCGATCTTGGGTAATGTCTAGGTCAGAAGTCTTCTTGCGATGAAGCCGTGGGGCTCCAGTAGGCTCACGGAAGTCGATATTGGCTCCCTACGAAAACAACTCAGGCCACCGAAAGCCAGATCGTTGCTCCGAGGGGAGTGGCGCTTTTACTCTATTTCGTTGGGGAAATCCGACTGGGGTGAGTGAAAAAAACCCAATCCTAGCCTCATCAAAACTGGCAGTAACACTTGGAGGAGCTCGACACAACGAGGTTATCGGGCCTACCCAGACTGGCCAAAGCCAACCTGCAGCGCCTTTGAATCTACCGACCTACGACAGCCATAACTCACCCAGAGCGCGGGCATTTGCCCTGATGAGCAACTCGTAACGATCAATCAGCGTCTGAGTCGAGTACGAGCACCGGTAGTCCTTCAAACCCAGGAGACAAGTTTCAGAAAGCACGATCGGATCAGAGTGCGCCCATGCCAACAAATGGGATCCTTTCATCTACCGGATTCATTCCGTCAGTGGGAAGGGGCTGTCCCCATGTCCCACGAATACGCCTCGAGCCGGCTACCGCCACGGCATCGCCGAAAAAGGTATCTCAGCGATAGCGCATCAAACGTGCTTAGCGACAAAAGCGACGACGACAAATACGATCAGAGCGAACGCTGCACCGATGCTGAACGGCAACCACGTAACGCGGAATGTGGCCGGGGCCGGGCGCCTCATTTCTTCTGCCAAAGCCTCTACCTCTCGATGCAATTGCTCAATGCTTGCTTGATGACTTCGATGGGTGGACATGTCTTTTTCTCCTCCGAGGTCGCGGGGCCCTGTCTGTCCATCAACAGCATCTGATCCCTGGGTCTGGAGAATCAGCGCAATTAAAATACCGTATGGCTACCCTGAAGATTTGTAGGCAAATTCCGAGAATTGCGAAGGGGGTGCGCTTACTTTACTTTTCGGCGAGTTTTCGCCTTGTTGCCCTTGCCCTTTGATGGCTACTCTCCCAGACGTCGCTGCAAATTCAACGACCGGGCCTAGGAACCCGTTGAATTCAAGGCGCACAGCGCCCCATGAAAATTGCAGGCGCTTTTTGTGTTTGCGATGATGTTTTATGGCGGCTGTGCGTGGGACACCCTCGGGTGTGCCGGGTGCCTTGATTCCCGGTTCCTAGCCCACGTACGGCCGCCACCCGAATCTAGGAAAGGATGGCGGCGGTTTCTCAAGTCAAGGAGTGAAACTATGCGAAACGTAATTCCATCCTATTTCCACGCTTACCAAACCAAGCTTCGGCTTCGAGCCAACGACCTTCCGATCAACGGAGGCAGGCCATGAACGAAAACACTGGGCTAAAAACCATCGACTACACCCCCTTCAACTATTCCGCTGATCGAGCACTGTTCCGTGTCAACGGCGGCGTCCCCCATCCAAGAGGCATTGGAACGGGCGTCGGATCTTTTGCATCTCGCCCACCGGCTTGCCGAAGACGCGGCGTTTGAAAAGAGCACCGACCGCTATGCCTGGGCTGCGCACTTTTTGTTGGAGATGAGCAAGGCGGTAATTGATGACGTTGTGAAAGTCATTACGCCTAGATCGGAAGTTGAAGTTAGAAAAAAAGCCGAGAAAAATAGATAGACCGTACGTTTGAGAATGGGAGCCGCAAGACTCCCACCTAACGACAAACCAAAAAGCCCCGGCGTTTTTCGCAGCGGGGCTTTTTGTATCTTGGCGGCCTACTTGTGTCGTTCATTGCTCAGCCCCCAGGCAAATGCCCCAACGGCAACGCCCCCGGCGTCTTCACCGTATGAATCGCAAAATTGCTCCGGATGTCACTCACCCCCGGCAACTTCAGCAGCCGCCCGGTGAGGAATCGGTCGTAGGCCCGCAGATCCGGCACCACCACTTGCAACAGGAAATCCGATTCGCCTGAGACCAGGAACGCCGAGATCACCTCCGGCAATGCCGTGACCGCCTGGCGAAACGCTTCGGCTTGTTCGTCGTTGTGTCGTTCGACCTTCACGCCGACAAAGATCGTCAGCCCGAGGCCCACTTCGTCGCGGTCGAGGACGGCTTGATAGCCGCGAATCACCCCGGCTTCTTCGAGCATCCGCACGCGGCGCAGGCAGGGTGAGGGAGACAGGCCAATTTCTTCGGCCAGCTGCACATTACTCAGCCGACCGTCACGTTGCAGCGCGGCGAGGATTTTGCGGTCGAAGGCATCCAGTTTCATAAATTGGCATTTCCCGATGGAATGACACGAGTACATGGCAGGTTATGCCAATTTCCAGAGCTTTAGAAGCTGACTTCGCAACCACCTGCCCTGCCCCTCGGCCCTAGACTGGCACGACCGAATCGTCGATGAAGGGGGATGTGGCATGGCAGAGCTCTGGTTGTTCCTGATGGCCTTGATGGTGGTGTATGTGCTGCCTGGGCCGGACATGATTCTGCTGCTGCAAACCGGTGCCCGTCAGGGCAGGGGCGCGGCGCTGGCGACGGCGGTGGGCCTGGGCGTCGCCCGGGGATGTCATGTCGCGCTGGCCGCATTGGGGCTCTCGGCATTGTTCAAGACTGCGCCCTGGACCTTTGACGCGGTGCGCCTGGCCGGGGCTGCCTACCTGTTATGGATCGGGTTTCAATGCCTGCGGACCACGTTGTTGCCGAGTTTTGAAGGGGCCGGTATCGAGGCTGGAAAGCGGCGTTGGTATCAGGCGATTCGGCGTGGGCTGCTAACCAATTTGCTCAACCCGAAGGCATTGCTGTTTTGCTCGGTGTTATTGCCGCAGTTCATCGATCCACAGGGCGGACCGGTGTTGGGGCAGTTTGCGACCCTGGGCGTGGTGTTGGTCAGCGTGGGTTTGTTGTTTGATAGCGCCTACGCGTTGGTGGGTGTCGCGCTTGGGCGCTGGCTTCAACGCTCCCCTTCGGCCCAGCGCGTGCAGCAGTGGTTGTTTGGGAGTCTTTTGATTGGGTTTGCGGTGCGGCTGACGTTTGTGCAGCAGGCGTAGTGCCTGTGGATAAGCGGGTCAGACGGACACCTGGAGCGAAGCGAACTGGGCTGAAACCGGGGGGCTGCTGCGCAGCTCAGCGGGAGCAAGCTCCCTCGCCACGGTCGTATTTTTTACCCTCCCCTCACATTCCGAAATAATCCCACTCACCTAGCCGCTCCCCTTGCCAGGCGCGGCTTCTACACTTCGGAGCACCCCACTCACCCACCCGCCAGTGTCGCCCCTGGTGGTTATGGTGTTGATCATTAAATTTCAGTAGGTATAGTACCCACCATGCACACCACACGGAGGTGTTGTGAATAGCCGATTTTTGATAAGCCAGATCATTGCGGACGGTTGGTATCTGGTGCGGGTTCGGGGCAGTCACCATCACTTCAAGCACCCGACCAAACCGGGATTGGTCACGGTTCCTCATCCGAAGAAGGACCTGCTCAAGAAAACGGCCATCAGTATTTTGCAACAGGCGCTGCTTCAGCCGGCCCGTTGCGCGACGTTCCCGGAGGACGATGAATATGCTTTACCCGATTGCGATTTCCATGGGCGATGACAAACACGCCTGGGGTGTTGAAGTGCCGGATATCCCAGGGTGTTTTTCCGCAGGTGACGACCTGGACGAGGCCATGGCGATGGCGCGCGAGGCCATTGAGGGACATTTTGAAATTCTGGCTGAAGACGGCTCGCCGATTCCGCCGGCCAACACCGTCACCTTGCACGCCGCCAATCCGAAATATGCCGGCTGCACTTGGGCACTGGTGGACATTGATGTGACCAAATACCTGGGCAAGGCGCAGAAACTCAACATCACGTTGCCCGGTTATCTGCTCAACCGTATCGATGAATACGTGCTGCACCATCCTGAAGAGAAGAGCCGCTCCGGCTTCCTGGCGTCGGCAGCGCTGAAGGTGTTGCAACAAGGCCGGTGAGGAGCCGCCACCAGGTGGGAGCGAGCTTGCTCGCGATAGCGCCCTGTCAGCCAACAGGGATGCTGCTGATCTGACGCTATCGCGAGCAAGCTCGCTCCCACAGGGGTTTGCAATCGCTCCACCGATGGCGGCGGGCCGTCTATTTTTTCTCCGCCCCGGATTCCTGCATCTGCACCGAAGACTTGGTGCCGTCGGTGTTGTCCTTGGTCTCGTTATCCGAGTTGTCGAAACAGCCTTGCAGAGCGAACAAGCAGCAGGCAAGGCAAAAAGTGCGGGCGAGATTCATGATGTACTCCAATGCCGAGGGCTTTGAGCAGTGACCTGCGAGAGCGGCAATGGTTGCGACTGTCATCGTGCCGGACGATGAACGTCGACGGATGCTGGCGACTGAAATGTAAGTAGAATTTTCACCGCCTCGTTGCTGTCACACCAGACAGATGCATCCAATAAGGAAACACGGCAATGACGTTCGCAAAAATCGCGCAGAAACTGGCCCTCTGGGCGGGGAGCCCCAAGACATTCCTGGGGGCCATCGTGTTGTTGGCCCTGTGGGCAGCCAGCGGACCTTTCTTCGGTTTCAACGACACCTGGCAATTGATCATCAACACCTCGACTACCATCATTACCTTCCTCATGGTGTTCCTGATCCAGAATACGCAGAACCGCGATACGGACATCTTGCATCTGAAGATCGATGAGTTGTTGCGAGCGACCAAAGAGGCACAGAACGCGATGCTTGGACTCGAATCGCTGGACCTCAAGCAACTGGAGGCGCTGAGGAAGCACTACCAAGCCATGGGCAACGACGAGGTCAAAAGCCTTGAAGGCCTGGAAGCGAAAAGCAAGATCGACCTGAACCAGTGCTGAGAGATGCGCGAGTGGGCGACATGCCACTCGCGCGGTCGGCAACTTATCAGGGCAACGGATTACCGCCCGTCACGCCAAACACTTCCCCAGTGATGTAGCTCGACTCCTGGGATGCCAGCAATACATAGAGCGGCGCGCACTCAGCCGGTTGACCTGGGCGCTTCATCGGCACCTGGGAGCCGAAGGTAGGAATCTTTTCCCGAGGCTGACCGCCGCTCGGTTGCAGCACGGTCCAGATCGGCCCTGGTGCCACCGCATTGACGCGGATACCTTTGCTGATGACCTGCCCGGCCAGTGCCTTGGTAAACGCCACGATGGCCGCTTTGGTGGTGGCGTAATCCAACAGGGTCGCAGACGGGTCGTAGGATTGGATCGATGCGGTGTTGATGATGGTCGCCCCCGCCGGCATCAGCGGCACCGCTGCCTTGCAGATCCAGAACATCGCATAGATGTTGGTTTTCATAGTGTCGTCGAATTGCGCAGTGGTGATGTCGGCAATGTCTTTTTGCGCTTCCTGCTTACCGGCAACGTTCACCACAATATCCAGGCCGCCCAATTGCTCATGGGCACTGCTCACCAATTGCACACAAAAGGTTTCGTCCTTGAGGTCGCCGGGAATCGCAATCGCCTTGCGGCCTTCGGCTTCGATCAGTTCGATGACTTGTCGCGCATCCCGCTCTTCGCTGGGCAAGTAGTTGATCGCGACATCCGCGCCCTCGCGGGCATAGGCGATGGCGGCGGCACGACCGATGCCTGAGTCACCGCCGGTGACCAGGGCCTTGCGTCCTTCCAGGCGCCCGAAGCCCTGGTAACTTTTTTCACCATGATCGGGCTTGGGCACCATGTCCTGGTCAATACCCGGTGGCGACTGCGGCTGATCGGGAAAGGGTGGGCGCGGATACTGGGTCAGTGGGTTCTGCATCGCGTATTGGTTGGGTTCTCGGCGTGTGGACATCGAGGTTCTCCTTTTCGGCGGGCAAAATCAGCCGGGACGCTGACGCCCCGGTCCTGAATGTAAAAGCAGATGCGGCAGATCAACGGCTGGCCTGCAGTGCCTTGGCCATCTCGAGATGGGTCTGCAACTTGGGCAGGGTTTCGTCAGCGAAGGCCTTGATCTCTGGTACTTCGGTGGTCTGGGCCTGCTGCTGAATCTGCGCGATGGCCTCCTCGGTAGCCTTGACCTGGCTGGCGGCATACGCCGCTTCGAACGACTCGCCTTCCGTGACCTGTGGCATCAAGGCCTTGGCCTTGTCGGCCACTTCTTCCCGGGGAGCGACAGGCAAGTCGAGCTTCTTGGCGATCTTCGCCAGATGTTGATTGGCGGTGGTGCGGTCGTTGATCACCATAATGGTGTAGTCCTTGACCTCCCTGGATTCGGCTTTTGCGTGGGCCATGCGACTTGTCTCGATGTCGGCCATGCCCTTGGCGGAAGCATCGTCGATGAATTCGGCAGGCGATTGGGCCCAGGCACTGTTGGCACCCAGGCCCATCAGCACGATGAGACTGGTGGTGCGAAAAAAGCTGGCCATACGGCTCATGGTTGCGCCCTCCTCTGATAAAAGTTCTGGTGGGTTATCCACCGTTGAATCAGAACCAGCCATGAATGTTCAGCGAGACGTCCGACCCGGCTTTCGGCCAATTTCGGCTTTCGACGGGTTTCTATCGACGGTCGTGATGGTGGTTCTCCCACTTTTGCGACCTGCTTCGGACACCTTCGTTCGATCGTGAGCAATGTTTGTCGGATAAACATTGCTTGAACCAGGCAGGTTCAGCCCTCCCTATTCGTGAATACCGGGCACACAGGCCCTGTCTTGTATTCGAATGGGATACGGGCTGAAGGTTTGAGAAAGGTGCTGGCGCCACGACGAACGGTGACGCACTATCAAATGCCGGACGTCTGGTGATTTTGGCGTTTGGCGGCGTACATCGCCTCGTCGGCGTGGCGGAACAGCGCGACATCTTCAGTGCCATGGTCGGGGAAACAGGCCACGCCGATGCTCGGCTCGATGCTCAGGCAGTGCCCGTCCAGACGCAGCGGCTGGGCCAGTGCATGGTGGATTTTTTCCCGCACGCTGTGGGCATCCTCCAAGGACTGGATGCTGTGCAGCAGGACCACGAACTCGTCTCCGCCGATGCGCGCCACGGTGTCGGTGTCGCGGATACAGCCCTTGATACGATTGGCCACCGCCTGTAACAGCATGTCGCCCACTCCGTGGCCATGGGTGTCGTTGACCTGTTTGAAACGGTCCAGGTCGATATACAGCAAAGCCATGCGCCCGGATGCGGCGCGGGCGGTCGCCAGGGCGCACTTGAAACGTTCACGGAGCAATTCGCGGTTGGGCACCTGGGTCAACTGATCATACTGAGCCATGTGCTGCAATCGGGCGTGCAACTGCTTGCGTTCGATGGCAATGGTGATCTGTGCGCAGACGTATTGCAGCAGTTCCTTATCCTGTTCGGTATAGCGCTCGTTGTCCGGCGCACTCTTGACGATCAACGCGCCAATCGTGCCGTTCTGCGAATTCAGCGGCACACCCAGCCAACACGGCGCGTCCGGCTGCGCCACCAGGTCGTCGAACCCCGCTGACAGCGAGGTGCCACCGGGCGTCAGCAGGATCGGCTGGCCGCTGCGAATCACCTCGGCGCACAAACGCCCGGTGACCGTGCCCGGCAACTCAGGCTGCCCTTCCCGATCATCGACGTGATAGGGGAAGTTCAGCTGCGAACATTGTTCGTCATACAGCGCCACCGAGAAATTCAGCGCCGGCAACCACTCGCCAATAATCAGGTGGATGCGCTTGAACAGCGCCAGCAAATCAGCCGCGGCATGGGCCGCCTCGGAAATCGCATACAACGCCGCCTGCCGGGACTCGGCCTGCTTGCGTTCAGTGATGTCCCGGGCCACGGCGATGCGCAGTTGGTCCACCGGCGACCAGCGCGCCGACCACAGGATATGTACCACCCGCCCGTCCTTGCGCAGGTAGCGATTCTCGAAATTGAGCTTGGGCTCGCCCTCCATGATCTCCCGCGCCGCCTCGAGGGTCCGCTGGCGGTCGGCAGGGTGCACCAGATCGATCATCGCCTGGCCGATCAGCTCTTGGGGGGTGTAGCCGAAAATGCGCTCGCAGGCGGCACTGACAAACACGAAACGCCCTTGACCGTCGACGGCACACACGGCATCCAGCAGAAGGTCGATGTAGCTGGCCAGCGGCGCGGAACTTGAAGTGTCCATGGGGCTGGAGGCCATCCGGATAATGCAACGGTGAGCGAAGCGGGCGATGGTCAGTTCCTGACGTTGTACAACGAGCGAGACCGACGCGCCCAATACCGATGAGGATAGCTCAGGCGATCAAACTCAAGGGGATGAAACGCCTGGCAGGCGCTGCCACTCGACTCGACACGGCCCATCAAGGCTCCGTAAAGAACACCATGCCGGCATACGGAGCCTGTCGACAGGCCTTGAGTCGCGACGCCAGGTCGCCCACATGGGCTTCCAGCTTGTACCCGTCCGGGTCGAGAAAGTAGAACGAATCACCCTCGCTACGGTTGTCTCGCCACGACGATACTTGGGCCGCGTTCAGCCGCGCCACCAGCACGGGAAAATGCTCGGCGCTGATGCTGAATGCGTAATGGGTGTAGCCCGCAGTCGGCTCGGGCCTGCGCAACGGGTCGAGAGACAGGCATAACCACAAACCCGGCAGCGACAAATACGCCCCGCTGTTCCACCTGGCCTCAAGACGCAACTGCAAGAGCTCGCCATAAAAAACCACACTGCGATCCAGATCGGTGACCGAAAGGGTCAGATGATTGAGGCCTGAGAGCATCAGCAAGCAACCTTCAGAAAAGCGTGATAACCCAGCGGGCTTGGGACAGATCCGTGGTGCTCCCAAGCTCCGACAGTGCCGATGGATTCCCCGGCCAGGGTCCTAGGCAAAGTCCTACGTGGAAATCCCCAGTGACACTCAAACATGCCGGAAACAGCCGATTCAAAGCCCTGCACAACAATCTGTAAAGTCTGGAAACACCCCGCTATCGCAACACCCCACGGACAGCACCATCAACCAAGGAATGTAATCGGCCATGGACCAGACTGCTCAACCACCTCATTACTTCACCAACTACCGCAAGCTCATTTCCCTCGCTGACCAGGATTGGCAGGGCACCGAGGCCGGAAAAATCTCAGGGCTGAATGTCGAGGTCAAGACCCCCAACGTGCTGGTCGACCAATACGGTCGGACCTTTCATCACTTCTGTACCACGTCCTACCTGGGCCTGGACTATCACCCCGCGCTGCTGGACGGCGCCATGACCGCCCTGTGGGAAACCGGGACCCTGCGGGTCGCCAACTCAAGGAATCGCTGCAAGTTGGCGATCCTGGACCAGTACGAAAGCCAATTGTCGGAGCTGTTCGGCGCCAGTTGCCTCAGTGCCCTGTCCTGCAGTGCGGCAAGCGCCGGGATCCTGCCGTTGCTGGCCAGCGGCGCATTCACCGACCATCGCGCGCCCGTCATGGTGTTCGACAAACAGGCCCATTACTCGATGAACCACAGCAAGGCCGCCTGCGCCGATGAAACCCAGGTCATCACCTGCCCGCACAACGACATGGATTTCATCGAAGACGTGTGCAAACGCCAGCGCGACGTGGCGTATGTGGCCGACGGCGCCTACAGCATGGGCGGGATGGCGGACCTGGACAGCCTGATGTATCTCAAGCAGCGCTATGGCTTGTTTCTTTACCTGGACGACTCCCACGCCCTGTCTACCGTCGGGGAATCCGGCGCCGGCCTGGTCCGTTCGCGCATCCCGGCGGTGGACGAGCGCACCCTGATCGTTGCCTCGCTGGCCAAGTCCTTCGGTGCCAGCGGCGGGCTGGTCATGTTTGGCTGTGAACGGTACAAGGCGCTGGTGCAGCGCTACGGTGGGCCGAGCAATTGGTCCCAGAGCCTGAACGCGGCGGCCATTGGTGCCGGCATGGCGTCGATCCGCCTGCACCGCAGCCGCGAACTCAGTGCCCTGCAGGAGCGTTTGCAGGCTAATATCCGCCTCTTCGACAGCCTCGTGCGGACCGGACAGCGCGGCACCCCCATGGCGATCCGTATGGTGCCTTGCGGTGAAGCGGCCCTGGCCAACAGCCTGGCAGTCGAACTGGCCGAACGGGGGTATTTCACCTCGGCGGTATTTTTTCCCGTGGTGCCGCAAGGCAAGGCTGCCATTCGCATTACCCTGCGCGCCGACATGGAGCCGGACGTGATTCGCTCGTTTTGTGAAACGATCACCGAACTGCTGCTGACCCACGGACGTGACCTCCGCCCTTGAGACAAGACGCTCGATGAAGAACCGTACAACCTTGATCCTTACCTGCACCACCGTTTTCCTGGCACAACTGGGCATGAGCATCTACTTGCCGGCCCTGCCCGGCATCGCCCGGGACCTGGGTGCCGATGCGTCGCTGGTTTCCTGGGGCCTGTCGGTGTACCTGATCGGCATGGCGCTGCCCATGTTGCTGTGGGGCAGCCTGAGCCAACGCTTGGGGCGCAAACCGGTCTTGCTGGCGGCACTGGGGTTGTATGGCCTGGGCAACCTGGCCCTGCCGCTGGGCACAACCGTGGAGGCGTTCCTGACGTTCAGGTTGATTCAGGGCATCGGTGCCAGCGGTATTTCGGTGATGGCGCGGGTCTTGATTCGCGACAGTTTCAGCGGCGACCTGCTGGCCAAGGCCCTGTCCTGGATATCGATCGCCTTTGTGATAGCCCTCGGTATCGGCCAGTACCTGGGCTCGCTGATCCAGGCCGCTTTCGGCTGGGAGGCGATTTTCCAGGGTTTGGGCGCCGTCAGCCTGGCCATGGCAGCGGCGGTGTCCCGGGCCAGGTTCCCGATGTTGGTGCACGCCAGCAATGGGCAATCGGCATGGGGGATCTACGGGCAGATATTCCGACAACGCGCGTTCCTGCTGCCGGCCATGGCCGGTGGGCTGGGGTACGGCGTGATCGTCGCCTTCAATACCGCCGCGCCGCTGATCCTGCAGGAAAGCTTCCACTGGTCGGCCATCGAGTACGGCCTGCTGGGCTGGCCGATCAGTGCCGCGTACCTGCTCGGGGCGCTGGCGGTGAACGCGTTTGTGCTGCGCACCGGTCAACGGCGAATGATGGGCTGGGGCATCGCGCTGGTGCTGGGCGGCAGCATGACCATGCTGGCAGGCAGCCTCACCCTGAGCGGCATCGCGCTGCTCTTCTGGCTGCCGTATTGCTTCGCGGTGTTTGGCCAATCGTTGATCTACCCCATCAGCCTGTCCCTGGCCAACGAAGGCTCACCGGTGGCCGGCGCTTATGCCATGGCGTTGAGCGGGTTCCTGCATCAACTGATGGCCTCGGTGATCGGCGCCATGGCCAGCCTGTTGTTGAGCCAACAGGCCTGGCCGTTGGCGGCATTGTGCGCACTGCTGGGGGCGGCGGCGATGCTCTGTGTGAGGTTCGTGCCGCCCCGGGTCGCTTAGAACGCGCTGCGGAAAATCTCCTCGATCTGCCGCTGGTCCGCCGCCCGCGGGTTGGTCAGGCCGCACGCGTCTTTCAAAGCGTTGGCGGCCAGCAACGGTACGTCGTTGAGGCGCACGCCCAAGTCACGCAAACCGGCCGGAATGTCCACGTCATGGGCCAAGCTGCGGATCGTCGCAATAGCGCTCCGTGCGCCCTCTTCCGAGCTGAAACCACGTGTATCGGTGCCCATGGCATGGGCCACGTCGCTCAGGCG
Source organism: Pseudomonas sp. NFIX10 (assembly GCF_900111955.1). Taxonomy (NCBI): domain Bacteria; kingdom Pseudomonadati; phylum Pseudomonadota; class Gammaproteobacteria; order Pseudomonadales; family Pseudomonadaceae; genus Pseudomonas; species Pseudomonas sp. NFIX10. Next base: position 4,713 of record NZ_FOKH01000034.1, on the reverse strand, counting down.
AGCGGCGCACACCGAGGCGTTGAAGCGCTGTACATGGGGCAACAACACCGCGTTGCACACGCCGTGAGGCAAGTCGTAAAAACCACCCAGTTGATGGGCCATGGCGTGCACGAAACCCAACGACGCATTGTTGAACGCCATTCCCGCGAGAAACTGCGCGTAGGCCATGTTTTCCCGCGCCACCAGATCGTTGCCGTCGCGCACGGCCAGGCGCAGGTTGTCGCTGATCAGGGTAATGGCCTTCAGGGCGCAGGCATCGGTAATCGGATTGGCGGCGGTGGACACATAAGCCTCGATCGCATGTGTCAGCGCATCCATGCCGGTGGCGGCCGTCAGGCCCTTGGGCATCGCCACCATCAGTGCAGGGTCGTTCACCGACATCAGCGGGGTCACGTTGCGATCGACAATCGCCATTTTCACGTGGCGTGTCTCGTCGGTGATGATACAAAAGCGGGTCATTTCGCTGGCGGTGCCGGCCGTGGTGTTGATGGCGATCAGCGGCAATTGCGGCTTGCTCGAGCGGTCGACGCCTTCATAGTCACTGATCTGCCCGCCGTTGGTGGCGCACAACGCGATGCCCTTGGCGCAATCGTGAGGGGAACCGCCGCCCAGGGACACCACGAAATCGCACCGGCTTTCCGTCAACAACCCCAGGCCGAGCTCGACATTGGCAATGCTCGGGTTGGGCTTGGCACCGTCGAAAATCACCGAATCGATGTCCTGCAGCGCCAGCAGTTCGGCCACCTTGCTGGCGACGCCGGCCTTGGCCAGCCCCACATCGGTGACGATCAGCGCCTTGCGAAAGCCGTAGTTGCGGATGGCGGTCATCGCTTCATCCAGGCAACCCAGCCCCATGATGTTCACGGCGGGAATGAAAAAAGTACTGCTCATGGGGTCACACTCCTGGTAGAGGCCGGATCGGCAGGACCTACAGCATGACCCAGTAGTCACGACGCATCTTGATCTGGCTCAAGACTGGGGCGTGATAAAGTCGCGGCCTGCCTTTACCACGTTTTGAGATGATCCTTGCGATGACCGATTTCCAGGAATACGACACCCGGCTCGAAAACTGGGAGGCCGTGCGCGCCGATACCGCCTTCAGCGGCCTGCTGGTGGGCAATGGGGCCAGCCGTGCGGTGTGGGACGATTTCGGCTATGACTCGCTGTTCGAAAACGCCCGCACCGTCGAGGAGAAACCCTTGAGCCCGTCGGAACTGAGCGTGTTCGACGCGATGCAGACCCGCAGTTTCGAACAGGTGCTCGGGGCACTGAAAACCACCAGTCGGGTCAACAAGGCCCTGGCCGTCAGCTCCGCCGCCCCGCGTAACCGCTATTACGCGATCAAGGAAGCGCTGATCAACACCGTACACGCCGTGCACATCCCTTGGCGCCTGGTGCAACCGTCGACCCTGGCGACGCTCAACCAGGAACTGAGCCGCTACCGCACGGTGTTCACCACCAACTACGATCTGCTCAACTACTGGGCGATCCAGCATGGGACCGAGACCATCAGCGACCTGTTCCTCGGCGATGATCACAGTTTCGACCTGAGCCAGGTGACCACGGACAAACCGCGCTTGCTGTACCTGCACGGTGGCCTGCACCTGGTGCGCAACCAGGACGGCACGGCGCGCAAGCTCACGTCCACCGAAGGCACCTTGCTGGGCAGTTTCGCCATCAACAACACGATCAAGACCCTCGACGACGTGCCGCTGTTCGTCAATGAAGGCCCCAGCGCGGACAAGCTCAAGACCATCCGCAGCAGCGATTACCTATCGTTCTGCTACGACCAGTTGCTGCGCCATGGCGACAACCTGTGCCTGTTCGGCCATGCCCTGGGCGAGCAGGACCGGCACATTGTCCATGCCCTGCGCCTGGCCGCACCGAAAACCGTGGCGATTTCGATCTACCCGCGCAGCCAGGCGTTCATCCAGCACCAGAAACGGCATTACGCCAAGGTCTTCCATGGGCTGGATATTGAATTGCGCTTTTTTGATGCCAAGAGTCATCCGCTGGGCGATCCGAAATTGTCGGTGCCGGTGGAGATTTAGCGTAAGCCTGCAGGGGTCACGACTCTATGGATTAGAGACAGGCTGGACTTGTGGCGAGGGGATAAATCCCCTCGCCACAGGATCGCAGCATTGCGTCGGTTGGTTTGCCGTCAACGCGCGCCAAGGCCTTATCCCTGGCACCAACGATGTCGCAGCGCTACAGGGTGATGGCCGTGCCCAGCAGGGTCAGGAACCCCGCCAGCCAGTTCGGGTGCGCGGGCCAGGCCGGTGCGGTCGCCAGGTTGCCCTGGACATGGCCCTCGGTCACCGGAATGTCGATATAGGTCCCGCCCGCCAGGCGTACTTCCGGCGCACACGCCGGGTAGGCGCTGCATTCGCGTCCATCAAGAATGCCTGCCGCGGCCAGCAATTGCGCACCGTGGCACACCGCGGCAATCGGCTTGCCCGCCAGATCGAAATCACGCACCAGTTGCAGGACTTTTTCATTCAGGCGCAGGTATTCCGGCGCACGACCGCCCGGCACCAATAACGCGTCGTAGTCAGCGGCTTCGACATCGGCGAAATCATGGTTGAGGGCAAACAGGTGCCCCGGTTTCTCGCTGTAGGTCTGGTCGCCTTCAAAGTCGTGGATCGCCGTGCGCACGGTCTGCCCAGCTGTTTTGTCAGGACACACCGCGTGCACGGTGTGACCGATCATCTGCAACGCCTGGAATGGCACCATGACTTCATAATCTTCGACGTAATCGCCGACCAGCATCAGGATTTTCTTGGCGGCCATGGGTTGGGCTCCTTTGGAAATGCGTGAGGGGTGAACGCATTAAAGGTAGTCCGGTAAGTCGTCGGATGAGCGATAACCCGTCATTACCTGACGGGCTGCACAAAAATGAAGTGGCAGGACAGTCTGTGGGAGCGAGCTTGCTCGCGATTCAGGCGATGGGGTCCTTCAGGCACACCGCGTCATCGTTCCATCGCGAGCAAGCTCGCGCCCACAGGGGCTCGGTGCTAGAGATAACCATCCGCCCGCAGTAGCGTTTCCAAGCAATGCTCGGTGACGTGGTAGAAGGCCTTGAGTGCTTCGATTTTTGCCAGCAGCTCGGAGGGATCCACAGGTTCGGCGCGCTTGACGGCCAGGATCATTTTGTTCTTGTTGGTGTGGTCCAGGGAGATGAACTCGAAGACCTTGGTCTCGTAGCCGCAGGCTTCCAGGAACAGCGCCCGCAAACTGTCGGTGACCATTTCCGCCTGCTGGCCCAGGTGCAGGCCGTATTGCAGCATCGGTTTGAGCAAGGCCGGGCTCTGGATCTGCAGGCGGATCTGCTTGTGGCAGCACGGCGAGCACATGATGATCGAGGCACCCGAGCGAATGCCCATGTGGATCGCGTAGTCGGTGGCGATGTCGCAGGCATGCAAGGCAATCATCACATCCACCGCGCTCGGCGCCACGCTGCGCACGTCACCGTGCTGGAAGCTCAGGCCCGGGTGCTCCAGCCGCGCGGCGGCTTCGTTGCACAGCTTGACCATGTCCTCGCGCAGCTCGACACCGGTCACCACGCCTTCGGCCTGCAAGGTGTTGCGCAGGTAATCGTGGATGGCGAAAGTCAGGTAGCCTTTGCCCGAACCGAAATCCGAGACCCGCACCGGTTTGTCCAGGGCCAGCGGCGAAGACGTCAGCGCGTGGCTGAAGACCTCGATGAACTTGTTGATCTGCTTCCACTTGCGCGACATCGCCGGAATCAGCTCGTGCTTGTGGTTGGTCACGCCCAGGTCGGCCAAAAATGGCCGGCTCAGGTCGAGGAAGCGGTTCTTCTCGCGGTTGTGCTCGGCAGACGGCACTTCCCGCAGTTGCTGGGGCTTGCTCTTGAACAGCGAGCTCTTGCCCTTTTTGCTGTACTCCAGTTGCGCCTCGTCGGTGACCGCCAGCAAATGCGCGTTCTTGAACGACGCTGGCAACAACGCGGCGATGGTGTCCACGCCTTCGACCAGCGGGAAGTTCTTGGTGATGTCGCGAGTCTTGTAGCGGTAGACGAAGGACAGGCACGGCTGATCCTTGACCGTCAGCTGCTTGATGATCAGCCGCTGGAGGTCCGCCTCATCCCCGACGTACTTGGCCAGCACCAGTTTGATGAAAGCGTTTTGTTCAAGGCTGGTGTGCAGCAGTTCGATGAACTGGGCGTGGTGATCCGGCGCGGGACGGGCTGGAGTTGCGGTGGCGGACATGGACAAGCGGCCTCGGGGCGGGCGGATCGGGAATGGCGGTATTTTAGGGGGGATGGGCAGCGAGGGCACGGAAAAGTTGGTGTGGCGAGCAGTAGCCTCTGTGGGAGCAAGGCTTGCCCGCGATGAATACGCCGCGATTCGGGAGTGTCAGAAATTTTGTGTTCGGGCATAACATGAGTAAGAGGTGCATGTATGCCAACCAAAAAGAAACCCCTGCGTGACCTGCCCAAAATCCCCAAAGAGCTGCTTGAGCAGTTTGGTGAGGGGCTGATGACAGCGGAAGCCATCGAGGACGCCTCGGCAGCGTTCAAGAAGGCCCTGATTGAACGAGCCTTGACCGCTGAACTCGGCCACCACTTGGGCTATCCCCCGGGCGCGCAGCGCCCGGAGGATGAAACTAATCAGCGCAATGGCAAGAGTGGAAAAACCGTTTTGACCGGAGATGGTCCGCTGCGGCTGGATATCCCACGCGACCGGGATGGCA
>NZ_FOKH01000031.1:0-80678 GCF_900111955.1 Pseudomonas sp. NFIX10 | reverse complement strand
ATCGGCCCAATCAATTCCGATATAAGCAGTGAATTTCTGAGACAAGAGCGTTTGCATTGCACACCTCCACAGACGCTAAAGTACATGCAGGAACATGCATGCTTGCGTCCAGCGAAGGCGATATAGAGAGCCGTGCCCGGCTTTCCCTGAGTGTTCGTTAGAGGGCGCAAGCGCACCTGCTGGGCTCGAAGGTGAAGCAGTAATCATCGAGATGCGTTGCAGCCCTATTCGTAGCTCGCAGGTGCATGTTCCTTCCTCGCGACAACCGGACTCCAGCGAGTATCAGTATGGGGGAGCAAGGAACGGACTACCTATATCGCAGCCCAGCGGGGATAAATCCCCTCGCCACAAAAGCTGTGGTCAGTCATTCCCACGGGGCGTGTTAAGATCCGCCCTTTTGAAAGACTGCCCGCTGAGAGCTGAACACTGATGGCCAACAGATCTGTAGTACTGGATACCGAAACCACCGGCATGCCGGTGACCGATGGTCACCGGATTATTGAAATCGGTTGTGTCGAGCTGATCGGCCGGCGCCTGACCGGTCGCCATTTCCACGTTTACCTGCAACCGGACCGTGAAAGTGACGAGGGCGCTATTGGCGTCCACGGCATCACCAACGAATTCCTGGTGGGCAAGCCGCGGTTTGCCGAAGTGGCCGATGAGTTTTTCGAATTCATCCAGGGCGCGCAGTTGATCATCCACAACGCGGCGTTCGACGTGGGGTTCATCAACAACGAATTCGCCCTGATGGGGCAACACGAACGGGCCGACATCACCCAGCATTGCACCATCCTCGACACCCTGATGATGGCCCGGGAACGGCACCCGGGGCAGCGCAACAGCCTCGACGCCTTGTGCAAGCGCTACGGTGTCGACAACTCCGGTCGTGAACTGCACGGCGCCTTGCTCGACTCCGAGATCCTGGCCGACGTCTACCTGGCCATGACCGGTGGCCAGACCAGCCTGTCCCTGGCCGGCAACGCCTCGGACGGCAACGGTACCGGCGAAGGCTCCGGCAACCAGGCCACGGAAATTCGCCGTTTGCCCGCCGACCGCCAGCCATCGCGGATCATTCGCGCCAGCGAAAGCGACCTGGCCGAGCATGCCGCGCGTCTGGAAGCCATCGCCAAGTCCGCGGGTGCTCCGGCATTGTGGACACAGTTGGCCGAGGCACAGGCCGCCACGCAGTGATGAAACCCCTCCTGTGGGAGCGAGCTTGCTCGCGATGACGGCAGCACATGCAGCATTGATGCAGGCTGGACTACCGCCATCGCGAACACGCTCGTTTGCGCAGGGGCACCCATTGTTCATTTCTCGCCACAATTGCCACGACCTTCTACCCTGAGGGCAGGCTACGGTACGGATCCCGCTTGATGTGTGATGATTTGAAAGACAAGGGCAATGGATGGCACCACACCGTTGGGGGCTTCAAGGAATGAGGACCTTCCCCAGTATGCAACCGGTCATGAATCCCAAGCACCCCGGACTGTCGGTGCGCATCGTCGATGATGGCTTTGCCGCCTACATCTGGGGCAGCGATTTCAGCTTTGAAGTCAGCGACTACGCGACGGCGCAGATCGGCCGTCCCGTCAGCCAATGGCCGGTGACGCCCATCGTTCCCTATCGCAAGTGCTATGGCATCGATCCCGAGGAGTTCAGCAGCTTCCGCGATGCCCCGGACAGCGAGATCTTCATGGCCTACCTCGATGACCAGCCCGTCGGGCACCTGGTGGTCAGTACCAACTGGAACGGTTATGCCCACATCGATGAGCTGGCGGTACACGCCCCGGCCCGTCGCCACGGAGTGGCCAAGGCGTTGCTCGATGTCGCCCAGTTCTGGAGCCGCAAGAAAAAACTGCCGGGCATCATGCTCGAGACCCAAAACAACAATCTGGGCGCCTGCCGGCTCTATGAGCGTTGCGGTTACGTGCTGGGTGGTATCGATCACCTGCGCTATCGCGGCATTGACCGGCATACCGCCGAAGTCGCGCTGTTCTGGTACCGGCTGTTCGACGACCCACTGGGCATGTCGATCAGTGGCTCAGCAACGCCTCGGCTTGTTCCGTAACCCGTTCCAGCAGCGATTGAAGGGCGGGTGAAGAGGGGGCGCCGTTGAGGCTCAAGGCATAGAGGCCAATCGCGATGGCGGGCGATACCGGGCAGACGTCGAGGCCGCCGTCCTTGGCGCCCGAGGCGGTGAACGGGTCGACGATGGCCAGGCCTTCGCCGGCCTCGACCATGGCGCGCATCATCTGATGGGTCTGGACGCGGAGCTGGATCATGGGCGCCGGACGCAGCGCCGCCAGTTTATGCTCGAATGCGGGGCTCAGCGGGTCGTGGCCATCCAGGCCCACCAACGGCTGGCCCGCCAGGTCCTGAAGCGAAATATATTTTTGACGAGGTTGCAGCCAGCCGTGGGGCGCGAGCAATTGCAGTTTGCCCTGGGCGATCATCCGGCAATGGATGTCGGGATGTTCCGGGTCGTGCAGGCTCAGGCCCAGGTCGCTTTCGCGCAACAGCAGGCTGTGGACGATGTCGCGGGTCGGTCGGCTGAGCAGGGTGCACGGCGCATCCGGATGGCGACGACGCAAGGCGGCGATGCTCTGGGGCAGCAACCGCTGGGCCAGCGGCGGTGTGCAGATAATGCGCAAGGGCGCTGCCTGATGGTGTTTCAGGCTACTGGCAAGGCGCTGCACCGGTTCGAGGGTGTCGTATACCCGCGTGATACCGTCGCGCAATTCAAGGGTTTCCCGGGTGGCCTGCAAGCGACCGCGCACGCTGGCGAACAGCATGAAACCCAATTGGGCCTCGGCATCGCGCAGTATCGCCTCGACCTCCGCCACCGGCAGTTGCAGCCATTCGGCCGCCGTGCCGAGGTGGCCGGTCTGCAGCAGCGCCTGGATCACTTCGATGTGGCGTAAACGCATGCAAGAAGTCCATGTTCGGCGGGTGAGCCATTGATTGGCTGAATCCTAACCCAAGTCCGGGCATGACTTCTGCTCATAACCAACGGTTATGAAGCTATTTGCGTTTCAGTGGGCGTTTGAGTGGGCAGTGGCGTTTCCGGTTCGCGCGTCAATTCGATTTGCGATTGCACGAGAATAAATTTGCCGTCGTCGAGCTTGTTGACTCGATCCCCGATAGCCAATTTATAGGTAGTGACAGGCTCCTTGCCGTTTCCGTCGGGCGACGGGGTCGATTCCTGAAACTCATGCACCGAATAGACGCGACCTTCGGCGTCCCGCGCATGAAATTGTCCGACAAGTACTGCTGCCATTGCTTAGAACCTCTGGAAATAGATCACTCGATTTGCGGTTCTGTAGACCCTGGTCAAGCGCGGTAAGTTTTCCTACATGAAAAAAATAGTCCAGCCGGCCGGTTTTTGTCGCTCCACTGGTCCAATTGTCACCCCGATCATCTATAACTACAGGCTCCTTTGAGCCGACAGTCGAGAAGCCTCTCATGAGTAATGTCTACACAGTGGCCGTTTTGGTGGGCAGCCTGCGCAAGGCATCGATCAACCGCAAGGTCGCGCTGGCACTGGCTGACCTGGCGCCAGCCAACCTCAAACTGAATATCATCGAGATTGGCGAGTTACCGCTCTATAACGAAGACATCGATGTTTCCCCTCCGCCAGCCTACAGCACTTTCCGCCAGCAGGTAGGCGCGGCCGATGCCTTGTTGTTCGTCACGCCGGAGTACAACCGTTCGGTGCCGGCACCGTTGAAAAATGCCATCGATGTGGGGTCGCGCCCCTACGGCCAGAGTTGCCTGAGTGGCAAACCGGGCGCGGTGATCAGCGCCTCGCCGGGTGCCATTGGTGGTTTCGGCGCCAATCATCATTTGCGCCAGTCCCTGGTGTTCCTTGACGTGCCCTGCATGCAGCAGCCGGAAGGCTACCTGAGTAACGCCGGGACGGCGTTCGACGAGGCGGGCAACCTGTCGGAGTCCGTCAGGCCGTTCTTGCAGAAATTCATCGATGCCTATGGCAAGTGGGTCGAGCAGCATAAAAAGGCTTGACGGCCACTGGAACTTCAAGCCAGGCACCTCTGTGGCGAGGGGATTTATCCCCGTTGGGCTGCGAAGCGGCCCCAAACCCAACACCCTGGTGTGCCAGACAATTTGAATGGGGGCGCTTCGCGCCCCAACGGGGATAAATCCCCTCGCCACAAGTGCATGTACATCTGCAAACGCATCTGGCAAATCCAAATCCCCGCTTTACTGAGTATTCGAATATCCATATATTCGCCATTCGCTCATCCCAGGCTTGCCCACGCCATGCCCGATTCCCCCAATCCCGTCGATGTCTTCAAGGCCCTGGCCGATGACACCCGTACGCGCATTGCGTTGCTGGTGGCCCGTGAAGGCGAGTTGTGTGTCTGTGAGCTCACCGCCGCGCTGGGCCTGAGTCAGCCGAAGATTTCCCGGCACCTGGCGCAGTTGCGCAACGCTGGGCTGCTCAGCGACCGACGCCAGGGGCAGTGGGTTTATTACCGCCAGCACCCGCAGTTACCGGCCTGGGTCAGTACGATGCTGGAGCAGGCGTTGACGGCCAGTACCGCCTGGCTGACAGCGGATGTGCAGCGCTTGAACGCCATGCCTGATCGTCCGGTGGCGCGTTGCTGCTGAGTCCTTCTTTCCCATCCCTTTTTCAAGGCTGTTGCGCATGCTCATCGCGTCGTTGATTTTCCTGCTGACTATTACATTGGTGATCTGGCAACCCAAGGGGCTCGGTGTCGGTTGGAGCGCGACGCTGGGCGCGGTGCTGGCCTTGCTGAGCGGGGTGGTGCAGGTCAGTGATATCCCGCTGGTCTGGCAGATCATCTGGAACGCCACCGGGACGTTTGTCGCGCTGATCATCATCAGCCTGCTGCTGGACGAGGCGGGGTTCTTCGCCTGGGCGGCCCTGCATGTGGCCCGCTGGGGAAAGGGCAGCGGGCGCAAGCTGTTTGCCTTCATGGTGTTGCTGGGGGCGCTGGTGTCGGCGTTGTTTGCCAATGACGGGGCGGCGCTGATCCTCACGCCTATCGTGATTTCCATGTTGCTGGCCCTGCGGTTTTCCCCGGCGGCGACCCTGGCGTTCGTGATGGGCGCCGGTTTCATTGCCGACAGCGCGAGCCTGCCGCTGGTGGTGTCGAACCTGGTGAACATCGTCTCGGCGGACTTCTTCGGCATTGGTTTCAACCGCTACGCGGCGGTCATGGTGCCGGTGAACCTGGTGAGCGTGGCGGCCAGCCTGGCCATCCTGCTGTGGTTCTTTCGCCGCGACATTCCGCGCGACTATGACCCCGATCAACTGGACGATCCGGCGACGGCGATCCACGACAAGGCGACGTTCTATGCCGGCTGGGCGGTGCTGGTGATCCTGCTGTTGGGCTGCTTTGCCCTGGAGCCGCTGGGGATTCCCATCAGTGCGATCTCGGCGGTCTGTGCTGCGTTGCTGCTGGCGGTCGCGGCCCACGGCCACAAGATCTCCACCCGCAAGGCGATGAAGGAAGCGCCCTGGCAGATCGTGATCTTTTCCCTGGGGATGTACCTGGTGGTCTATGGCCTGCGCAACGCCGGGCTGACTGGTTACCTGGCCCATTGGCTCGACGGTTTCGCCGAATATGGCGTATGGGGCGCGGCCATGGGCACCGGTGTGCTGACGGCGTTGCTCTCGTCGGCCATGAACAATTTGCCGACGGTGCTGATCGGCGCCTTGTCCATCGACGCCAGCCAGGCCACCGGGGTGGTGAAGGAGGCGATGATCTACGCCAACGTCATCGGCAGCGACCTGGGCCCGAAAATCACGCCGATTGGCAGCCTGGCGACGTTGCTGTGGCTGCATGTGCTGGCGCGCAAGAACATCCAGATCGGCTGGGGGTATTACTTCAAGGTCGGGATTGTGCTGACGGTGCCGGTGCTGCTGGTGACGTTGGCGGCGTTGGCTGCGCGGTTGTCCTTCTAGAACCGAGTTGGCTTCATCGCGAGCAAGCTCGCTCCCACAAGGGCGCGCATTCCAATGCGGGAACTCACTTTGGCAGAAAGGTGCTTTCCAATGTGGGAGCGAGCTTGCTCGCGATGAGGTCCTGACAGGCAGCACAAGGCTCAGCCACCGCCCGGCACATCCGGCCAACGATCCGCCACCAGGAACACCCGCTCGGCTTCTTCCCACTCGCCCTCGGCGTTTTCGCTCAGGCGCACCATCAACTGTGCCGGCGCCATGGGGTCCAGGGCCATTCGCCAGGCGTCCAGTTGCGCGGTGCTCCAGGTTTGCTCGGCCGGATAATGCGCCGGGGCCAGCCAGGCGGCGCGGGGCAGGGGTTGCCAGCGACCCGGCGGACGTTGGGCGATGAACGCAGGCCAGTCCCGTTGATGCAGCCAGCGACCGCGCAAATGCCTGGGGTGGGCGCCGGCCGGTGGTTCGGCCTGGCCCGGCCAGGGGTAGAGCAAATACCCGCCCAGCCACAGCTCGGAGCGAAACAGTTCGAGGCCCGAGGGCTCGATGCCCAGTGCCGCCAGGGCCTCGCGGCTTTCCGGGCGGGCCGAGATCGGCAATTGGTGCTCGCGCAGATGCGCCAGTTTGCGGTCGAGCCGGTCATGGCAGCCCGGGCCCAGCCATTGCGCGGCGTCCAGTCCGTTTCCGTGCTGGGGGCCGAGGTACAACTTGATGGCCAGTTCCAGGTGGTGGATGCCGTCGCGATCACGCAGCAACAGGTCCAGCTCGCCCAAGGTATGGCCTTCGCGTCGGATCGGCAGGTTCGCGGCGATCAATTCGATGCCCGGGGCATGCTGCACGGCGAATTGCCACAGCCTTTCGTAATACAGGCCCAGGCGGCGCGTTCGCCCTTGGGACAGGCAGTGCAGCAATGGATAGCTGTCGCGGTCCAGTTGCCGCAGCCAGTGTTCCAATCGGCCTGGCTCCTGCACCCAATCACTGCCTGTCAGGGGATGGCGCTGGGGCCAGGGCGTATCGATGAGCATCGGCGGGGCGATGATCGTCCACGCGAGATCGCGCACTTCGGGATGGTGCAGGCGTCGGGGCAAGTCCAGCAATTCAGGGAACAGGATCATCTTGCGAGCATAGCCGTTGCGCTGAAGGCTTAAAGGATTTTGTCTACGGCGCGCTTTCGCCCATAATCGTGTTTTTCGCCCGCCGCAGACCCTCGCAGGAGCCTCATGGAGCAATTTCGCAATATCGGCATCATCGGTCGCCTGGGCAGTTCGCAGGTGTTGGACACCGTTCGCCGTCTCAAACGTTTCCTCCTGGAGCGGCACCTGCATGTGATCCTCGAAGATACCATCGCCGAAGTCCTGCCGGGCCATGGCTTGCAGACGTCGTCGCGCAAGATGCTCGGCGAAGTCTGTGACATGGTGATCGTGGTCGGCGGCGACGGCAGCCTGCTGGGGGCCGCGCGGGCCCTGGCGCGGCACAACATCCCGGTGCTGGGGATCAACCGCGGCAGCCTGGGGTTCCTCACCGATATCCGCCCCGATGAGTTGGAGATCAAGGTCGCCGAGGTCCTGGACGGCCACTACCTGGTGGAAAACCGCTTCCTGCTGCAGGCCGAGGTCCGCCGTCACGCCGAGGCTATCGGCCAGGGCGATGCCCTCAACGACGTGGTGCTGCACCCCGGCAAGTCCACGCGGATGATCGAATTCGAGTTGTACATCGACGGCCAGTTCGTCTGCAGCCAGAAAGCCGACGGCCTGATCGTCGCCACCCCCACCGGCTCCACCGCCTATGCGCTGTCGGCCGGCGGGCCGATCATGCATCCCAAGCTCGACGCTATTGTGATTGTGCCCATGTACCCCCATACCTTGTCTGGGCGACCGATCGTGGTCGATGGCAACAGTGAGCTGAAAATCGTCGTGTCCAAGGATATGCAGATCTACCCGCAAGTGTCCTGTGACGGCCAGAACCATTTCACCTGCGCGCCGGGTGACACCATCACCGTCAGCAAAAAAGCGCAGAAGCTGCGCCTGATCCATCCGCTGGATCACAATTACTACGAAGTCTGCCGGACCAAGCTTGGCTGGGGCAGTCGGTTGGGGGGTGGAGGCGACTGATGCTCGATCCTGCGCGCAGTTACGATTTGATCGGTGACGTGCACGGATGCGCCCTGACCCTGGAACACCTGCTGGACCGACTCGGTTACCACAAGCAGGGCGGGGTCTGGCGGCATCCGTCGCGCATGGCCGTGTTCCTGGGGGACATCATCGACCGTGGCCCGCGGATCCGCGAGGCGCTGCACATCGTCCACGACATGGTCATGGCCGGCCAGGCGCTGTGCATCATGGGCAACCACGAGTTCAACGCCCTGGGCTGGAGCACACCGGCATTGCCGGGCAGCGGCCAGCGCTACGTGCGCGAACACACGCCGCGCCATGCTCGCCTGCTCAACGAGACACTGACCCAGTTCGAGCAGCATCCCGGCGACTGGCATGACTTTCTCGAATGGTTCTATGAGCTGCCGCTGTTTGTCGACGCCGGCCGCTTCCGGGTGGTGCACGCCTGTTGGGATGCCGGCCTGATCGAACCGCTGCGGGGCCTGTTCCCGGACGGTTGTGTCGACGAGCATTTCCTCCAGGCCTCGGCGCAACCGGGCAGTTTTGCCTGCACGGTGTTCGATCGCTTGCTGCGCGGCACGGACATGCGCCTGCCCCACGGCCTGACGCTGACGGGGGGCGATGGCCTGACCCGTTCGTTTTTCCGCACCAAGTTCTGGGAAGACAACCCGCAGACCTACGGCGACATCGTGTTCCAGCCCGACGCCTTGCCGGAACCGGTAGCCCGCACGCCGCTGTCGCCGGATGAAAAAAACAACCTGCTGCGCTATGGCGTCGAAGAGCCGCTGTTGTTCGTCGGTCACTATTGGCGCAGCGGCAAACCCGCGCCGATCCGCCCGAACCTGGCCTGCCTGGATTACAGCGCGGTGCTCTACGGCAAGCTGGTCGCCTATCGCCTCGACCAGGAAACCCGCCTGGATCCGCACAAGTTCGTCTGGGTCGATGTCGAGCGGCCGGAGGGGATGAAATGAGTGCCATCGCGGCTCTGCGCCTGCCCCTGGCAGTGGACCTGAGCGGCTTCGTCAAGCTGCTGCAACGCATGCAGGTGCCCCATCGCGTCAGCGAAGAGGCGGGCGAGCAGGTGCTCTGGGTGCCGGATGAAATCAGCGAGGACGTGCGTGCCTTGTACGCCCGTTTTCCCGCTGGTGATCCCGAGCAGCTGTTGGAACTGCCCGACACGGGGGGGACTTCCCGGCGAGCGGGGTTCGTCCAGCAACTGACCCGCCATCCAGTGACGGCCCTGGTGCTGTTGCTGAGCCTGATTGTCAGCGCGGTCACCCTGTTGGGGGAGAATCTTGCGACGCTACGCTGGCTGACCTTCCTCGAGTTTCGCGTCGTTGGCGACTACATCCAGTTCACGCCGTTGGGCGATAGCCTGGCGGCGGGGCAGTGGTGGCGCCTGGTAACGCCGATGCTGATTCACTTCGGCTTCCTGCACATTGCCATGAATGGCATGTGGTATTGGGAACTGGGGCGGCGGATCGAAGCGCGCCAGGGCGGGATCAATTTGTTGGGGCTGACGCTGCTGTTCAGCCTCGTTTCCAATTTGGCCCAGTACTTTTTCAGCGGGCCGACGCTGTTCGGCGGGTTGTCGGGGGTGTTGTACGGCCTGCTGGGCCATTGCTGGATCTACCAACTGCTCGCCCCGAACCCGGCCTATCACTTGCCCCGCGGGGTGCTGGTGATGATGCTGGTGTGGTTGCTGCTGTGCCTGTCCGGGTTGGTTTCGCTGATCGGCTTCGGTGAAATCGCCAATGCCGCCCACGTCGGCGGGCTGCTCGTCGGATGCTTCACGGGCTTGTTGGGCGGGCTGTTCGCTCGCCGTAAAATGGCCCTTTGACTGGCGCCTGTGCCTTTTGAGAATGCGCGATTGCGCGGAGAACCCATGTCTTCCTTCAATGAAATGATCAAGAACATCACCCCCGATATCTACCGCAGCCTGAAACTGGCCGTGGAAATCGGTAAATGGGCCGACGGCAACAAGCTCACTGCCGAGCAGCGCGAGTTGTCGCTGCAGGCCATGATCGCCTGGGAAGTCCAGAACCTGCCCGAAGACGAGCGCACCGGCTACATGGGCCCGCAGGAATGCCAGTCGAAGTCGATCGAAGTGCCCAATATCCTGTTCAAGTCGGACGCCATCCATTGATCGAGATTGGCCGTGGTGCAATCAGCAAGATGTCGGCACGCCTTGACGGGCCGACCGTTCAATACGCCTTTCGCCTGGACGAGGTCGAGGTGCCGGTCAACCCGTTGATCGGCAGCACGATCCGCCTGGAGTACCTCGGCGCGATCCACTGCACCCATTGCGGACGCCGGACCAAGACCAGCTTCAGCCAGGGTTACTGTTACCCTTGCATGACCAAGCTGGCCCAGTGCGACCTGTGCATCATGAGCCCGGAGCGTTGCCATTTCGACGCGGGCACCTGCCGTGACCCGGCCTGGGGCGAGCAATTCTGCATGACCGATCATGTGGTCTACCTGGCCAATTCCTCGGGGGTGAAAGTCGGCATTACCCGCGCCACGCAATTGCCGACCCGCTGGCTGGACCAGGGCGCCAGTCAGGCGCTGCCGATCCTGCGGGTCGCCACCCGCCAGCAGTCAGGGTTTGTCGAAGACCTGTTCCGCAGCCAGGTGGCGGACAAGACCAACTGGCGCGCCTTGCTCAAGGGCGACGCGACAGCGGTGGACCTGCCGGCGATCCGCGACGCGCTGTTCGAAAGCTGCGCCCAGGGATTGCAAGGCTTGCAGGAACGATTCGGCCTGCAAGCGATCCAGACCATAGCGGACGTCGAGCCCATCGAGATTCGTTACCCGGTGGAGCAGTACCCGGCCAAGATCGTCAGCTTCAACCTGGACAAGAACCCGATCGCCGAAGGCACGCTGCTGGGCGTCAAGGGCCAATACCTGATTTTCGACACCGGCGTGATCAACATTCGTAAATACACGGCCTACCAGCTCGCCGTGCACCAGTAGAAGGATTCGACCCATGCGCACCGAACAACCGAAGATGATTTACCTCAAGGACTATCAGGCTCCCGAGTACCTGATCGACGAAACACACCTGACCTTCGAGTTGTTCGAGGACCACAGCCTGGTCCATGCGCAACTGGTGATGCGCCGCAACCCCGAGCGTGGCGCCGGGCTGCCGCCGCTGGTGCTCGATGGTCAACATCTTGAATTGATCTCCCTCAAGCTCGACGATGCCGACCTGGGGCAGGGCGACTATCAACTGGACGACAATCACCTGACCGTGCACCCCAAGGCCCAGGCCTTTACGGTCGACACCACCGTCAGGATCCATCCGGAAACCAACACCGCCCTGGAAGGCCTGTACAAATCCGGCAGCATGTTCTGCACCCAGTGCGAGGCCGAAGGGTTCCGCAAGATCACCTATTACCTCGACCGTCCGGATGTGATGAGCAAGTTCACCACCACCGTGGTGGCCGAGCAGCACAGTTATCCGGTGCTGCTGTCCAACGGCAATCCGATTGCCAGCGGCCCTGGCGAAGACGGCCGGCACTGGGCGACCTGGGAAGACCCATTCAAGAAGCCGGCCTACCTGTTTGCCCTGGTGGCCGGTGACTTGTGGTGCGTCGAAGACACCTTCACCACCATGACCGAGCGTAATGTGGCGCTGCGCATCTACGTCGAGCCGGAAAACATCGACAAATGCCAGCACGCCATGACCAGCCTGAAGAAGTCGATGCGCTGGGACGAAGAGGTGTACGGACGCGAGTACGACCTGGACATCTTCATGATTGTCGCGGTCAACGACTTCAACATGGGCGCCATGGAGAACAAGGGGCTCAATATCTTCAACTCCAGCGCCGTGCTGGCCCGCGCCGAAACCGCCACCGATGCCGCGCACCAGCGGGTCGAGGCGATCGTTGCCCACGAATACTTCCATAACTGGTCGGGCAACCGCGTGACCTGCCGCGATTGGTTCCAACTGTCGCTCAAGGAAGGTTTCACGGTGTTCCGCGACGCCGGGTTCTCGGCCGACATGAACTCCGCCACCGTCAAGCGCATCCAGGACGTGGCGTACCTGCGCACTCACCAGTTCGCCGAAGACGCCGGCCCCATGGCCCACCCGGTGCGTCCGGACAGTTTTATCGAGATCTCCAACTTCTACACCCTGACCGTGTACGAAAAGGGCTCGGAAGTGGTCGGCATGATCCACACCCTGCTGGGGCCTGAGGGTTTCCGCAAGGGCAGTGACCTGTACTTCGAACGCCACGACGGCCAGGCCGTGACCTGCGACGACTTCATCAAGGCCATGGAAGATGCCAACGGCGTCGACCTGGCGCAGTTCAAGCGTTGGTACAGCCAGGCCGGTACGCCAAGGTTGGCGGTGAGCGAGTCTTACGACGCCGCTGCCAAGACCTACAGCCTTACCTTCCGCCAGAGCTGCCCGCCAACCCCGGACAAGCAGGAAAAGCTGCCGTTCGTGATTCCCGTGGAACTGGGCCTGCTGGACAGCCAAGGCACCGAGATCCCGTTGCGCCTGGCCGGTGAAGCGACGGCAAGCGGTACGTCCCGGGTGATCTCGGTGACCGAAGCCGAGCAGACCTTCACCTTCGTCGACATCGCCGAACAACCCTTGCCATCGTTGCTGCGTGGTTTCTCGGCGCCGGTGAAGCTGAGCTTCCCGTACAACCGCGACCAATTGATGTTCCTGATGCAGCACGACAGCGACGGCTTCAACCGTTGGGATGCCGGTCAGCAGTTGTCGGTGCAGGTGTTGCAGGAACTGATCGCCCAACATCAGCAGGGCGCCAGCCTGTCGCTGGACCCGCGCCTGGTCAGCGCATTGCGCACCGTGCTGTCGGACGAGTCCCTGGATCAGGCCATGGTCGCGGAAATGCTTTCGTTGCCAAGCGAAGCCTACCTGACGGAAATCAGCGAAGTGGCTGACGTCGAGGCGATCCATGCCGCCCGTGAGTTCGCCCGCCAGCAACTGGCCGACAACCTGTTCGAAGCCTTGTGGCTGCGCTACGAGGCCAACCGCGACCTGTCCAAACGCACGCCGTATGTGGCCGAGGCCGAGCATTTCGCCCGCCGCGCGTTGCAGAACATCGCGCTGTCCTACCTGATGCTCACCGGCAAGCCTGAGGTGCTGAGTGCGACTCTGGAGCAGTTCGACACCGCCGACAACATGACCGAACGCCTGACGGCGCTGGCGGTGCTGGTCAACTCGCCGTTCGAGACCGAGAAGGCCAAGGCCCTGGAAGTGTTCGCGGAAAACTTCAAGGGCAACCCGCTGGTCATGGACCAATGGTTCAGCGTCCAGGCCGGCAGCCCGTTGCCCGGTGGCCTGGCACGGGTCAAGGCGTTGATGGAGCACCCGGCGTTCAATATCAAGAACCCGAACAAGGTGCGGGCACTGGTCGGTGCGTTCGCCGGGCAGAACCTGATCAACTTCCACGCCGCCGACGGTTCGGGTTACCGCTTCCTGGCGGATCTGGTGATCCAGCTCAATGGCTTCAACCCGCAGATCGCTTCGCGGCAGCTGGCGCCACTGACCCGCTGGCGCAAATATGACAGCGCCCGCCAGGCGTTGATGAAAGGCGAACTGGAACGCATCCTGGCGTCAGGCGGGCTGTCGGCCGATGTGTTCGAGGTGGTGAGCAAGAGCCTGGCGTGACCTTGATGCCGCGGTCTGCCTGGCGGACCGCGGTGCTCCCATCGCGAGCAAGCTCGCTCCCACAGGGATCCATGTTGATCACAAAATAGGTGTTCGCTGGATATCTACTGTGGGAGCGAGCTTGCTCGCGATAGCGTCAGCCCCGTCACCGCCTAGCCTTTCGCCATCACCCCACCGAATACCCCGCCATTCACCCTCAGCGCCAACCCCCCTGGTTAACAAAAGATAACGCGGCGTCGATTGTCAGACCTTTCGAAAGCCCGATAGGATAGGCCAGCTTCCGAAGTGGCTCTAGATTGCAGGTTTCAGGACTATGCTCCAAGACTGGCAACGTACCAAGCCATAACAATAATAATGGGGGAAAGGTCTATGAATGAGCCTGTCATGGCTGTGGGCCGCTGCCGGCCGCCGATGCTGCGCAGAATCGCGTTGCTGGCTTCGGCGCTCTCGCTGCTGGGCTCTGCGGTGTTGTCGGCACCGGTGATGGCCGTTGCGGCGTCGACGTCCGATGTCATCTATTCCGTCGAATCGGCCAAGGCCAGCAAAACCCTGATGCTCGATGTGGTCCATGCCGGCCAGCGCCTGGTGGCGGTCGGCGATCGTGGGCACATTGTCTATTCCGACGACCAGGGCACATCCTGGACCCAGGCCAAGGTGCCGACCCGGCAACTGCTCACCGCGGTATTTTTCGTCGACGACAAGCACGGCTGGGCCGTGGGGCACGACGCGCAGATCCTCGCCAGCGACGATGGTGGCAGTACCTGGACCAAGCAATACGAAGACCTCACCCGTGAAGCGCCGCTGCTGGATGTCTGGTTCAAGGACGTCAGCAACGGTTTTGCCGTGGGTGCGTACGGTGCGCTGCTGGAAACCACTGACGGCGGCAAGCACTGGGAAGACGCCAGCGACCGCCTCGAAAACGAAGACCAGTTCCACCTCAACGCAATCGCGGCCGTGAAAGACGCCGGGCTGTTCATTGTCGGCGAGGCCGGCAGCATGTTCCGCTCCGCCGATGAGGGGCAGACCTGGGAGAAGGTCGAAGGCCCGTACGAAGGCTCGCTGTTCGGGGTCATCGGCACCGCCCAGCCTTCGACGCTGCTGGCCTACGGCTTGCGCGGCAACCTGTACCGTTCCACCGATTTTGGCGACACCTGGGAGCAGGTCGAGCTCAAGGCCGCCCGGGGCAGCCTGGAATTCGGCCTGTCGGGCGCCACACTGCTGGAGGACGGTTCCATCGTGATTGTCGGCAACGGCGGCAGTGTGGTGCGCAGTACCGACGACGGCGAGACCTTCAGCGTGTTCAACCGTCCGGACCGAATCTCCGTGGCGGCCGTCACGGCGGCAGGCAACGGCAATCTGATCCTGGCGGGGCAAGGCGGCGTGCGCGCCACCACCACCACCGGCGCCGAACTGAGCAAATGAGTCAGGCCTGCAAGACGGGCATAAAAACAAGAAGGCGGACCCCATGAGCAGTCATCATCAAGACAAGGCGACGTTCCTCGAGCGCCTGATTTTCAACAACCGCCCGGCAGTGATCGTCATTTGCCTGCTGGTCAGCATTTTCCTGTTCTGGCAGGCCACGCTGATCCGCCCCTCCACCAGTTTCGAAAAAATGATCCCCCTCGAGCACCCCTTCATCCAGAAGATGCTCGAGCACCGCAATGACCTGGCGAACCTGGGCAACACGGTGCGCATTTCCGTGGAAGCCACCAATGGCGACATCTTCTCCAAGGACTACATGGAGACCCTGCGCCAGATCCACGACGAGGTCTTCTACATCTCCGGTGTCGACCGTTCCGGGCTCAAGTCGTTGTGGAGCCCCAGCGTGCGCTGGACCGAAGTGACGGAGGAGGGCTTCGCTGGCGGCGAGGTGATCCCCCAGAGCTACAACGGCTCGGCCGACAGCCTCGACCTGCTGCGCAACAACGTGCTCAAGTCCGGCCAGGTCGGGCGCCTGGTGGCCAACGACTTCAAGTCAAGCATCATCGACATCCCGTTGCTGGAGTCCTATCCCGACCCGCAGGACCAGGGCAAATTGCTCGCCCTCGACTATCGGAAGTTTTCCCACGAGCTTGAAGACAAGATCCGCAACAAGTTCGAGGCCCAGAACCCGAATGTGCAGATCCACATCGTCGGTTTCGCCAAGAAAGTCGGTGACCTGATCGACGGCCTGGTCATGGTGGTGCTGTTCTTCGGCGTGGCCTTCGTCATCACTCTGGTCCTGCTGTACTGGTTCACGAACTGCATACGCAGCACCGTGGCGGTGTTGACCACCACCCTGGTAGCGGTGGTCTGGCAACTGGGGCTGATGCACGCGGCCGGTTTCGGCCTGGATCCGTACTCGATGCTGGTGCCGTTCCTGATCTTCGCCATCGGCATTTCCCACGGGGTGCAGAAAATCAATGGCATCGCCTTGCAGTCCAGCGAGGCGGACAACGCCCTGACGGCGGCGCGGCGTACCTTTCGCCAGTTGTTCCTGCCGGGGATGATCGCGATCCTGGCGGACGCCGTGGGCTTCATCACCTTGCTGATCATCGACATTGGCGTGATCCGCGAACTGGCCATCGGCGCCTCCATCGGCGTGGCGGTGATCGTGTTCACCAACCTGATCCTGTTGCCAGTGGCGATTTCCTACGTCGGCATCAGCAAGCGCGCCGTCGAGCGCAGCAAGAAAGACGCGAACCGGGAACATCCGTTCTGGCGCTGGCTGTCGAACTTCGCCAGCGCCAAGGTCGCGCCGGTGTCCATTGCCCTGGCGGTGATCGCCTTTGGCGGTGGCCTCTGGTACAGCCAGAACCTGAAGATCGGCGACCTGGACCAGGGCGCGCCGGAACTGCGTCCGGACTCGCGCTACAACCAGGACAACAACTTCATCATCAGCAATTACTCCACCAGCTCCGATGTGCTGGTGGTGATGGTCAAGACCAAGGCCGAAGGCTGCTCGCGCTATGAAGCCATGGCCCCCATCGACGAATTGATGTGGAAGATGCAGAACACCGAGGGCGTGCAGTCGGCGATTTCCCTGGTGACCGTGTCCAAGCAAATGATCAAGGGCATGAACGAGGGCAACCTGAAATGGGAGACCCTGTCGCGCAACCCTGATGTGCTGAACAACTCCATCGCCCGGGCCGATGGCCTGTACAACAACAGCTGCTCCCTGGCGCCGGTGCTGGTGTTCCTCAACGACCACAAGGCCGAGACCCTGGACCGCGCGGTGAAGGCGGTGCAGGACTTCGCCAAGGAAAACAACCGCGATGGCCTGGAGTTCCTCCTCGCCGCCGGTAACGCCGGCATCGAGGCGGCCACCAATGAAGTGATCAAGGAATCGGAATTGACCATTCTGATCCTGGTGTACATCTGCGTGGCGACCATGTGCATGATCACCTTCCGTTCCTGGGCGGCGACGCTGTGCATCGTGCTGCCGCTGGTGCTGACGTCGGTGCTGGGCAATGCCCTGATGGCCTTCATGGGCATCGGTGTGAAAGTCGCGACGCTGCCGGTGGTGGCTCTGGGTGTCGGGATCGGCGTCGACTACGGCATCTACATCTACAGCCGCCTGGAAAGCTTCCTGCGGGCCGGGTTGCCGTTGCAGGAGGCTTACTACCAGACGCTGAAATCCACCGGCAAGGCGGTGCTGTTCACCGGTTTGTGCCTGGCTATCGGCGTGTGCACCTGGATCTTCTCGGCCATCAAGTTCCAGGCCGACATGGGTTTGATGCTGACGTTCATGCTGCTGTGGAACATGTTCGGTGCACTGTGGCTGTTGCCGGCGCTGGCGCGCTTCCTGATCAAGCCGGAGAAACTGGCGGGGCAGAAGGGCAACTCGTTGTTTGCCCATTGATGAGGAGCGGAACCTGCCCAGCACAGCCCTGGGGGTGAACCCATGTGGGAGCGAGCTTGCTCGCGATAGCGGTGTGACAGTCAATGAAGGTATTGAATGTCCGTCAGCCATCGCGAGCAAGCTCGCTCCCACAGGTTTATTCTCGCGCTCAGTGACTGATCACTTCAGCCTGCAAGCCCCGGCCATCAAGGCGCCAAGGGCAAGAACTTGCTCTGCGCCAACGACTTGCTGAGCTGTCCTCGATGCACGTTTACCACCGCATAAGGGCTGGTGGCCTTGGCCAGCAGTGAGTGGTAATGCTCCTTGCGTTGTTCCTTGGTCTTCAGGTGCGCGACGCTGAAATTGTCCTTCGGTGTGTCAGCCGTTTCGTAGTGAAAATGCGCATACCAGAGGGGGGAGCCATTACGGTCGTTGATGGCGTATTCCTGGAGGAAATCCTGCCGGCTTCCTTTCAAGGCCTTGCGATCCCCGAGCCGTGCGACTTGTACCAGGTTCTTTTCGAACAGGAACCGCAGGTTGCCGTCGGTAGGCGGCAATTGCAGGCTCAATTCGGTGCGCAGGGCACTGCCCTTGGTGGTCAGGCTGGATACCGCGTCTGACAACTGTTGGCTCAATGCCTGGTCTGCCGGGGTAAGCGGGGTTTGCGCTGCGGTGAACGCCCGGTCGAGCTCCTCGCCAAGCTTGCGAAACCGACTCGCCTCATTGTTCATGATCTCCTCGATTTCCTGGGGATGGCGGCAGTGTTTCTTGTAGCTTTCAGCGCGGCGCAGACGTTCGTCCAATTCTGCGAGCAATTTGCGCGCATCGCTCTTGATCGTCTTGACCGATCTCGTCTTGGGGGCCGGGGTCGGTTTGCGTATATCGACGGCATCCCACACATCGTCGTGACGTGAGTAGGTGGACAATAGCGTATCGTTGAAACGCAGCTCGACGACTTCAATCGGCAGGGCTGTGCCGGCCGGCTTCAAGTCACCGATCAGGACGCCACGGTTGCGGGTCCTGATCACCTTTTTCTGTGGGCGTCCGGCGGGCACCCTGGACTGTTTTGGCGCACGCCTGCGCGGCTTTGGCTCGGGCTTGATTTCTGCGGCGAGTTTGCTGGAGACCTCCTGGTACAGACTGTCGACCAGCCTGAGTAACCTGTCGAAATAGGCTTCGTTGAGGTGGTCGAGGTAGAGGGTCTTGATCCCCTGCAAAGCATCCAGGGACTTGCCGTACTGCTCGGTCAGGCTGGTCAGCACCTCAAGCTGCTCCGAGGCGGGGAGCTCGTACATCCGCAGTTCGCAATGGGAGCGCACTTGTTCCCCCAAGGGCACGACGATGCGCAGCAGGCTCTCGGATAGGTTGGAACTGGAGTTTTTGACCGACAGCATCGGAAGCGTCGCGAATTGCATGGCTTTGCTGCTGATTGAATTTATTTCGTCGAGCGGCCGGTCTCTGGTGAGGCGCTCGAACGCCTGGGCGCCGGCCTCATCCAGATTCAATAATCGCTCGAGAAAATCGTCCTTGAGCTCCAGCCAATGGATCGCCTGATCATTGAGATCGCTCAGGGTGTCGAGATACTTCAGGTAGTCCTGCAGGTTAGTGACGACAGCCTCCATCTGATTGACGTCCCCTTGAAATTGAGGATGGGCATTGATGATGGCCGTGCGTTGATTTTCGGTGACGATGACGGCTTTGCGGGCATTGTTCACCACGTTTTCCAACATTCCGCGCAAGGCTGCCGGGGAGAGCTCGATGCCCAGGCTGGCCCGTTCGGGCGCGCTGTTCACCAGCTTCAGATAAAGCTCAGTCTGTTCCTGGAGCAGGTCATAGTACACTTTGCGCTTCGCCGTGCGTTGTGCCTCGGTATAGTTCGCTCCGCTATCGAGCCTGATCATCACTTCCTGGGCCACTTGCAGGGCTCTGCCTCGAGCTGCGTCTCCCTTGACCACCTGATTGTATTCCTCTTGTAGTACCCGCCTTCGCTCCAGATTGAGGTCGCGCTGTGCTTGCATCCGTTTGGGGGGCGAGCCGCCCAGCAGGCGCAGGCGCAGATCGAGGAACCAGTGGCCTTGGCTGTCGGTTTTCAACGGCGGACCGTTTCGACTGGGGTCGAGTGGGTCGACGATGGTCGCGCTGCCGTCCGCTTCAGGGTTGACCTGATACAGAACGTCATCCACCTCGGCGTGCCATTTTTTGTCGATCACGTACAAACCCTTGTACGGGCCATATCCGATGGGTTCGGGCATTGCCGGCGGGCGCGATGCCTGCAAGCGCAGCAGCCGGGTGCGTTGTTCCGATGTCAGGCGCTGGCCGGCGCTGGCGAAACTGAAGTCCAGGCGTCTACTGGCGGCTTCGGCGTGGGCGCCAGGCACGGCGATGGTGCCCTCCGCCACGGTGGGCGGAGTTGGCACCGGCCACTGCTCGGCAACGGTGCGTGGCGCCGGGGGACGCATGGCTTGCTCCTTGAGCGATGGGGCCAGCGCCGCACGGGTGACCGGGGCATGACCAGTGGGGAGTTGGCTCACCAGCATGGCCAGGTTGACGAGCAGATCGACGGCGGCCAGCTCCCGTGCCACCGGATCCTCGCTGATCAGGGCCGGAATGTCCTGTCGGGCGCTGGCCATCAGGTTCCATAGCCAGACGGTGGTCATGGCCGGGCCGCGCAATAAAGGGAACAGCAATGTGTTGAACAACAGGCTGCCGCCCTGGAGCAACACGGCCCAGCGGCTCTCGCTATTGGACACCGAGTTCCGGTCGGCCTGGGCGACCAGGGCCTGGGCATTGCAGCCATAGAGGTATTGCATCAGCTCGCCGTTGTGCAGCGCTTGCAGCAGTTCGCCGTGAATGTCCTGCGTGGCGAGTGTGGCCGGGGCGGGTTTGTCGGGGACGTTGAACTCGTCACCGGGAAAGAACCGCACGATGTGTGGCTCCAGGAAACCGCCGTTGGCGTACACCGGGCGGGCGGCGTCGGACAGCCAGGTCAGGACGCTATCCTGCAGGTCCCCGGCCGCGGCAATGGCCTGAAACAGCGCCTCCCGTGTCGGGAACTCTTGCAGCGCAGGGGCATAAAGCGGCCGATACAGCAGGTGCGGGCCGGTCGTGGCGTCCTGCGCCTCGATAAGGAACATGTTGGTCACGGTATCGGGCTGGGCCTGGGGCTTGCGCATCAAATCCAGGTGGCGAATGACCACCGGCCGACCGTTGACCCGTTGGCTCGCCGCGTCAGGTTGGAGAACCGCTTCCAGCAGGCGCAGGCCTTGGACAGTCATGCCGTTTTCGTTGTCCAGCCGCTGTTTCAGCGCGTCGAGGACCAGTTGCGCAGGCATCTGTTCGGCGAACATCCGTTGACGGTTCTTTGCCTGGGGCGAGTTACCGAGCAGGTGCTGTTGCAGGTAGCGAGGATAGGCCGTGCCAATGTCGACCTGCTCGACCAGCCCGGTCACGAAGTCCGACGTCAACCAGGTCGGCAGCGTCAGACCCAGGCGATGGCTGAGCGTGAAGTGGCCGCTGGGGCGGGCGACGAGATTGTGGATGGCCAGTTCGGTCAGGCTCATCTGCCGCTTCTCGCTGAGGCCGATGGTCCCGGGGTAGCCTGCGGAAACGGTGAAGTTCAGCAGCACATCGTCGGGTTGGTATTGGCTCGATGGCAGCTTGTCCGGGCTGCTGTCGTTCGTTTGCTTCATGGCGCTGGACAAGGCACTGGCGGTAAAGGCCTTGATGTCCTCGATGCCACTGAGGAAGGTCTGGCCCTGGTGGCGTTTTTTGGCACTGGCCAGGGCCAGGCTGTAGTGCTGGAGCGTCGTCTGGTCGGCGATGGCGCTTTTTTTCAGCCAGCGGGGCAGCAAGGGAGCCAGGCGTGCCGAGGTTTGCGGCGAGAGTCGTGGGGCTTCCAGCAGGTAACGAGCCGGGTCGCTCAGGTCGTTATAGAGGTTTTTCAGGTTTTGCAGGCCGATCCCGGCGGGCAGCTGTACAGCCTTCAGGTCGGCCAGTTGCTGCTCCAGCAACATCGCCGCCTGGCTCTCGAAGACGTCGCCGCTTATCTCGTAGCGCTGGCAGGTGACGGTGTCGACGGTGTAACGGCTGGCGATCGATGCGCCCCAATGCCGATTGAAGGCTTCCAGGGAAGCAAAGGATTGCACGGCGCTGCCGGGGCTGCACAGCAGGACGTCGGTGGAGCCTTTCGTGGCGCGGACCAGGAGGATCTCGCTGCCGACCAGTACGGTGCTGGTGGTGCCCCGGGTGATTCGGGTTTCCAGGTTGTAGGCGTACGCAGGCGCCTGTGGGTCGAGACGAAAGCGTCGCTCCCGGTCCGGCCAACGGACGACCTGGTCAAGGGCTTCGCGGGCTGTGTCAGCGAGCCCGGGCTGTTGCAGCCCGCGGATGCTCAGCATGTTCCTCAGCACATCGCTGAGCCAGCGCCAGCGGTTGCCGTGGCTGTTCCCATCGGTTGCGTCCATGTCGTCGCCCCAGTAACGGACCAGCGCATCCTCCAGCCCGAGCGGTACGCTCCAGGCCAGTTCCAGCAGCGAGTGCTTGATGACCTGGATGTCCACTTCCTGGTAGCCAGCCCGGAGCCGGTGCGGTGGGGTGTCGGAGAGAAAACAATCCAAGTTGCCCCGTGGGCTGAAATCCACGGGTGTGCCAACGGCCAGGTGATCGAGCACCACGGGCATGAACGGCTGGAATTGCCAGGCGCGTCCGGTGGCGTCCGGAGTCGCCAATTGGACGGTCGAGAGGTCGATGTCCAGCCAGGGGAGTGTTCGCTTGATCGCTTGTTCGAGCATGCGTTGCGCAATCTGTTCGAAGGTCGGGTGACTGGCGAATTGCAGGCTGACGCTTTGCGTCAACGCGGGGATGGAGTCTGCGGAGGAGGGAGCGGTCATGAGAAGTCCTTTTCATAAAACATGGCCGTCGGGATGACGGCGAGAAAAGTATCGACTTCTCTGTCCGGTGCGGGTGGTACATAAATACCACCCACAAGTCTGACCTTATCAGGCGGGGTCGTTGCCCAGCACGACGTTCAGCGCGCTACGGGCATCGTCCAGTTGCACCAGGGTGGCGTGGCGGGCACCGAGGGCATCGCGGTTCTCGATGGCGGTGAGGATCGCCTTGTGACGCGGCATCGCCAGTTCGTGCAGGTTGGGCCGCTGGTTGGAGTGCTTGAGGGCTTCGGCGATGGCCACCGACAACATATTACAGAGGTTGGCGAGCAGGTCGTTGTGGGTGGCGTCGGCGATGCGGCTGTGGAAGTCCAGGTCCGGCTGCAGCACGGCCTCGGGGGTCGGGGCTGCTTCCATGCGTTGGTAGGCTTCACGGATGGCGGCGATGTCGGCCTCGTCGGCGAACTGGGCGGCGAGGGCGGCGGCGGCCGGCTCGATGATGCTGCGCACGCTGGTCAGCAGGTTGAAGAATTCATTCTGCGGGCTGCTCTGCATCAGCCAATGCAGCACGTCCGGGTCGAGCATGTGCCATTCCCGCCGGGCCTTGACCACCGTGCCCACGCGCGGACGCGAATACACCAGGCCCTTGGCGACCAGCACCCGCGTGGCTTCGCGCAGCACCGGGCGGCTGACCGCATACTCTTCGCACAACAAGGCTTCGGCGGGCAATTTATCGTCCGGTTTGAAGCGTCCGGAAACGATCTGCATGCCCAGTTCCTGGACGATGCGCGCGTGCATGCTCTTGCGGTCGGAGGGTTTACGGTAATCCATGGGGCGCGGCGCGATCCTGTGCGAGGGGGTGTTGCGCATGATAGCAGGCGCGGCGATGGCGGGTCGCTAGTGCGATTCAATGCTGACGCCGACCTACTGTGGGAGCGAGCTTGCTCGCGATAGCGGTTGAACATTCAACATCTAAGTTGGCTGTCACACCGCCATCGCGAGCAAGCTCGCTCCCACAGGGGATGGATGGGCTCAGTGGGAGTGGCGTGGTACTTCGGCGCCGCGGCAGCCCACCAGGAAGTCGAAGTCACAACCCTGGTCCGCTTGCAACACGTGGTCGATGTACAACTGGCGATAGCCGCCCACCAGCAGTTGCTGCGGGGGAGCGATGTCGGCCAGGCGCGCGGCGAGTTCGGCGTCCGGGATGTCCAGGTGCAGGCGGCCGCTGGCGCAGTCGAGCTCGATCCAGTCGCCTTCCTTCACCGCCGCCAGAGGTCCGCCGGCCGCTGCTTCCGGTGCCACGTGCAGCACCACGGTGCCGTAGGCGGTGCCGCTCATGCGCGCATCGGAAATCCGCACCATGTCCGTCACGCCCTGGGCCAGCAGCTTGGCCGGCAAGCCCATGTTGCCCACTTCGGCCATGCCCGGATAACCCTTGGGCCCGCAGTTCTTCATCACCAGGATCG
This sequence comes from Pseudomonas sp. NFIX10, assembly GCF_900111955.1. Classification (NCBI taxonomy): domain Bacteria; kingdom Pseudomonadati; phylum Pseudomonadota; class Gammaproteobacteria; order Pseudomonadales; family Pseudomonadaceae; genus Pseudomonas; species Pseudomonas sp. NFIX10. Next base: position 56,810 of record NZ_FOKH01000031.1, on the reverse strand, counting down.
AGTTGGCGTCCACGTCCAGTTCCGGGTCGTTGATCCGGGCCTTGTACTCGTCGAAGTTCTCGAACACCACGGCGCGACCGCGATGTTGCATCAGTTCGGCGGTGGCGGCGGACGGCTTGAGCACCGCTCCCAATGGCGCCAGGTTGCCGCGCAGCACGCAGATACCGCCGTCGGCGCGGATCGGGTTGTCCAGGGTGCGGATCACCTCATCCTGGCCATAGATCGGTGCGTCCTTGGTGTTCTCGCCGATGCTCTTGCCGTTGACGGTTAGGGCATTCGGGTTGGGGATCAGGTTGGCTTCGCCGAGACGCCGCAGCACGGCGGGCAGACCGCCGGCGTAGTAGAACTCTTCCATCAAAAAGCGCCCGGACGGCTGCAGGTCGACGATGGTCGGCATGCCGCGACCGATGCGGGTCCAGTCGTCCAGGTCCAGCTGCACGCCGATGCGTCCGGCAATGGCCTTGAGGTGGATCACTGCGTTGGTCGAGCCGCCGATGGCGGCGTTGACGCGGATGGCGTTTTCGAAGGCTTCCTTGGTCAGGATCTTCGACAGCTTGAGGTCTTCACGGACCATTTCCACGGCGCGCATGCCGGACATGTGGGCCAGCACATAACGCCGTGCATCCACCGCCGGAATCGCCGCGTTGTGGGGCAGGGAGGTGCCGAGGGCTTCGGCCATGCAGGCCATGGTCGAGGCCGTGCCCATGGTGTTGCAGGTGCCGGCCGAGCGGGACATGCCGCCCTCGGCCGCGAGGAAGTCGTCGATGGTGATGGTGCCGGCCTTGACCTGTTCGCTCAATTGCCAGACCACGGTGCCGGAGCCAATGTCCTGGCCCTTGTGCTTGCCGTTGAGCATCGGCCCGCCGGTGACGACGATGGCCGGGACGTCGCAGCTGGCGGCGCCCATCAGCAACGCAGGGGTGGTCTTGTCGCACCCGGTGAGCAGCACGACGCCGTCAATCGGGTTGCCGCGAATCGCTTCTTCCACGTCCATGCTCGCCAGGTTGCGGGTCAGCATGGCGGTGGGGCGCAGGTTCGATTCGCCGTTGGAGAACACCGGGAATTCCACTGGAAAGCCCCCGGCTTCGATCACGCCGCGCTTGACGTGCTCGGCGATCTGCCGGAAGTGCGCGTTGCACGGCGTCAGCTCCGACCAGGTGTTGCAGATGCCGATGATCGGCTTGCCGTGGAACTGATGGTCGGCGATGCCCTGATTTTTCATCCAGCTGCGGTACATGAAGCCGTTTTTGTCGGCGGTGCCAAACCATTGGGCCGAGCGCAGGGAGGGTTTCTTATCAGACATGATCGATTCTCTTATTGTATGACTATATTGTTCGAGCTTGAGCGTAACATAAGCGCAAATTGCGCGCTTTGGAAGTGTTGTTGGGTAAATAGTATTACTATATAGTCCGATTCAACGGAGGGGTTGTCCTGGCGGTCATTCGCGAGAGAAATCCCCCGAGGTTCCATAACAACAACAATCGGAGACCGGTCCCATGAGCCAGGAATTGCGGCTTATTCGTCGCATCACGCTGAAACTAATTCCTTTCCTGATCCTGCTGTACCTGATCGCCTACGTGGACCGCTCCGCGGTGGGCTTCGCCAAGCTGCACATGGGCGCCGACATCGGTATTGGCGACGCCGCCTATGGCCTGGGTGCCGGGCTGTTTTTCATCGGTTACTTCCTGCTGGAGATCCCCAGCAACCTGATGCTGGAGCGCTTCGGTGCCCGACGCTGGTTCGCCCGGATCATGATCACCTGGGGCGCCATTACCATCGGCATGGCGTTCGTGCAGGGCCCGCATAGCTTCTATGTCATGCGCTTTCTGTTGGGCGCGGCCGAAGCCGGGTTCTTTCCGGGCGTGCTGTACTACATCACCCAGTGGTTCCCGGTGCGCCATCGTGGCAAGATCCTGGGCCTGTTCATTCTGTCCCAACCTATTGCAATGATGATCACCGGCCCGGTGTCCGGCGGCTTGCTGGGCATGGACGGGATCCTCGGCTTGCACGGCTGGCAGTGGCTGTTCATCGTCATCGGCCTGCCGGCGGTGCTGCTGACGTGGCCGGTGCTGCGTTACCTGCCGGATGGTCCGCAACAAGTGAACTGGATGGACCAGGCCGAGAAGGACTGGCTGACCGGTGAGCTGAAAAAAGACCTGCAGGAATACGGCCAGACCCGTCACGGCAATCCGCTGCACGCCCTGAAGGACAAGCGTGTCCTGCTGCTGGCGCTGTTCTATCTGCCGGTGACCTTGAGCATCTACGGCCTGGGCCTGTGGCTGCCGACGCTGATCAAGCAGTTCGGTGGCAGCGACCTGGTGACCGGCTTCGTCTCGTCGGTGCCATACATCTTCGGCATCGTCGGCCTGCTGATCATTCCCCGCAGTTCCGACCGCTTGAACGACCGCTACGGTCACCTGGCCGTGCTCTATGTATTGGGCGCCATTGGCCTGTTCCTCAGCGCCTGGTTGTCGGTGCCGGTGTTGCAACTGGCGGCGCTGTGCCTGGTGGCGTTCGCGCTGTTTTCCTGCACGGCGGTGTTCTGGACCTTGCCGGGGCGTTTCTTTGCCGGCGCCAGTGCGGCGGCGGGTATTGCGCTGATCAACTCAGTGGGCAACCTGGGCGGTTACATCGGTCCGTTCGTGATCGGTGCGCTGAAGGAGTACACCGGCAACCTGGCCTCGGGCCTGTATTTCCTGTCCGGTGTGATGGTGTGCGGCCTGGTGTTGACCGGCGTGGTCTATCGCCTGCTGGAGCGCAAGCATGTGCTGCCGGCGGATCAGTTCGCCGCCAGCGCCCGGGGGGCGACGCGTACCTGAGGCCACTGCACTTAACTGTGGGAGCGAGCTTGCTCGCGATGGCGGACTGACGGTCGACATCATCGGTGAATGTGAGACTGCTATCGCGAGCAAGCTCGCTCCCACAAGGGACTGCACCGAATTCAAGTTTTGCTTACAAGGAGAAAAGATATGCGTTTAGTTCAGTTCGAATTGAGTAACGGCGAACGCCGCGTCGGTGTGGTCGAGGGCGATCAGGTGCGCGAAGTGCAGGGTGTCGGCACCGTGCGCGAGCTGGCGCTGGCGGCCATCGAGGCGGGTGTGAAACTTGAACAGCAGGTCGACAGCCTGGGCCTGGGCGCCGGTCATGATTACGCACAGCTGCTCGCTGAGCTGCGCATCCTGCCACCGCTGGACCATCCGGACCCGGCGCACCTGTTGGTCAGCGGTACCGGCCTGACCCACCTGGGCAGCGCCTCGGCCCGGGACAAGATGCACCAGCAGGCCGGCGACGAAGCGACCATGACCGACACCATGCGCATCTTCAAGTGGGGCGTGGAGGGCGGTAAACCCCAGGCCGGGCAGGCCGGCGTGCAACCGGAATGGTTCTACAAGGGCGACGGCAGCATCGTGGTCCGCCCGGGCCATCCGTTCCCGCTGCCGCCCTTTGCCGAAGACGCCGGCGAAGAGCCGGAAATCAGCGGCCTGTATGTCATCGGCCATGACGGCAAGCCCTATCGCCTGGGCTTCGCCGTGGGCAACGAGTTTTCCGACCACGTGATGGAACGCAAGAATTACCTGTACCTGGCCCACTCGAAATTGCGCAGTTGCAGTTTTGGCCCGGAACTTCGCGTCGGTGAACTGCCTCAACATCTTTCCGGAACCAGTCGTATCCTGCGCAATGGCGAAGTGCTGTGGCAGAACGAGTTCCTCAGCGGCGAGGCGAACATGTGCCACAGCCTCGAGAACCTGGAGTTCCACCACTTCAAGTACAGTCAGTTCCTGCGCCCGGGGGACGTGCACGTTCACTTCTTCGGCACCGCGACCCTGTCGTTCGCCGACGGCATCCGCACCCAGCCGGGGGATGTGTTCGAAATCAGCCAGGCTGAATTCGGCGCGCCGCTGGTCAACGGCATTGCCCCGGTAGACGCGGTGTTCAACCCGGGTACTATCGGCACACTTTAAAGGAGACTTGCGATGAACCAGATCCTTGGCCACAACTACATCGGCGGGGCGCGCAGCGCGGCCGGCCAGACCCGCCTGCAAAGCGTCGACGCCAGTACCGGCGAGGCCTTGCCCCATGATTTCATCCAGGCCACGGCCGAAGAAGTCGATGCGGCCGCCAAGGCCGCGGCTGCGGCTTATCCGGCCTACCGGAGCCTGAGCGCGGTGCGCCGGGCCGAGTTCCTCGAGGCCATTGCCGATGAACTGGACGCCTTGGGCGATGAATTCGTGGCCGTGGTCTGCCGTGAAACCGCGTTGCCGGCGGCACGGATCCAGGGCGAGCGCGGTCGCACCAGCGGCCAGATGCGCCTGTTCGCCAAGGTCTTGCGCCGAGGCGATTTCTACGGTGCGCGCATCGACCGGGCATTGCCTGAGCGCACGCCGTTACCGCGTCCGGACCTGCGTCAATACCGCATCGGCCTGGGGCCGGTGGCGGTGTTCGGCGCCAGTAACTTCCCCCTGGCGTTTTCCACCGCCGGTGGCGACACGGCGTCGGCCCTGGCGGCCGGTTGCCCAGTGGTGTTCAAGGCCCACAGCGGCCACATGGCGACGGCCGAGCACGTGGCCGATGCGATCATCCGCGCGGCGGAAAAAACCGCGATGCCGGCTGGCGTGTTCAATATGATCTACGGCGGTGGTGTCGGCGAATGGCTGGTCAAGCACCCGGCGATCCAGGCCGTGGGCTTCACCGGGTCCCTCAAGGGCGGGCGTGCCCTGTGCGACATGGCGGCCGCACGGCCGCAGCCGATTCCGGTGTTCGCCGAAATGTCGAGCATCAACCCGGTGATCGTGTTGCCGCAAGCGCTGGAAACCCGCGCCGAGAGCGTCGCGCGTGACTTGACCGCCTCGGTGGTGCAGGGCTGCGGTCAGTTCTGCACCAACCCGGGCCTGGTGATTGGCATCCGTTCGCCGCAATTCACCGCCTTCACCCAGCAAGTGGCGTCGCTGATCGGCGACCAGGCGCCCCAGACCATGCTCAACGCCGGCACGCTGCAAAGCTACGGCAAGGGCCTGCAGAAATTGCTGGCTCACCCGGGCATCGAGCACCTGGCCGGGCGGGAGCAGCAGGGCAACCAGGCCCAGCCGCAGCTGTTCAAGGCCGATGCCAGCCTGCTGATCAACGGTGACGAGGCGCTGCAGGAAGAAGTGTTCGGCCCGACCACGGTGTTTGTCGAAGTTGCCGACCAGGCGCAACTGACCGCCGCGCTGAACGGCCTGCACGGCCAACTGACCGCGACGATGATTGGCGAGCCGGCGGATTTCGAACGGTTCAGCGAATTGACCCCGCTGCTGGAACAGAAGGTCGGCCGCATCCTGCTCAACGGTTATCCGACCGGTGTCGAGGTGTGTGATTCGATGGTCCACGGCGGGCCTTACCCGGCGACGTCCGATGCCCGGGGTACGTCGGTGGGCACATTGGCGATCGATCGTTTCCTGCGCCCGGTGTGCTTCCAGAACTATCCCGACAGCCTGCTGCCGGAACCGCTGAAGAATGCCAACCCGCTGGGGATCCTGCGGTTGGTGGATGGGGTGCCGGGGCGCGAGGCGCTCTGAGGATCGCGGTGGGGCAGTTGCATTGAGGGTTGATGGGCTGCCGCCATCGCGAGCAAGCTCGCTCCCACACTGGATCTTTTATGAATGCAAGATTTGTATTCGCTGAATCCTAATTGTGGGAGCGAGCTTGCTCGCGATGGCGATCGCCCGGTCAACATCGCTTCTGAAGTGATGGCCCAAGGTCCACTCGCCCATTGGGTTATCATGGCTACTTTCCCAATGACCGACTGATTACCATGACTGCCGTAACCAACACCCTGCTGCATGCCCTCGAAACCTGCGACATGCTGATTATCGACGAGCTGCACGCATTCAATTTTGAGCTCGACGAGCAGGGCCAACTGCACGTCGAGTGCATGAACGGTCGCACCCTCGAGCACTGGCGTTTCACGCCGGCGCAAATGCAGGCCGCGACGTTCGACAAGGCCTCGAATCGCTGGATCATCACCAGTGACTCCGGTGACCACCGTCTGGAATGCGTGGAAGCCACCAGCGGCCACGACGATGAGGATGACGAAGATGAAAATGCGTAGGCTCTGGCCATTGTTGATGGCCGGCAGCGTGGGTGCCATGGGCGTCCAGGCGGATACCAGCGAGCGCCATCAAGTGCTGGTGGGTTCCTACACCGCCGGCCAGAGCCAGGGCATCTATCGGTTGCAGTTCGACAGCCGCACTGGCCAGCTCGATGCCAACCCGTTGCAAGTGATCAAGACTGACAATCCTTCATGGCTGACGCTGTCCAGCGACATGACCCGGCTGTTCGTGGTCAATGAAAACGGTCCGGGCCAGAAAGACCCGGTGGGCAAGGTCAGCAGCTACGCCATCGACCCGAAGACCCATGCCATCAGCCTGATCAACCAGGTGCAATCCCTGGGCAACGAGCCGACGCATTCCAGCCTCAGCGGCGATGGCCGGCATCTGCTGGTCAGCAACTATTCGGTGCTGGAAGACCCGGGCGGCACCCTGGCGGTATTGCCGGTGGGCGCCGACGGCAAGCTGTCGCCGGTGGTGCAGTTGAGCAGCCATCAACCGAGCCGGGTCAATCCCGAGCGGCAGATGTCGGCCCACGTGCACTCGGCGGTCTCGTCGCCCGATGGCAAGTACGTGTTCGCCAACGACCTGGGGGCGGACAAGGTGTTCATCTACCGCTACGACCCCAAGGCCAATCCCGAGCTGCCGCTGACTGCCGCCGATCCGGCCTTCGTGCAATTGCCACCTGGCAGCGGACCGCGTCACCTGCTGTTCAGCGCTGACGGCAAGCACGCCTGGCTGACCATGGAAATGAGCGCGCAAGTGGCGGTGTTCGATTACCAGGACGGCCGCCTGACCCAGCGCCAACTGGTCGACCTGGCCGCCGGCAAACCCCAGCCGGGCAGGGCGGCTGCTGCGCTGCATGCTTCCAGGGACGGCAAGTTCCTTTACGTCAGTAACCGTGGCACCACCAACGAAGTGCTGGTGTTCGCCATTGACCCGGCTGCGGGCACGCTCAAAGAGCTGCAGCGGCGCTCGGTCGAAGGCGATCATCCGCGGGAGTTCAGCCTCGACCCGAGCGGAAAATTCCTGCTGATTGCCAATCAGAAGAGCAACCAGATCGTGGTGGTCGAGCGCGATCCGAAGACCGGCCTGCTGGGTAAAACCGTGCAGAAAATGCCGATGGATGCACCGAGCGACTTGAAGTTCATGCTGCGTCAATAGACCGCAGGCCTTGTTTTTCAAGGCCTGCGCCGTTGTATCAACGAGACTGATATTCGCTAGTACTACAAAGCATTTCAAAGCGAGACGCCTCGGCGCGTAAGTTTGCTCCACGGCCCAACCGGGCAAGTCAGCCAACTGAATCCGAGGTCTACCGCCATGAATCTGAATCTCTTCTCCGTGATCGCCGCTTCCGCCATCTCTGCCACCGTGGCGCTGCCCGCCAGTGCCAATGTCGAGATCAGCGACAAGAAAAACCGTACCCAGAGCTACACCGAGAAATACCTGCAACAAAGCGCCAACTTCTATGCGGCGCTGGACCACAAGACCCAACACTGAAATCTTGCGCAACGCCTGAAGCCTGCGATCTTTTCATCTTCACTGAACACCGGGTGAAAGAGAAAAGATCGCAGGCTTCGCCGTTTCTGGAAAAAATCCAGCTGTAATATCACTTGGCCATGTGTTTAAATTTGACGCTGACAAATTGACTCCTTTGCGGACAAGGATCGACACCATGGCAATGCGTCTGGCAGTGATGTTGCTGTTTCTCTACTCCACGCCGATTGTCTCGGCGGCCCAACCGGATACCGGTGAGTTGGAAGTGGCGCGTGAGCGATTGCTGAGTTTTCTGCACGATTGATGTCGATCGTTCCCACGCTCTGCGTGGGAATGCCGCCAGGGACGCTCCGCGTTCCGCTTCTGCGAGGTGACGCAGAGCGTCACGGGATGCATTCCCACGCAGAGCGTGGGAACGAGCGGTAGGGCGTTACTTGGCCATGATCGCCACGAACAGCTCGGACTCCAGGAACCGCTGCAACCACTGCTGCAAATGCGGGTAGGGCGCCTGGGCAAACCAGTCGCGGTCGACGTGGGCGAATTGCCGTATGAAGGGCATCACTGCCACGTCCGCCAGGCTCTGGTGCGCCGCCGCCAGAAACGGCCGGGTTGCAAGCAGTGCCTCCAGGCGGCGCAGAAAGTCTTCGCCCTCGCTACGGTAATACTCCTTCGGGTACTCGGGGTGGCGCTCGGGGTATTTGTAGCGATTCAAGTGCAGCTTGAACACCTGGTCGTTTTCCTCGATCAACGCCGCCGTCAACGCCTGGCCGTCGGCGTTGTCCCGTAGCCGCCAGTCTTGCGGGTCGTGCTGGGCCAAGGCCCAGCTCATGATCTCCAGGCTTTCATCGATCACCCGGCCATCGACCTGCAGCACCGGCACCGTGCCTTTGCTGGAGAGGGCGAGCATCTCGGCGGGCTTGGCCTTCAGGCTGACTTCGACAATCGCCACCTCGACCGCGCTGTAGCGCAAGGCCATGCGCGCCCGCATCGCATAGGGGCAGCGGCGGAAGGAGTAGAGCGTGGCGCGGCTCATTTCACCTCCACGGTGCTCAACCCGTTGCCCTGGCGTCGCACCTGGATCTGCACCGGGATCCGCTCGTGCATTTCCTGCACGTGGGAAATCACCGCGACCTTGCGGCCTTGGGCCTGCAAGCCGTCGAGGGCGTCCATCGCCAGTTGCAGCGATTCGGGGTCGAGGCTGCCGAAGCCTTCGTCGATGAACAGCGATTCGATCTTCAATGTGCTGGACGCCATCGAGGCCAGGCCCAAGGCCAGGGCGAGGGAGACCAGGAAGGTTTCGCCACCGGACAACGAATGCACCGAGCGCAGTTCATCCCCCATTTCCGTATCCATTACCAGCAGACCGAGCATGCTGCCACCGCGCTTGAGCCGGTAGCGGCGCACCAGTTGCCGCAGTTGGGCATTGGCGTGATGCACCAGCAAGTCGAGGTTGTAGGCCTGGGCCAGCTTGCGGAAGCGGTCGCCGGTAGCCGAGCCGATCAGGGCATCGAGGCGTGCCCAGCGCTGGTATTCGGCGTAGGCCTGTTCGATCTGCTGGGCCAGGGCTTGGTTGGCGTTCTGCCGACGCTGGTCCTCGGCCTGTTCGGCACGCAGTTCGGCGCAACGCTGTTCGCTGACGGCGAATTGAGCTTGCAGTTCGGCGAGGGCTTCGGCGAGTCGCTCGGGCGCCAGGTTGCCGTTGTGCTGGGCCTGGTGGTTGTGCAGGCGCTGCTCGCGTTCGGTGAGCAATACGCTGGCCTGTTCGATGGCTTTTTCGCTGTTGAGCAAGCGCTGGCGCAACTGGCTGACGTGTTGCTCGTCCAGGCTGAGCAGCGCTTCGAGGGCGGCATCGTCCAGTTCAGGATGGCCGGTGCGCCACTGCGCGATACCCGTGGTCAATGCCTGACGTTCGTGGTCCAGGGATTGCGCCTGCTCCTGGCGGGCCTTGAGTTCGGCGGCCAGTTGCACAAGGCTGTTGCGCACTTGCTGCAACTGCCGATTGGCCGTCGCCTCGGCCTCCCGGGTCTGTTCCAGGCGCAGGTCGAGTTGTTGTTGCCATTGTTCGGCGCTGAGGTGCTCGCCGAGCAATTGCGCGAGTTTCTCCTGGCAGGCTTGCTGTTGCTCGCTCAGGGCGCTGAATTGCAGGCGCGCCGCTTCCAGTTGCTGGACGCGGGTCTGTTGGCGGTCCTGCTCTTTCTCCAGGGTCTGCTGGCGCTGGCGTTGTTCGTCCAGTTCGTCGCGCTGCTGTTCCAGTTGCTCCAGGCGTTGGGCAATCTGCTGGTCGAGCTGCAGGAAGGTCGCGGCGGGTTCGCTGCGCAAGGCCTGCAAGGTGTCCGCCGGCAGCAGGGCGCTGAAGTGGTTCAATTCCTCGTCCAGGCGCTGACGGTCGCGGGCCAGCTCTTGCTGCTGGTTGCCCAGGTGGTGTGACGCCTGCTGGGCGGCCGTTTCGGCCTCGCGCAAGCGCTGGCCCAGGCGTGCGGCATCCTGCTGCAGGGTCAGCAGGGCGGCTTGGCGTTGTTCGTCCTGGCTGATGCGCAGGTGCAATTGGCTGTTCTGTTGGGCCAGCCAGGCGTCGCGCTTGCCCGAATCCTGGGCCAGCAGTTGCGCCGACAACGGGTGGGCCTCCAGGCTGGGGGCCAGGCCCTGTTGCTGGCTGGCAAGCTGTTCCTGTTGTTGTTTGAGTTCCTTGAGCTGGGCAATGACCCCGCTGTATTGCGCCCGCAGGTCGATGACTGTTTCATTGAGCCGCTCGACGGCTTTGCGGGCGTTGGCTTCTTCGGCTTCATCGAAGCGTCCGAGGTTTTCCAGCAGGGCTTCGGGCTGATGATAAGGATGCTCGACGCTGCCACACACCGGGCAGGGCTGCTCGTCCTGCAACTGTGCGCGCAGTTGTTCGACGCTTTCGCTGCGGGCCAGGCGCTGGCGCTCCAGCAGTTCGCGGGTCACGGTCAGGGTCTGTTCAGCGATGGTCAGCTCGGCCTTGGCTTCGCCACCCTCGCGCACCAGGCGGTCACGTTCCTGCAACGCCTGTTGTTGGCGTCGCTCAAGCTCGGCACCCCGGTTGTCCAGCTCTTGCTGACTGGCCCACAGCCGGGTCAGGTCTTCGAAGGCGCGCAGTTGCTTGCGGTTGTCTTGCAGCAGGGTGCCGAGCAATTGGATCTGTTCGGCCACGGCCTCCGGCTCGGCGCCGGCTTCCTTGTACAGCACCTCAAGGTCTTGCCGGCGGCTGGCCAGTTCCTCGGCGGCACGGGCGGCGCCTTGCTCCAGCATGGAGAGTTCGGCCTGGCCCTGGTTCAGGCGATTGCCGATCAGCATCAGTTGTTGGAGGCGGTCGCGATAGGCGTTCCAGGCGTCGCTCAGTGATGCCAGATGCGTACTTTGTTCAAGCTCGCCGGCGATTCGCTGCAAGCGCTCGGCCACCTGTTTCTGCTGTTCGAGCAAGGTGTCGATGGCGCGCTGGCCTTCGGTGCAGGCCTGTTGCGTCTGGTCTTGGTGCTCGGCGGCTTGGCTGGCGTCCTTGACGAGGCGGGCGAGGGTGCTTTGTGCCTCGAAAGCCTGGCGCAATAACGGCGCGTTGTCGCTGCTTTGTTGCCGGGCCGCGGCCAATGCCAGTTGCGTGACGCCCAGGCCTTTTTCCAGTTCGGCTTGCTGTTGATGCAGATCGATTTGCTGCTGGGTGAGCTGCTGGATTTGCGCGGCCAAGGGTTCGAGCTGTCGGCTCAGTTCCGCCTGGCGGATGAACTGATGGCGCTGGGGCGCCAACTGTTCCAGGCGGGTCAGTTTCAGGCGTTCGTCGGCCAGGGCGTTCCAATCGGCCTGGGCCTGTTGCAGCTGTTCGGCGGCGCTGGCGTGTTCATCCTGCAATTGGCGCAGGTCGCGCAGCCAGGTGTGTTGCAGCTCCAGCTGCTTGAGTTGCGCCTGTTGGGCCTTGAGGTGTTGCTGGGCGTCGTTGAAGCGCTGGTCGAGCTCGGCCCGGGCTTCGGGGGCCAGCGGGGTGACACCAGTGGCCTGGTCCTGCAGCTGTTTGTGGGTTTCCTTGGCTTGCTTGGCTTTGTCGAAGGCGCGGCGGCCGAGGCGGGTATACAGGGCGGTGTCGGTGAGTTTTTCCAGCAGTTCGCTGCGGTCGTTGTCGTCGGCCTTGAGGAACGCGCTGAACTCGCTCTGGGCCAGCAACACGGCGCGGGTGAACTGCTCGAAGTTCAGGCCCAGGGCGGCTTCGAGCTGAGCCTTGTATTCGCCTTTCTGGCTCGCCAGCAGTTGATCGTTATCCAGGTCCCGCAGGCTCTGACGGCTGGCTTGCAACTTGCCGCCGGCCTTTTCCCGGGCGCGATTGGCTTCCCAGCGGGCCCGGTAGCGGCGCCCGTCGATACCGCGAAAATCCACTTCGGCAAAGCCATCGCCGGTGCCACGGCGCAGCAGCGTGCGCGGATCGCCCGTGGCAATCTCGCCATCGACGTCCGGCACCTTGGCATCGCGACCGGTATTGTTGAGGCGCGGCACGGCGCCGAACAGCGCCAGGCACAAGGCGTCGAGCAGCGTGCTCTTGCCGGCGCCGGTGGGGCCGGTAATGGCGAACAGGCCGGCGCTGGCCAAGGGTTCTGCGGTGAAATCGATTTCAAACGGCCCGGCCAGGGACGCCAGGTTTTTCAGGCGGATCGCGAGGATCTTCATGGTTGCTCGCTCTCCATCTGCACGTCTTGCAACAGCACGGCAAAGTCCTTGAGGGTCTGTTCATCCACTTCGTTGCCGTAGGTGTCCTGCCAGGCGCGGCTGAACAGTTCCTGCGGGCTGAGTTGGTCCAGTTCCACCAGCGCGTTGCCGTCATCGGCACTGCCGGCGCCACCGTTGCCGGCGTATTCGGCGGCGATCCGTACCAGGCGCACGGCCTTGCCTTGCAGTGCGGTTTCAACCTGGTGGCGCAGGTCCGGCTGCGGTTCGTCGAGGCGCACCCGCACTTCCAGCCAGGGTTGGCGCTGGACATCGGCCAGCAGGTCGATGTCGGGCAGCGCCTTGAGTTGCCCAAGGATATCGGCCAGGGGAGCCGGGCCCAGGCGTTGCAGGTTGACGGCCCGGGGAATCAGGCGAGGCTCGACCTTGACCAGGGTTTCGCCGTCCAGGGTGATGTCGAGAATCTGATGCTGGTAGCCAATTTCCGAGAATGACAGCGGGATCGGCGAGCCGCTGTAGCGGATGCGCTCTTCGCCGTTGACCTTCTGCGGTTTGTGCAAATGGCCGAGGGCGACGTAGCTGATGCTCGGGCCGAACAGGCTGGCGGGCAGGGCCTCGGCGTTGCCGATGATCAGGCTGCGCTCGGAGTCCTCGGACACCGAACCGCCGGCCATGTGCGCATGACTGATGGCAATCAGCGCCTGGCCTTTCTTGCGCTTGCCGTTGGCCGCGGCGATCAGCCACTCATGCACCTGACCGATACCTCGCAGGTAGTCGTCGCCCAGTTGCGCGCCGGTGACTTCGGCGGGACGCAGGAACGGCAGGGCCAGGCACCACGCCTTGACCTTGCCCTTGGCATCGGGCAATGGCAACAACAGGCGCTCGACGTCCAGTTGGCCGTCGTCCAGCCACAACACCCGGCCCAGGGCGTGGGTGCGCAAGCGTCGCATCAGCGGCGCAGGCAGCTCGATGCGCGAGCCGGAGTCATGGTTGCCGGCGATCATCACGATGGTCAGGTTGGCGTTTTGCTCATGGGCGCTGACGATGAAGTCGTAGAGCCGCTCCTGGGCTTTGACCGGCGGGTTGACGGTGTCGAAGATGTCGCCGGCGATCAGCAGCGCGTCGGGTTTTTCGTGGGTCAGCTGACGCAGCAGCCAGTCGAGAAAACAGGCGTGTTCGAAATCCCGTTCCTGACCGTGCAGGTTTTGCCCCAGGTGCCAGTCGGAGGTGTGAAACAGACGCAAGGCAAACTCCAGAAAACAGATGATGGCCGCGGTGAAGAGAAGGGCGGCTAAAAGAAGGAGAGTTTACTGGGAAACGGGGGGGAGGACTTGTTCAACTTCATGGATCTATTTGAACACGCCCCTGTGGCGAGGGAGCTTGCTCCCGCTCGATTGCGCAGCAATCGCAAAAAGGGGCCGCTGCGCAGCCCAGCGGGAGCAAGCTCCCTCGCCACAAAAGCCACAGCTCCCCAGGAAACCGGGTTTATTTGGGGTAAAGCGGCGGCAACCCGGAATCACCGGCCGAGTCCAGCGCCCCTTCGGTAGGCGGGATGGTGCGGATGGCTCGCCACAGGTCTTCGCCTTGCCAATGCTGGCCGGTCTCGCTGTAGAGCGCGCCGTTGAGGCCGTCCAGGGCGTCGGACAGCGGCACGAAACGCGCCGCCATGTCGGCCAGGGTTTCCGGTTGCTGGCGGGCCCAGGCGTCCAGGGCCTGGCGGGTGGCGTGGGGGTCGTTGGCCAGGCAGGCGCGCTTGAGGTCGTCCAGCAGGGTGCGCGGGCTCGGTCCGGCCTGGGTCGAGCGCAAGATGGCCGGTTGCCAACGGGCGCGCCACCACAAGCCAAAGCCGAGCAGCGTCGTGCAGGCCAGGATCAGGCTGCTCAGTTGCCAATACCACAGGGTCTCGCTGTCGACCGTCGTCACGATCTGCGCCGTGCCGGCGGGCGTATCCACCATCAGGCTCGGATTGTTCGCCACCTGCAGGGTCCGTGCCGGGAGGCTGGTGCGGTCCAGGTGATCTTCCAGGGTGTTCCACCAGACCACTTCCACCGGTGGCAGCTCGATGGTGCCGCTGCGGTTGGGCACCAGCGCCTCGCGGTCTTCGCGGCTGCCCACCAACCCGCGTTCACTGCTGCGGCTGCTGAGTACCGGCTGGTCCGGATAACGTCGCAGGCCATTGATCTCAGTGGCCGGCAGCGGTGGTAATTGGGCGCTGGCCAGGCCTTCGGCTTCCAGGGTCAGGCTGCGGGTCAGGGAATCGCCCACCTGGCTGTGGGTCGGCTCCGGGCTCCAACTCTCGCTCAAGGACAGGCTGCGTGCCGGCAACCAAGGCACGTCGGCCGGGTAGCTGGCGGGCTTGGGCTTGACGCTCAACTGCAGTAGCTCGGAGCTTACCCGCATCAATTGGCCGGGCTTGGGGCCCGAAGGGGCTGCGTCCTGGGCCACCGGTTCGACCAGGGTGGCGCTGAAGGTCTGGGCCGGGATCGTCAGTTCGCCGCTGCGCTGCGGGTAGATGCCATAACGCAGTTCGATCACGCCGTGGCGCACATCGTTGATGACTTTTTCATAGGTGCGCGATTCGCCCAGTTGTTCGGTGCGGGCATCGGGGATGTGCAGCGGCGTCAGGCTGCTGTCGTCGTACAGCGACACCGAATGGTAGATGCGCAACGTCAGGATTGCCTGGGCCTGCACATACACCTGGGTCTGGTCGAGGCTGGCCTCGATGAACACCGGTGCCAGGGTCCCGGACGCATTGCGGGTTTCGCTTTCGATGACTTGCAAGGTGATCGGCTGGCTGGTCACTTCGCCCAGTTGCAGCGGGGGAATGATCACGGTACCGCTTTGGCGCGGCAGCAGGGTGACGATCCAGCGGGTGGTGGCGCGGTTCTCGCCGTCAAGGGTCGTCAACTGGTTGACCTGACGGGTGCCGCGCACATCGAACAAGGCCTGGAGCGGGCCCAGGTCGGGTTTGCCGAACAACGTGGCGTCGTTGGATTCCAGGGTCAGCTCTACCGTTTCCCCGGAGTTCAGGCGGCTGCGGTCCACACTGGCCGTCAGCTGTGCAGCCTGGGTTCCAGAGGCCCAGAGCAGCAAGACGAGGAGGTAGGCGGTGAAGCGGGTCATGGGGTTTTTCCCTGGGCCTGATGGCTTTGCTGTTCATACCAGAATTTACGCCTGAGCAACTCGCCGGGATTGTCCGGGATCTGGCGCAGCCATTGTTCCATGGCCTGGCGTTGTTCTTCTTCATTGCGCTGGCCGGCGGCGGGACGCAGCGGCGGCGTGGTGGTCTGCTCGTCAGGCAGCTCGCTGCCCGGCACATCCTGGGCGGTGGGCGCTTGCGCGGTCCGTGGCGGCTGGGACTCGTCCGGTGTTGCGGTTGCCTCGGCGGAGGGCTGGCCCGCTTCGGAAGATTGACTCGTCGAAGTGCTATCCGGCGTTTGCTCGGCCTGGCCCGGATCCTCGCGTTCGGCGGGCTTGGGCTCTGGCGTCGGTGGTGCCTGTTCGTTCAACAGGTTCTGCACCAGGGCCTTGTTGGTCTGGGCCGGGCGCAGGTCGGGTTGCAATTCCAGGGCTTGTTCATAGGCGTCCAGTGCGGCTTCCAGCTCACCGCTTCGGGCCAGGGCATTGCCACGATTGTAGTGGGCACGGGCGTCGTTGCCTTCGGCGAAGCGCCGGGCGGCTTCGCTGTATTGGCCGGCTTCGTACAGGGCGACGCCTTGCCATTGGCTGTCTTCGAAGTGGGCGGCGGCTTCGGCGGGGCGCTTTTGCTTGAGCAAGTGCTGGCCCTGTTGGTCGGGGCGCAACCACAAGTCCTGGAATTCGAAAGCGTGGCCGGTTTGCGGCAAGACGAACAGCAGCGGCAGGCAGAACAGCCAGCCTCGACGCCCGGCGCAAGCGGCCAGCAGCAACAAGGGTAGGAGCAGCCAATAACCCTGGTCGGCCCAGGTGTCCAGGCGCAACGTCTGGCCGTCGCTGCGCAGATGGCGAGGACCGTCCAGCAGACCCAGGCCGCGCAGGTCGCTGTCGTCCAGCCGCGCCGGCCGGTAGCGGCCGTCCAGCTCGTTGGCGAAGGCCTTGAGGCCCGGGTTGTCCAGGCGCGGTACCAGGATCGAACCCTGGGCGTCCTTGAGGTAACTGCCATCGTCCTGGGCCACCGGTGCGCCTTCGCGGGTACCGATGCCCAGCATCAGCCATTGTGTGGCGGAACCGTCCAGAACCTGGCGGATGCCTTCACGTTCCTGCTCGTTCAACGACGAACCGATCAGCAGGATCCGACCGTGGCCGAGTTCACCCTGGTCCAGCAGGGCCATGGCCTTATGAACGGCCAGGTCGGCGCGATGGCCGCTTTGGGGCATGATCGACGGCGCGAGGGCTTCGAGCAGGTTGGTGCTGGTGGCCAGGTCGTCGGACAGCGGCACCAGCGTGTGCGCGCTGCCGGCATAGACGATGATCGCGGTCTGGGCATCGCTGCGGTTCTGCAACAGGTCCAGCACCTTGCGCCGGGCCTGTTCCAGGCGCGTGGGCGGGACATCGGTGGCGAGCATTTCCGGGGTCAGTTCCAGTATCACTACCAGCGGATCGGCGGGTTTCTGGCTGGTCTGTTCGACCCGCGCCCAGCTTGGCCCCAGCAACGCCAGCACGATCAACAGCCAGCCCAGGCCCAGGGCAATCCACGGCAGCCGGCTTTCCCGACCACTGCCGCCGCTGAGCAGTACCGCATGAAAGGCCGGCGGCAGGATCATCTGCCAGCGGCCCACCCGTTTTTGCCGATGCCACAGTTGCCAGAGCAACCAGCCCAGCAACGGCAGCAGTAACACGAACCAGGGGCGCAGCCAGTGTGGCCAGAGGGCGATCATCGACGCCTCCGCAAGCGCAGGCGCTTGAGCCGCTGGCGCCACTCGGTATGTTGGGACGGCTGGAACAGCGGCTGGTTGAACAGGCGTTGCAGTGGATTGTCCGGCCAGCGCGCCCGGACCACCAGCCATAGGCTCAACAGCAGCGCAGCGGCCAGGGGCCAGTGATACAGCGCCAGGGCAGGGCGTGCCTGGGTCGGTTGCTGGGTCACCGGTTCGAGCTGGTCGAGGGTGGTCTTGATCGCCAGCAATTGCTCACCATCCTGGGCACGAAAATAGCGACCGCCCGTGACTTGGGCAATGTCCTTGAGCGACGCCTCGTCGAGGTCCAGGCTCGGGTTGACGCCGAGGAAGCCCGCCGTGCCACTTTGTTCCGGGTCGGCACCAATGCCGATCGGGTAGATTTTCACGCCTTCGTCGGCGGCCAGCCGCGCGGCGGTCAGCGGGTCGATTTCGCCGCCGTTGTTGGCGCCGTCGGTGACCAGGATCAGTACGCGACTGTGGGCCGGACGCTGGCGCAGGCGCTTGAGGGCCAGGCCGATGGCGTCGCCGATGGCGGTATTCTTGCCGGCGATGCCGATGCGCGCCTCGTCGAGCCAACGACGCACGGTGCGGCGGTCGAAGGTCAGCGGTGCCTGCAAGTAGGCCTGGCTGCCGAACAGGATCAGCCCGACCCGGTCACCTTCGCGGCCTTCGAGAAAATCCCCGAGCATGTGCTGGACCAGCGCGAGGCGACTGACGTCTTCGTCCTTCCACTGCATGTCGGGAAAGTCCATGGAGCCCGAGACGTCCACCGCCACCAGCAGGTCGCGACCGCTGGCGGCAATGGGCAGCGGTTCCCCCAGCCACTGCGGTCGTGCAGCGGCGATCAGCAACAGCAGCCAGAGCAGGATAAAGGGCGCTTGTTGCCGCCAGGTCGGCAGATTGGCCCGGGCCCGACGGCCCACCAGGCCTTCCAGGTCGCCGAGGAAGCTGACCTTGAGCGCCGGCTCGCCACTGTCGGCCGCCGGCAGCACCAGGCGCATCAGCCAGGGCAGCGGCAACAGGGCGAACACCCACGGCCAGGCGAATTCAAACATGCTTGCGAATCCAGATTTCGACCGCCTGGGTCAGGCCGGCGATGGCTTTGTCATCGAGCTTGCATTCGGGCTTGTAGGCGCCTTCCACCAGTATCATCCAACGCGTCAAGCCAGCGGCTGGGCAACGGTTATCCAGGAAGGCCAGCCATTTGCGCCCGTTGAGGGTATGGCTCTGGCTGTAGGGGTAGTGGTTGCGACACAGGCGCTTGAGCAGCCCGTTGAGTTGCTGCAACCAGGCACCGGCCGGCGCGCCGTCGTAGGGTTTGGGCAGCCGGGCGAGTTCGGCCAGGGCGGCCAGGCGCACCGGGTCCAGGGGTTGCTCGCTGCGTTCGGCGGTGCGCTTGGCGGGAATGAATCGGCGCAATTGCCACAGCCCCAGGCCCAGCAACGGTAGCATCAGCAGTAGCAACCACCAGCCCGGCGCGGGCGGCCAGAAGCCAATGGGCGGTGGCGCCATCAGCGGCTGCAATTGATCGAGACTGCTCATCGGCTTTTCCCGGCCCGCTTGGGGTTCAGGTAGTCGCGCAACTGCTCGACCATGTCGCCCTGGGTGCTCAGGGGCATCATCAGTATTCGCAGCTTTTGCGCCAGCAATTCCCAACGCGCCTGGCGTGCCTCGGCCTGGGCGCGATAGGCCTGGCGCAGTTCGAAATTCAGGGTGTCGAGCTCCAACTGCGCACCACGCTGGGCGAAGCGCAGCAAACCGGCGGCGGGCAAGGCATGATCCAGCGGGTCCGACAGCGGCAGCAGCAACAGGTCGCAATGGCGCGACAGCAGGCTCAGTTGCTGTTCGGCGCTGTCGGACAACGCACGCTCGTCGCAAATCACGATCACCAGGCTGCCGGGCCGCAGCACTTCCCGGGCCCGACGCAGGGCGATGCCGAACGAGTCGCGGTCCGGCTCGCCCTCGGTGTGCAATGACTGATTGACCCGCACCAGACGGTTGAGCAATTGCAACAGGCTCTGCTTGCTGCGCCGGGGCTTGACCTCGTAATGGGTGTTGTTACCGAACACCAGGCCGCCGACCCGGTCGTTATGCCCCAGCGCGGCCCAGCCGATCAGGCTGGCGGCCTGGGCGGCGAGTACCGACTTGAACATCAGCCCCGAGCCGAAGAACAGCCGGTGGCTTTGCTCGATCATGATGAAGATCGGCCGCTCCCGCTCTTCGTGGAACAGCTTGGTGTGAGGCTCCTGGGTCCGGGCGGTGACGCGCCAGTCGATGGTGCGCACGTCGTCGCCGGCCTGGTAGACCCGCACCTGGTCGAAATCCACCCCGCGCCCGCGCAGCTTGGAGTGGTGCAGGCCGATCAGCGGGCTGCGCTGGCCCGGTGTCGAGAACAGTTGCACCTCGCGCACGCGATGGCGCATCTCGATCAGCTCCGAAAGGCTGACGCGGATGCCCGGTGCGGGCGCCAGGGGGTTATTCATGACTCATGCTCAAGCGACAGCGACGACGTCGAGAATCCGCTGCACGACCCGGTCCTGGTCGATGCCGGCGGCCTCGGCTTCGAACGACAGGATGATGCGATGGCGCAGCACGTCGAACAGCACGGCCTGGATATCTTCCGGGCTGACAAAGTCGCGCCCGGCCAGCCAGGCATGGGCACGGGCGCAGCGGTCAAGGGCGATGGAACCCCGCGGACTGGCGCCGTAGGCGATCCATTCGGCCATTTCCGGATCGAACTTGGCCGGGTTGCGGGTGGCCATGATCAGTTGCACCAGGTACTCCTCCACGGCGTCGGCCATGTACAACCCGAGGATTTCCTTGCGTGCGGAGAAGATCGCCTGCTGGCTCACGCGGCGCTCGGGCTTGGTCTCGCCGTTCAGCGCTTCACCCCGGGCCTGCTGTAGGATGCGGCGTTCCACGGCAGCATCGGGAAAGCCGATCTTGACGTGCATCAGGAATCGGTCGAGCTGGGCTTCGGGCAGCGGGTAGGTGCCTTCCTGCTCGATCGGGTTCTGCGTGGCCATCACCAGGAACAGCGGCGACAGTTCATACGTGCTGCGCCCGACGCTGACCTGGCGTTCGGCCATGGCTTCGAGCAGGGCCGACTGGACTTTGGCCGGGGCACGGTTGATTTCGTCCGCCAACACCAGGTTATGGAAGATCGGCCCTTGCTGGAACACGAAACTGCCGGTTTCCGGCCGGTAGATTTCCGTGCCGGTAATGTCGGCGGGCAGCAGGTCAGGGGTGAACTGGATACGATGGAACTGCGCCTCGATGCCCTCGGCCAGCTCTTTGATGGCCTTGGTCTTGGCCAGCCCAGGCGCGCCTTCCACCAGCATATGACCGTCGGCGAGCAAAGCGATGAGCAGGCGCTCGATGAGTTTTTCCTGGCCGAGAATCTGCGTTGAAAGAAAGGTTCGCAGCGCAAGCAGCGCTTCACGATGTTCCATCGGTGACTGTTCCTGGAAAGGGTGGCCCCAGGCGTTCGGATAACGCCGGGGCTGGGGGCGTTACTTTAATGCATGGCGGGGGGTGGCGACTAACGGGATTTTGATTGGCCGTGTGAATTGTGATCGGCTTGGAAAGATTGTGGGGGTGGGTTTGCTTGCCATGAATCCCACCCGGCCAGGCGCACTTACCCCGTGGCGAGGGAGCTTGCTCCCGCTTGAGTGCGAAGCACTCACAAAGTGAAGGGGTGTTTATCGGGATGTAGGAGTGCTCTGGAACAGGCTACGTTGTCTTGCGCCATTGCCTACAACTGCGCCAGAATCCGCCGGCTTGTGCGCTTGGGAGGCAGATTCTATCGTTTCCGGGTCGCTGATGAATCAGCGATCGGGTTTGGTAGCCCGGCTCTCCTGACGCGCAGTCCATTGAATGCAAGGGGCTCTTCGCCCTCTGTTTTATGGTGGCCATGCGTAGGGCGTCTTCGGATGCGCCGGGTTGTCAGGTGACCGGTCTACCAACCTCCGTATGGCCATCACCCATTCGTTTGGTAGCGAGAGGGATGGCTCCAATTTCTCACCTGGAGCTTTATCAATGTTCAAAGCAACTCCAAACCCACCGAACACCGAACCAACCTCATCGCGCCCAAAAACCAAGTCCCAAAAACACGACGAAGTCACCGACCGAGTCCTCGACCATTACCTGAACCCCAAACCGGACAAAGCCGAAGCAGAACCTGCGCCTGGCCAACTCTTCACCGTAAACAAAGACATCGACACCGAAAGCCTGCTTGCCAACCTCAGCGAAACCCTGGCTTCGGCCAATGCCATGGTCAATGACCTGGCCTTCGACCTGGACGGTTCACGCCGGCATTTCCTCTTGGGCATTCAGCAACTGATCGAACTGGGCAGCCTGCTGGCGAACCGTGCACTGGACAACATCGAAACCCGTCAGCCGACATAACTCCCTCGCCACAAGGGACTTGTGTCATTCCTTAAATCCTGGGCAAACCGCAAAACTTGTGGGAGCCGAGCTTGCTCGCGATGGCGGCGGTACATTCAACATAGATGGAGCTGAACCACCGCTATCGTCAAGTCGCCGCCCGGAGCAGGCTCCCACATTGGAGCTGCGACAACAGTCGGACGAAATTCCGGCCGTTGGTTCGTGTGAAGGGAACGACGTTAGCTTGTCGGTACCTGTCAGTCCTGACAGTAGACGCTCAATTTGGCACGAGTTATAGATTAGCCGGCATCAGGTTAGCACCTGAAGAACCATCCCAATAACGAGAGGGAACTGTTATGGACTACCCAAAAGATCGTCCCTTCAAAGGGTACATAATTCGTCAATACGACCCTGCCTATCAGCCCTATGACAATACATTTCAAGGAGTGGACTCGAATGGGGAGCCGATTACCGGGTTCTGCAAGTCAGCGGATGAAGTCGAGGCGTTGATCAATGAATACATTAATGATGAGGCCATATAACCGGCTATCAAGCGCGAAGCCGGTTTCAAAAAAGATAGTGGATGGGTATTCGCTCTGATCCAGAGCGAATACCATCGGGCAAGCACATTAACCCTGTGGCGAGGGAGCTTGCTCCCGCTGGGACGGTCCGACGCTTCGGGCACAGCAGCCTCAAACCGTGCCGGCGCGGTTTTCCGGACACACCGCGTTCGCCGGGTCTGCGACTGCTGCGCAGCCGAGCGGGAGCAAGCTCTTATAGAACAAAAATTTATCTCATCGATTTTAAAGATAAATTATTTGCCGATTTATCGGCATGTTCTCTGCGCGACAGCGCAGCCTCATCGCAGGCTGCGGGATCTCCCTCGCCACAACGGAGTTGTGACATTCCTTAAATCCTGGGCAAGCCGCAGAGTCTGTGGTGGGCCCAGAATCTGGGTGTTGCCACAGCCCCAATGTGGGAGCGAGCCCGCTCGCGATGACGGCAGCAGATCCACCACCCTGTTTCGCTAGCTCTGCATCCGAATCTCATCCACCAGCAGCCTGACCGCAGGCCTGTCGACCAACTCCCGCCACGGACCATCGTCCACGATTGCCCCGTCATGCATCACAATGACCCGGTCAAACCGATGCAGGTGGTCAACGTCATGGGTGACACATATCAACCCCTGACCGGCAAAAACGTCGAATAACAGGTCCCAAAGGGGCGTGGTCAGCCTGGGTTCGATGGATGCGCTTGGCTCGTCGAACATATTGAATTTTCCGGGCTTGTTGATCAGGCGCAGCAGCGAGAGGCGTTTGGCTTCACCTCCGGAAATATTCGCGGCATTTTCGCTGATCTGCCGTGTTGCCACGATCTCATCCAGCTCCAGTTGCCGTATGGCTCTGGACAAAATCGGCGATGCGTTGCCTCCGAACAGAACCGATTGTTCAAAAAAGCCTTCCAGAAACCGTGGTTGTTGGGGACAGTATCTCAAGGCGTCCAGGTGAGCTTGACCGGTCAAAAGTGAGACCGGTGCCGAGTCGATACTCAGTTGGTCTCGCGTTGATGCATCAAGTCCGGCGAGCACTTCCAGAAAAGTGGTTTTGCCTGCACCGCTAGGGCCCGTAACGGCCACTGACTGCCCTTGAGTAAATGCCAGGGAGCGCTTGATCGACAGGCGAAGCGGTCCTGCTCCTGCCACTTCGCAGGGGCCGAGTTCCAGGACTGAGGACCGCTGGAAATCGACCCACGCCAGCCGATTGCTGCGATCGAAATCCGGAAGTGATAGCAGACCTTGAAATTGATGCTGGTCTGCAAGGAACTGATCAAGAACACGATACCCTTCAGTCAAGGTCGAAATACTGAGCAGATAGCTCCCCGCGATTGAAAAAATGGCAACCAACTGCCCGACACTGATACTGGGCTGACCCGACAGTTGGTCCACGACGCCCCAGTAGAGCAATCCCCCAGTGGAAAGGCTGATGAACAGTATCTTGGCGGTGCTCAGCAGGCCGCCCGATGATGCTGTAGTCACCGCAGCGTTGGCATAGCCTCCGAACGCCGCGTTCAACGGGCGCAGGGCCGTAGGTATGGTGCTTTCCAGTTTTATGACTTTTCCTGCGTTGAGGGTGTTGTAGAGGTGGGCACTTAATTCATCTTCCTGTTCATTGACTGCATCGATGTGCTTTCTCCGCCATCTGATGATTTTATGGGTAGCAGCCAGATAGATGATTCCGAACGCCGTCATGCTCAAAAAGATTTCACTGCCCCCAATATAAATAAAAGCCGCCCCAACAACTAGGAACTCCAAGAGTACGGGGAGCGCAATGGTCACAATGAACGTTAGCAGTTGTTCGTGAGCAGTAATTCCGCGCTCGACCGATTTGATGAAGTGGCCGATCCTCCAGGAATTGAATAACGAAAACTCCTTGCCCATGAGTTCGGTGATCCACTCGATGGACGCATTCATGATAATGCTTTGTACCAGCTTGGACAGCGCATGGATTTGCAGCGGAGTGATGATGGCATGAATACATCCCGCGACAATCAAGCCTGTCGTCAGTGCGAGCAGCGTGCTGGATGCTGGGTTTCTGTTGCCTTGCAGGGTGTCGATGATGGTTCCAAGTAACAGTGGCGGGGCGAGTGTGATGAGTTTGAGTGCGATGATCGTGACTATGGTCACTGCTAGGAGTTTGGTGTGTTTTTTATAGGCGTTTTTTATCATTGTGCGGATGCTGTGCATGTACTCGCTCCTGGTCGATTCGTGTTTCGGTAGTTCAACCGCGCAACACGTGCTGAGGCGCCACCAAGCGACCGCTTCGAATGATATTGAAGCGCTCAAGTCCTGGGATATAAACTTGAGTGACAAGGCTGTTGCTTGAAAAACGGGCTACGGTTCGACGGAATATTTTCAATCCTGTATTTGATAGGTTTTTTTGCAGTGTTTCTAATTGTGCGGAAACTGTCACGGAGCCGGTGTGCGCAGGAATATCAATAATAGGAAGTGTCGCACTTGTGACTGGTGCGAAGTCAATTAGATGTTTAAGGTGCTTTGATTGAGATAGTAAATCAAAAGCTTCTCTATCTATAGATTCTTCAGTTGCATCATATAAGTCCTCGGACTGGAACTGTTCAGTTACTGCCCTTTGGATTGCAGTATGGATTTCAAGTGAGCATCCGGAGCCAATGGGTGAAAGATGGTGAGGTCCAGGGCCTGCTTTGGGAAATGCCACGGCAAAATAAACTGACAGCACATCCTTGATAATAATCACTCGCAGTTTTCTCACTGATGCCAAGGCAGAGGGGTGACCCCTCAGCGCTGTTTCAAGCAAAGCGGTAGAAGGTATGTACAGTTCTATTGCCGGGCCGAGGCCACAGATAGTCATATAGAAAAGAGACAGGATATGCCTCTCGATTATTTCGTTCGTGCCATGTAACAGTGCTTCGTTCTCTGTGCAACCAAAAGCAATTCCTGAGTTTGATGAGTAGCGAGATAGAAAATGCAATGCGGAATTCGAATCTTCGTGGACGGATTGCGTCGTTTCAGGGCATAGAAGGGCGCAAGGGGCGAATAACTCTTCATTGTTGTCGAGCGACGTAAGCCTATAGCATTCGATTAATTTTCCGGTGTGAGGCAGGCTGGTAAAAATCCCATCTTCTGTGACGGCTTTTTGAGTAGCTATCTTATCGGAGCGATACCGTGGGGGAGAATCAGCAAGCGGCTGAAAGGTGCTGAAGTGTTCAATGCTTTCTGCCAGTGCGCCTATGAGTGAGTCTGGTCCCTTGCCAGCCCCCGATTCAACTAGATTATCGTTGCCATCAAACAACTCAGCCGTCGCTACCAGCTTGGATGGTGTCGTGTACCGTGTTACTGCACTGAGGCCCAGTGTATGAAGCGTGGACATGATATTGAATAGCGCTTCGGTGGGTGCTAGTTCTCGTTCAGACATATGGATCTCCGCTAGTAGATGCCGGAAGGAGATCCTTCCGGCATCTGTTCGCCGATATTTAATCGGTCACTGGTTTAATTGATCAGTGACGCAAAAAAATCGGCTTCCGTTTCGAGGAGGCCTTCAGAAAAACCTAATGCCTGTGGCAGACCAAAGAAGGTATTATTTATTTCAGAGCGTTTCCTGCCCATGTCGATTTACTCCAATGTAGTTAATGGGTGTCGCGACGCGAGTGCCCAACTTGCGTGTGTTCGCAAGTGATTAATTAATAACATTGAGGTGGGATGAAGGCTATTGCGGGACTTCCGAGGCTGTCGTAGGTTTGTTCTTGCTGTTGAGTAGGAGGGCGATGTAGGAATGTAGCTGGTTTGTTGAAAGCATTGTTTCTCGCTACTGTTTTCGTCGTTTGGAATGTTTATATTATTTTAAGAACGGATCGAAAAGGGCCATCCGACAAGGCTGCAGAGGTGTTATAAGGCGGGGGTGTCCGGGGAAGGTTGTGTTGCGTGCAGGTCTGAATGGACACGGTTGCCATCGCGATCCTGCTTGCGATGGCATATTCGAAGGCGGCAATACGTCAGCCTACCCACGCCCCCGCATTCACCAGATTCGCCGGTCGCTCCCCCGCCAATGCCGCCAACAGGTTGTCCACCGCACAGCGCGCCATCGCTTCCCGGGTCTCTTGGGTGGCCGAGCCCATGTGCGGTGTCGCCACCACGTTGTCCAGTTGCAGCAGCGGCGAATCCGCACTCAAGGGTTCGCGCTCGAAGACGTCCAGCCCCGCACCACGGATCTGGCCGTTGCGCAGGGCGTCGATCAGTGCCGCTTCGTTCACCACTTTGCCTCGGGAGATATTGATGAAGAGGGTCTCGGGACGCATTCGGGCAAACGCCTGCGCATCGATCAGCCCTTGGGTTTCAGCCGTCAAGGGCAAGGTCAGGCAAACGAAGTCCGCCTGCTGCAACAATGTTTCGAGGCTGCAATAGCGTGCGTTGAAACGCTGCTCGACCGCGGGCTTGGGCGAATGGCTGTGGTAGAGCACCGGCATGCCGAAGCCGAAGTGCCCGCGCTGGGCCAAGGCTTCGCCGATGCGCCCCATGCCGATGATGCCCAGGGTCTTGCCATGGACGTCGATGCCGAAATGACGGGGGCCGATGCTCTGTTGCCAGCCGCCGCTGCGCACCAGATTGGCCAGTTCCACCACGCGCCGGGCGGTTGCCAGGATCAGGGCGAAACCGGTGTCCGCGGTGGTTTCGGTGAGCACGTCCGGGGTATTGGTCAGCAGGATCCGGCGTTCGGTCAGGTAGTCGATGTCGTAGTTGTCGACCCCCACCGAGACGCTGGCGATGGCTTGCAGGTTCGGCGCCAGGTCCAGCAGCGCCGCATCCAGCTTGAGGCTGGCGCCCAGCAGGCCGTGGGCCGTGGGCAGGGCGGCGCGCAGTTGTGCCAGGCCTTGGGCATCGAGGCGTTCGATGAGCGTGACTTGGGCCTGGGCTTGCAGGCGAGCCATCAATTGAGGTGACAGCGTTTTGTACAACACCACGTGCTTTTTCATGGATGGGTCTCGATTCAGGAACGGGCGGGCGCCGGGTTTGGCGTCGCGGGGTGGGAGACGGTCCGGTCGCTGGCGCCGGGCTTGAGGGCGAGGGTCAGCACGACCGACAGCAGCAAGGCGCCGCTCATCAGCAGGAAGGACATGCCAGGGGAGCCAGTGGTGCCGTTGAGGTAGCCCACCAGGTACGAGCCGCCGAACGAACCCAGCGCGCCCATGCTGTTGATCAACGCCATGGCG
This sequence comes from Pseudomonas sp. NFIX10, assembly GCF_900111955.1. Lineage (NCBI taxonomy): Bacteria > Pseudomonadati > Pseudomonadota > Gammaproteobacteria > Pseudomonadales > Pseudomonadaceae > Pseudomonas > Pseudomonas sp. NFIX10. The sequence continues at coordinate 29,554 of NZ_FOKH01000031.1, read as the reverse complement.
CCGCCGGCGACATTGGCCGGGAGGATTTCCGGAACGATGGCGAAGAACGGACCGTAGGGCGCGTACATGCAGGCGCCGGCGACCACCAGCAAGCCATAGGACCACCAGAAGTGCTCGGCCCCCAGCAGGTAGGAGGCGTAGAACGCGATGGAGGCGATCAGCAGCGGCGGCCAGACGAAACGCTTGCGCTTCTGCGCCTTGTCCGACGCCCAGGACACCACCAGCATGCCGATCACCGCGGCCAGATACGGCAAGGACGACAGCCACCCGGCCTCGACCATGTTCATCTGTAGGCCGGCCTTGAGGATCGACGGCAACCACAACACAAACCCGTAGACGCCGATGCTCCAGCAGAAAAACTGCAACGCCAGGATGATCACCTTGGGAGAGCGGAAGGCTTCGGCGTAGTTCTTCACCGCCTTGATGCCGACCTGTTCGGCGGCCAAGGCACTTTCCAGATCATGTTTTTCCTGGTCGCTGAGCCACTTGGCCTGGGCCGGGCGATCATCGGCCAGGCGCCACCAGACAAAGGCCCAGAGCACCGCCGGCAGGCCCTCGATGATGAACATCCAGCGCCAGTCGAATCGCTGCACCAGGTAACCCGAGACCACGGACATCCACAGCATGGTCACCGGGTTGCCGAGGATCAGGAAGGTATTGGCGCGCGAGCGTTCGGCCCGGGTGAACCAGTGGCACAGGTACACCAACATCGCCGGCATCACCGCGGCCTCGACCACCCCGAGCATGAAACGGATCACGATCAGCCAGTAGGCATTGGAGACCACGCCCGTCAGGGTGGCCAGCGAACCCCAGAGGATCAGGCTGACGAAGATCAGCTTCTTCACACTGTGCTTTTGCGCGTAGATCGCCCCCGGGACCTGGAAGAAAAAGTAGCCGAGGAAAAACAGGGCGCCCAGCAGCGACGAAAGCCCTGGGGTGATCATCAGGTCCTTGGCCATGCCCGAGGCGGCGGCAAATCCATAATTGGCCCGGTCGAGGTAGGCCAGGCTGTAGGTGATGAAGACGATGGGCATGATGTACCACCAGCGGCGGGTGGCGAGGTTGAGCGTTTGCATGTCGTTGACTCCTGAGCTTGTTGTTTTTGTTGCAGCAGGTGCGTTTGTGGTGGCTCTATCGCGAGCAAGCTCGCTCCCACAGGGGCTAACTCGATCCCCTGTGGGAGCGAGCTTGCTCGCGATAGGCGGTTTCAAATTCAGCCAATAACTCAAGGCGCGTCGGCAACCCTTCCATATCCCCACGGCTCTGCACCGCGCGGCTGCCAATCCAGTTGGCGCGCTGTACGGCCTCGGTGATGGCCTGGCCTTCGAGCAATGCGCTGATCAGGCCCACGGCGAAGCCATCACCGGCGCCCACGGTGTCCACCACGTGGGCCACCGGCACGCCGGGGATGACGCCCTGGTCCAGCGCCGTGCGGTAATAGGCGCCGTCCGCGCCGAGCTTGATCACGACGATTTCGGCACCTTGGTCCAGGTAGAACGCGGCGATGTCGGCCGGGTCGTCGAAGCCGGTCAGCAGCCGGCCTTCGCCGAGCCCCGGCAAGACCCAGTGGGCGAGGGCGGCGAGGCGATTGATTTCAGTGATCATCGTCGACTCGCTGCCCCATAGGCTTGGCCTCAGGTTAGGGTCGAACGACAGGCTGCGGCCGGCCGCGCGCATACGGCTCATCAATTCGAAGGACATCTCGCGGGCCGTGCCCGACAGCGCCGGGACGATGCCGGTGGCGTGCACGTGACGGGCCTCAAGCAGCGCAGGCGCGATGGAGCTGATCGACAGATGACTGGCCGCCGAGCTGCGCCGGAAATACTCGACTTGCGGGTCGCTGCCATCGACGGTGAGGGACTTGAACTGGAAGCCGGTGGGGTGCTTCGGGTCGACCGCCACGTGGCGACAATCCAGGCCCTCGTTTTCCAGGGTCTGCGTCACGAAGCGCCCCAGGGAATCGGCGCCGACCCGACTCAGCCACGCCACCTTGAAGCCCAGCCGCGACAGGCCGATGGCCACGTTGCTGTCGGCCCCCGCAATGCGCTTGTGAAACTGGTCGACGCTGGCCAGGTCACCGCGCTGATCGGCCACCAGCATTGCCATGGTTTCGCCGAACGACAACACATCGAACTCAGACATGGGCAGGCTCCTGGCGCGATTGCCCGAGGCGGGACAGGGTGGCGACATGGCTGGCGGTCAATTGCAGCAGGTCATCGTCTTGCAGCGGGTACTCGGCGGCGCGCATCACGCCGGCGGGCATGTGTTTGAGCAGTTGTTCCCACACGTGCAGGTCGGTCATGGCCGGAGGCACGGCGACGAGTTTGCCGTCGGCGCGCCGGGCCACGGCCTTGCAGTGCACATACGCCACATACCGGCCGAGCTGTCGGGCGGCCACGGCGGCCGATTGGTCCTGCCATTGCCAGTTGCCAATGTCGAAGGTCATGGCGACGGGCAGCCCCTGGTGCTCCACTGCGGTGAAGAACCGTTGTAACGGTTCTATCCGCCCGCCCTGCAAGGTCTGGTCGTTTTCCACCAGCAACTGCACCGGGCTGGCGGCGAGCACCTGGGCCAGCGCCGACAGGTCATTGGAGTCGGTGAAATGACCGAGGGAGACTTTCAGCCAGGTCGAACCGAACGCCTCGCCGCGTTGCAGGGTCAGCGCCAGGGCGGGGTTGGGCCTGGACTGGCCGGGGAGCCACAGTTCCAGGGGGGACGAAAAAATACTCTGCAGCCCCTGGGCCCGGGCAGCGGCGGCCAGTTCAGCGGGCTGTTCGGTGGTGAGCAATTCTTCGCGCCATTCGATGCGCGAGGCACCGGCGGCGGCCAACAGATCGATGAAACGGCCTTGGCCATGCTGCCGCACCAGGTCGGCGCCGTAGCTGGAAAGACTGATGGAGACGGGTGGGTTGTGCATTGTTGTTGTACCTCTGAAACCGGTTTCAGTTTTGTTCAAAAAAAGGGTTAAAAAAAGCGTTCAAAAAAAGGGGTGTGCTTCAGGGCCTCATCGCGAGCAAGCTCGCTCCCACAGGGATCTTCAGTGCGCCACAGATCCCGTGTGGGAGCGAGCTTGCTCGCGATAGGGCTTTTACACTCACCGAAGATTCCCCCGCGTCGACCCACGCTCAATCAACCGTGCCGCAAAATCCAGGGTCCGCACCGGCCCGTTGTCACCGCGCAAGCGCTTGAGCAGGCATTCGAACGCGCTGGCGCCGATCTGCGCTGTCGGTTGGGCCAGGGCCGTGATGCCGCTGCCCACCAAGGGGTACCAATCCAAGTCATCGAGGGCGATCAGGCCCACATCGTCGAACAAGTGACAACCCAGCTCGCGCAACACCGTCGTGGCGGCGAGGGCGGCAATGCCATTGGCGCAGAACAACGCCTTGGGGCCATGGCCAGGCTGGGCAAGAAAGGTCTTGATACGCGTAGTCAACTGATCGCAGGTTTCCACCACGGTGCCGGCCAGGGCAGGCCGTCGTTGGATGCCGGCCTTGAAACTCTCGACCCGCTCGATTCGCGAACTGGTGCCGTCGAACGGTTCGGTCACCAGCAACAGATCGCGGTAGCCCCGTTGTTCGAGGTGATCGAGGGCCATTTCGATGGCCGCCGGGTTGTCCAGCCCAACCAGGTCGCTGTCGAGCCGATCGACCTTGCGATCCACCAGCACCAGGGGCATTTCGCTGCGCAGTTCGAACAGTTCGTCACGGTGGTGACCCAAGGTGTTCACGATCAGCCCTTCGATGTTGTAGGCGCGCAACAAGGCCAGGTGCTGGCGTTCCTGCTCGTCGTCGCGGTCGGTGTTGCACACCACCAGGCTATAGCCATGGCGACGACAGGCGGTTTCCACGCCATGCATCACGGCAATTGAATAAGGGTTGCGGATATCGGCCACCAACATGCCGATCAAGCGCGTGCGCCCGCGCTTGAGGCCGCGGGCCATCTGGTTCGGCCGGTAGCCCAGCTCGCTGATGGCCTGCTCGATGCGCCGGGCGATGGCCTCGGAGAGCAGGGCACGGTCTTCGCCAATGAAACGCGAGACACTGGCCTTGGAGACCCCGGCGCGTTCGGCGACATCAAGCATGGTTACGCGGCTGCGCTGGGCGGCGGAGAAAGAATTCACGGATTGAAACCTGCTTATTGGATTTATTAGCGGCTCTGAAACCGGTTTCAGGAAACACCAGAACCCAATCGGTCGTCAAGGGCGACGTGTCGGGGGCACGACCGGCGGTGGTTCGCTTGCGTCGGACAGTGGCGACGATCCAGACAGACTTTCATCAGCGCCGGGCCACCCAGGGGATTTGCAGCGCGCAAGGCCGTGTGCTTAGCTGCCTTCCTCCCCAGCCCTTTGACTGTCGAAACCACCATGAACTTTACCCAGCCTCGTGTGAGAATGCTGTCGATACTGAGTGTGATCTTGTTGGTGGTGGGCTGTGCGTCCTATTACCTGTTTCGCCACAGCGGCGCGCCGGTAGATGAAGGTTTCGCCGCCGAGCAACTGAACCAAGGAGGCCTGGAAGACATCGGTACGCTGGCAGCGCCCGAGGTGGAAAAACGCCTCAATTACTTGATTCAGGACACCGGTGAAACCCTCAGGTCCCTGGAGCTGATCAGTGGCGCGCAATTGAGCCTGACCCTTTCGACGACCGAGCCCGAAGTCGAGCAGCCGTTGCAATACGAGCCGCTGTTTGTCCCGTTCACCAGCGCGCAACTGAAGGCTGAACTGGCGTCGATCCAAGGCCTGCGTTTTACCCAGCGGCTGTTTGCCGAGGGGTCCGAGGTACGGCTCGACACCAGCCGCCTCGATCCGCTCTGGAAGCGCGCCGCCACGCCGGAGGAGCCGGCGGCCGAGCAGTACCTGCCGCAGCGCTTGCGTTTTCGCGATGGCAGCGAAAAAGCCTTCGCCGAGCTCAAGGTGTCGCCCCAGGTCGAGTCCGACGACACAATCTCGTCCCATGACACCTTCGCCCTGTCGGTGAACAAATCTCTGGCGAGTCTTGGTCTCACGGTCGCTTATCGCAGCTACCCGGCGTTCAAGAAAGTGGTGCTGGACAAGGATCACCCCAAAGTGACCCTGGACGACGGCCAGTCCTTCCAGCTCACTGCCTTGGGTGATGACAGCGCGTCCGTGCGGTTGAGTACGCCGAAATTGTCCACCTTCGTGGTACAGGGGCTGGATGATGCGGGCAGGGCGCTCTACAGCAACGGGAACAACGCCCGGGCGTTCCCCTCCGATAGTGATATCGCGGCGTTGCATGAGTATTACAACGCGCTGCTGCAGACCAAGGACGATCTCAAGCAGCTCAAGACCGGCCAGGCGGTGCAACAGCAGTTGCAGCGCCTGACCGAGGCGCTGGCCGCTCAGGTGGGGCCGTTGAAAAACACCGAGGTCGACTATCGATTCGAGGCCACCCCGCAACGTATCGTCATCCATGTGCTCGATCCGATGGAAGACAACACCGTTGAGTTCGCCCAGGTCGACAATGTCCTTGCAGCACAAGCGCGTTACATCGCCCTGGACCGGAGCGCCGAGCGCTATGGCTTCATCGATCAGGCTGGCCAGTGGTTGATCAAGCCCCGTTGGGTGCAGGTGCAAGATAGCCAGATGGCCGATACCTACGCGTTGTTTTCCCCGGAGAAGTCCAGCGACCCGGAGTCGGAGTGGCAGGCGTTGCGCAGCCAGCTCGCCTATTTCCCCGCCGGTAGCAACACGCTCGTAGAGCTGCCGTTCGAATACATCACCGAGGCGTTGAGCAGTGGCCTGCTGTTGGTGGAGCGCGAAATCAACGGCCCTTATGGGCTCTACGATGCCAAGCGTCATCGTTTCGTGTTGCCGATGAAGTTCGTCGACCCTACCGTGACCGACAACGTATTCGTCGCCCGTCTCGGCAAGCGAACCGATGCCATGGAAGGCCTGTACGGCGCCTATACCCTGGACGGCAAAGAGATCCTGCCGACGCAGTTCTCGGGTATCGAGTACCGGGAGGGTTTGCTCTACGCCAGCTCCGCCGATCGGAGTCGTCAAGACGTGTTCAACCTGCAAGGTAAACGGATCAACCTTCAGGGTGACAACGTGATAGGCCGGTTTGTCGGGCAACAACCGCTGTTGGTGCAGGATACTAAAAGCCGGAAATTCGCTTTTATCGATCGCCAGGGCGCGCGGCTACCCATCAAGCTGCCGTATGACGAAGTAACGCCGTTTTCCAACGGCATGGCGGTGGTCGGACGCGATGGCCGCTACGGTGCCATCGACCTGGCGGGCAGGTTGCAGGTCCCGCTGGATTACAACCAGATCAGCGCGTTCCAGACCCACTACGCCGCGGCCATCCGGGCCGATGCTGGTTCCGGCCTGGTCTTGATCAGCCGGGACAACAAGGTGATCAAGGAACTGGGGTCCTACACCAGCCTGGACGTGCCGGATAACGGCAATGAGGCTCGTTACTACGTGAGGGATCCGAATGACAGTGGCGAGTACCTGGTTTATGACGCCGATGGCAATCTAGTGAAGACAGACGAATAAAGGCTGATGCACTGATCCGATGGCGAGGGAGTTCGCTCCCGCTGGTTGTGCAGGAACTGTCGAGCGAGACACAGGAGCGTGTTCGTGTCCGGATCTCAGAGCTGGCTTATATAGGTCCCTGTTCCCTTGAGGATGTTCTGCAGTGTCAGTTCCACTTCCGCCAGGTCCGCCGCATCGGTGTCGTGGGTGATCTCCAGCACATTGTCGCCGTTGAGCGCATCGGCATCCGCTGCCGCAATTTCAATCAGCAAGCGGGTCGGGCTGAGGGTGACCTTGACGCCGTCCAGTGTCGAAGGCTCTCCATCGAGGGCTATTTCCAGTTCGTCTTCGTCGGGGTAGCGCGTCATCAGGAACATTTCGCCCTGGGCGCTGTGGCAGCAGAGCATGGCCATGTTGTCTTCTTCTTCATCACACGGGTTGGCGATCAGAAGGGCGGTGGTCATTTGCATGGTGATGGTTCCTGGCTCGATGAGTCCTGCGGGTACGAAAAGGGGATTTTGCCAGCCTGGGAGAATTTCTGCTGGGTTAGCTGGATCCAGGCCGATTTAACGCCGCCAGGTGTCGTTTGTCCCGCAGGCTGCTAGGGTTGTTCGAGGCGTACCGCTAGCCGATGACCGAATATGTCGCAGCGCTGCAAGCAGGCAGGTTGTCGCACTCGTTAAGCTGCGCAACGGATGTGCACCTGCCAAGGCCACCCCAGGGTGGTTTTTGCAGGTGTCCATGACATGAAATTACATGGAAAAGGATGTGACCTGCGGGTCCTGTCCAGCTTCACCCACCTGTCATCCTGTTTCCTCTGCCCGAGAATCAGGAACGGGGTGGCCGACAGCCCCGCAAGGGGTTGCACGCGACGCTTTCATCAATAACAAGCCCAAGCGGAGTACCACAGATGGCGTTCTTCACCGCAGCCAGCAAAGCCGACTTCCAGCACCAACTGCAAGCGGCACTGGCGCAGCACATCAGTGAACAGGCACTGCCACAAGTGGCGCTGTTCGCTGAACAATTCTTCGGCATCATTTCCCTCGATGAACTTACCCAACGCCGGTTGTCCGACCTCGCCGGCTGCACCCTGTCTGCCTGGCGCCTGCTTGAGCGCTTCGATCACACGCAACCGCAGGTGCGTGTCTACAACCCCGATTACGAACGCCACGGCTGGCAGTCGACCCACACGGCCGTGGAAGTGTTGCACCACGACCTGCCGTTCCTGGTGGACTCGGTCCGCACCGAGCTGAACCGTCGCGGCTACAGCATCCACACCCTGCAAACCACTGTGCTGAGCGTGCGTCGCGGCAGCAAGGGCGAGTTGCTGGAAATCCTGCCAAAAGGCACCCAGGGCGACGACATCCTGCAAGAGTCGTTGATGTACCTGGAAATCGACCGCTGCGCCAACGCCGCCGAACTCAACGTCCTGAGCAAGGAACTTGAGCAAGTGCTGGGCGAAGTGCGCGTGGCCGTGGCTGATTTCGAACCGATGAAAGCCAAGGTCCAGGAAATCCTCGACAGTCTGGACAGCAGCGCCTACGCCATCGACGCTGATGAAAAGAGCGAGATCAAGAGCTTCCTGGAATGGCTGGTGGGTAACCACTTCACCTTCCTGGGCTACGAAGAGTTCGTGGTGCGCGATGAGGCCGACGGCGGTCACATCGAGTACGATCCCGACTCGTTCCTCGGCCTGACCAAATTGCTGCGCGCCGGCCTGACCGCCGAAGACCTGCGCATCGAAGACTACGCCGTCGCCTACCTGCGCGAGCCGACGCTGTTGTCGTTCGCCAAGGCCGCGCACCCGAGCCGCGTACACCGTCCGGCCTACCCGGACTACGTGTCGATCCGCGAAATCGACGCCAGCGGCAAGGTCATCAAGGAATGCCGTTTCATGGGCCTGTACACCTCTTCGGTGTATGGCGAGAGTGTGCGGGTCATCCCGTACATCCGTCGCAAGGTCGCGGAAATCGAGCGCCGCTCGGGCTTCCAGCCCAAGGCGCACCTGGGCAAGGAACTGGCCCAGGTGGTCGAAGTGCTGCCCCGTGACGACCTGTTCCAGACCCCGGTGGACGAGCTGTTCAGCACCGTCATGTCCATCGTGCAGATCCAGGAACGCAACAAGATCCGTGTGTTCCTGCGCAAAGACCCGTATGGCCGTTTCTGCTACTGCCTGGCCTACGTGCCACGTGACATCTATTCCACCGAAGTGCGCCAGAAGATCCAGCAAGTGCTGATGGATCGCCTGAAGGCCTCGGACTGCGAGTTCTGGACCTTCTTCTCCGAATCCGTGCTGGCCCGTGTGCAATTGATCCTGCGGGTGGACCCGAAAAACCGTCTCGACATCGACCCGGTCTTGCTGGAAAAGGAAGTGGTCCAGGCCTGCCGCAGCTGGAAGGACGACTACGCCAGCCTGGTCATCGAAAGCTTCGGCGAAGCCCAGGGCACCAACGTGCTGTCGGATTTCCCGAAAGGCTTCCCGGCCGGCTACCGCGAGCGCTTTGCCGCGCACTCGGCCGTGGTCGACATGCAGCACCTGCTGAACCTGAACGAAAAGAACCCGCTGGTCATGAGCTTCTACCAGCCGCTGGGCCAGGTCTCCGGCCAGCGCGAGCTGCATTGCAAGCTGTATCACGCCGATACGCCGCTGGCGCTGTCCGACGTGCTGCCGATCCTGGAAAACCTCGGCCTGCGCGTGCTGGGTGAATTCCCGTACCGCCTGCGCCACACCAACGGCCGCGAGTTCTGGATTCACGATTTCGCGTTCACCGCCGCCGAAGGCCTGGACCTGGACATCCAGCAACTCAACGACACCTTGCAGGATGCCTTCGTCCATATCGTGCGTGGCGATGCCGAGAACGATGCGTTCAACCGCCTGGTGCTGACCGCCGGCCTGCCATGGCGCGACGTGGCGCTGCTGCGTGCCTACGCCCGTTACCTGAAGCAGATCCGCCTGGGCTTCGACCTGGGTTACATCGCCAGCACCCTGAACAACCACACCGACATCGCTCGCGAACTGACCCGGTTGTTCAAGACCCGCTTCTACCTGGCGCGCAAGCTCAGCGGCGATGACCTGGAAGACAAGCAGCAGCGCCTGGAGCAGGCGATCCTCTCGGCCCTGGACGACGTCCAGGTGCTCAACGAAGACCGCATCCTGCGTCGCTACCTGGACCTGATCAAGGCCACCCTGCGGACCAACTTCTACCAGACCGACGCCAACGGCCAGAACAAGTCCTACTTCAGCTTCAAGTTCAACCCGCACCTGATCCCGGAACTGCCCAAGCCCGTACCGAAGTTCGAGATCTTCGTCTACTCGCCACGGGTCGAAGGCGTGCACCTGCGCTTCGGCAACGTCGCCCGCGGTGGCCTGCGCTGGTCCGACCGTGAAGAAGACTACCGCACCGAAGTGCTGGGCCTGGTGAAAGCCCAGCAAGTGAAGAACTCGGTGATCGTGCCGGTGGGCGCCAAGGGTGGTTTCCTGCCACGTCGCCTGCCGCTGGGCGGGAGCCGGGACGAGATCGCGGCCGAGGGTATCGCCTGCTACCGCATCTTCATCTCGGGCCTGTTGGACATCACCGACAACCTCAAGGACGGCGCGCTGGTACCGCCGACCAACGTCGTGCGTCATGACGACGATGACCCGTACCTGGTGGTCGCCGCGGACAAGGGCACGGCGACCTTCTCCGACATCGCCAACGGCATTGCCATCGACTACGGCTTCTGGCTGGGCGATGCGTTCGCCTCCGGCGGTTCGGCCGGCTACGACCACAAGAAAATGGGCATCACCGCCAAGGGCGCGTGGGTCGGCGTGCAGCGCCACTTCCGCGAGCGCGGCATCAATGTCCAGGAAGACAGCATCACCGTGGTGGGCGTCGGCGACATGGCCGGCGACGTGTTCGGCAACGGCCTGTTGATGTCCGACAAGCTGCAACTGGTCGCGGCCTTCAACCACCTGCACATCTTCATCGACCCGAACCCGGAGCCCGCCAGCAGCTTTGCCGAGCGCAAGCGCCTGTTCGATCTGCCGCGTTCGGCCTGGACCGACTACGACACCAGCATCATGTCCGAAGGTGGCGGTATCTTCTCGCGCAGCGCGAAGAGCATCGCCATCTCGCCGCAGATGAAAGAACGCTTCGACATCAAGGCCGACAAACTGACCCCGACCGAGTTGCTCAACGCCTTGCTCAAGGCGCCGGTGGACCTGTTGTGGAACGGCGGTATCGGCACCTACGTCAAGGCCAGCACCGAAAGCCACGCCGATGTCGGCGACAAGGCCAACGATGCGCTGCGCGTGAACGGCAACGAACTGCGCTGCAAGGTGGTGGGCGAGGGCGGTAACCTGGGCATGACCCAACTGGGTCGTGTCGAGTTCGGCCTGCATGGCGGCGCCACCAACACCGACTTCATCGACAACGCGGGCGGCGTGGACTGCTCCGACCATGAAGTGAACATCAAGATCCTGCTCAACGAAGTGGTGCAGGCCGGTGACATGACCGACAAGCAACGCAACCAGTTGCTGGCGAGCATGACCGACGAAGTCGGTGGCCTGGTGTTGGGCAACAACTACAAGCAGACCCAGGCCCTGTCCCTGGCGGCACGCCGCGCCTTCGTGCGGATCGCCGAATACAAGCGCCTGATGAACGATCTGGAAGCCCGGGGCAAGCTGGACCGCGCCATCGAGTTCCTGCCGACGGAAGAGCAACTGGCCGAACGTGTCGCGGCGGGCCATGGCCTGACCCGTGCCGAACTGTCGGTGCTGATCTCCTACAGCAAGATCGATCTCAAGGAAGCGCTGCTCAACTCCTTGGTACCGGACGACGATTACCTGACCCGTGACATGGAAACCGCGTTCCCGCCGACGCTGGTCAGCAAGTTCTCCGAGGCCATGCGTCGCCATCGCCTGAAACGCGAGATCGTCAGCACCCAGATCGCCAACGACCTGGTCAACCACATGGGTATCACCTTCGTTCAACGGCTCAAGGAGTCGACGGGCATGAGCCCGGCGAACGTGGCCGGTGCCTATGTGATCGTGCGCGATATCTTCCACCTCCCGCACTGGTTCCGGCAGATCGAAGCCCTGGACCACCAGGTGTCGGCCGACGTGCAACTGGAGCTGATGGACGAGCTGATGCGCCTGGGGCGTCGCGCCACGCGCTGGTTCCTGCGCAGCCGTCGCAACGAGCAGAACGCGGCCCGTGACGTCGCTCACTTCGGTCCGCACCTGGCCGCGTTGGGCCTCAAGCTCGACGAACTGCTGGAAGGTCCGACCCGTGAAGGCTGGCAGACCCGTTACCAGGCCTATGTGGCCGCTGGCGTGCCGGAGTTGCTGGCGCGCATGGTTGCCGGCACCACGCACCTGTACACCTTGCTGCCGATCATCGAGGCGTCCGACGTCACCGGCCAGAACGCCGCCGATGTGGCCAAGGCTTACTTCGCCGTGGGCAGCGCCCTGGACATCACCTGGTACCTGCAACAGATCAGCGCACTGCCGGTGGAAAACAACTGGCAGGCACTGGCCCGTGAAGCGTTCCGCGACGACATCGACTGGCAGCAACGGGCGATCACCATCTCGGTTCTGCAGGAGGGCGACGGGTCCCAGGACGTGGAAACCCGCCTGGCGCTATGGCTGGAGCGGCATCACAGCATGGTCGAGCGCTGGCGTGCGATGCTGGTGGATATCCGTGCCGCCAGCGGTACCGACTACGCCATGTACGCGGTTGCCAACCGCGAACTGCTGGACCTGGCGTTGAGTGGTCAGGCGGTCGTGACGGCCAACTGATCCGGCGTTGAATGAAAAAGCCCCGCATTGAGAGATGCGGGGCTTTTTTTGCTTTCAGGATTCACTGTGCCCCCTGTGGGAGCGGGCTTGCTCGCGATAGCGGTGGGTCAGCGACATTGAACTTGACTGATACACCGCCATCGCGAGCAAGCTCGCTCCCACAGGATGGCTTGTAGTGCGACTGTCAGTTCTTCAGCGGTATCAATACCGCTTCATCCTCTCCCATCACCATGAACACCAGCAATTTCGCCGGTTGGCTCGTGCTGGCGTTTTTCGACACCAGGTGCTCGGAGCCCGCCGCTTCATACCAGAACTCCCCGGCCTTGTAGGTCTTCGCCGGCTCGCCCTTGACCTGGGAGGTGATGGAGCCTTCCAGCACATAGGCCATGGCCGTGCCTTCGTGTTTGTGGGCAATGGACGATTGGCCGGGGGCATAGTTGACGGTCAGCATCATGGCTTTTTTGCCTGGAACGTTTTTCAGCAGTTGCTCCTGCAACACCGTGACCTTCTCCGAAGGCGTGGCTTCGTGGGCGTAGGTATGGGTAACGGGCAGCAGGCTGAGGGTGGCGATCAGATAGAGGGTTTTCATGGGGCATGGACCTTGGTGATTTCGAGTGATTTCGCGCTGGAGCGGCGATGGGTTCACCCTAAGCCCCAGGGTGGGGCAAACAAACGTCCAATCTTTCGGAAGGTGGGTAGACCAATGGGTGAGTACGAATTTACAGCGGGCTGGCCAGTGCAATTAGCTGGCCTGCACCGTTGTGGCGAGGGGATAAATCCCCTCACCACAATCTGGCCGGGCAGGAATAAAACGGCGCCTTTCAGACAACCGGAAAGCTATTGAAATCCACGCTTCGAGCCAGGCGGTTGTCGATCAGGCTGATGAAGCCTTGCACTTCCGGACAGTTGAAGTGGGCTTGCATGGCCGCTTCCGAGTGCCAGCGGGCGCTGACGTTCCAGCGGTCGCCATCGTCCGGGCAACGGTCGACCAGGTAGGCATCGCAGCCTGGCTGGGCGCGCAGGGTCTCGACGATTTGCTGCAATTGCCGGCCCAGTTCTTCCGAGCGACCGGCGGCGGCTTGCACCTGTACGGTATTGATCACTTGGCGAGACATCGTTTCAGACTCCTGAATCAAGTCGGACAGAGGTGTTCACGAATAATGACACCCGTGCAGGATAGGCCTGGCGGCGCGAGGCTCAAACAGCCAATGGGCGGATAAATGCCCAGTCCAATCCTCAGGCCACCTGCTGCAGAATGTCGCGTAAACGGTCGAGGGCGATGTCGATGTCCAGGGTTTCGATCGCGCCGAAACCGAAAAACAGGCCCGGCCGCACGGGCACATCATTGAAAAAACCATCGAGGCCGTAGAGCCCGACCTCGGCTTTTTTCGCCAGCTCGATCACCAGCGCCAGGTCCACCGGGACCTTGCACAACACGGCCATATGAAAGCCCGCGGTGGTGGGCACGGCCTCGAACCAGGGCGACAAGTCCCCGGCCATGCGCGCCAGGATCCGCTCGCGACGCCCGGCGTACAGGGTGTGGCAGCGGCGGATGTGCTTGAGCAGGCAGCCCTCGGCGATGAACTTGGCCAGTGCCCATTGGGGCAGGGTGGAGGTGTGCTGGTCGGTGAGACGCTTGGCCAGGATCACCGCCTCAAGGATCGCCGGCGGCAGGATCGCGTAGCCGAGCCGCAGCTCCGGCAGCAGGGTCTTGGAGAAGGTGCCGACGTACGCGACGATCCCGCGCTCATCCAGGCTCTGCAATGAATCGGCGGGCCGGCCTTCGTAGCGGAATTCGCTGTCGTAGTCGTCTTCGATGATGATCGCCCCCAGCTCATAGGCTCGGGCCAGCAAGGCCTCGCGGCGGGCCTGGCTCATGGGCATGCCCAGGGGGAACTGGTGGGAGGGCGTCACATAAATCAACCGCGTGCCGTCGGGGATCAGGTCTACCCGCATGCCTTGCTCGTCCACTGGCACCCCGGCCACCGTGGCGCCCTGGGAGCCGAACAACAAGCGCGCCGGCGGATAACCCGGATCTTCCATGGCCACCAGGCTGCCGGGACGGGTCAACACCCGCGAGATCAGGTCCAGGGCCTGTTGCGCGCCGTTGCACACCACGACGTCTTCGTCCTGGCAATTGACCCCGCGGGAAAACGCGATGTGCCGGACAATGGCACTGCGCAGCGACGGCAGGCCTTCGGGCTGGCTGTAGAAACCCTTGGCACTGGCGATCTGGCGCAGCGCGTGGGCGGTGCAGCGCCGCCAGTCGTCCAGCGGAAACTGGCCCTTGCCGGTGGCGCCGCCGATAAAGTCGTAGCGCAACGCACCTTCGAGAGTGGGGTGGCGCATCAGGTCCGGCATGGTGCGCCAGGCCTCGACGACCTCGGCACCGGCCAGTTCGCGGTGGCTTTGCTTGCGTACCACTTTGGCCGGCCGCGCATTGACGTAGGTGCCCTTGCCGATGATGCCGGTGAGGAAGTTCTCGTAGGTCAGTTGGGCGTAGGTGTCGGAAACGGTCTTGCGCGAGACACCCAGTTGCTCGGCCAGCAGGCGACTGGGCGGCAGTTGGGTGCCGGCGGCCAGGCGGCCACTCTCGATGGCGCTGCGCAATTGTTGATACAACTGGCCCGACAGGTCCTTGCGGCCGTTGATGACGACATGAAGTTCCATACCCGCAAGCTCCTGGGCGATTGTTCGGCGGCCAGCGTCAAAGGCGCAAGATTACCCGCATTGTGCGACTGCATAGAAGTTGCGTAGGGAAAATCCCGTCCATTGGACTTGTCCCCGCTTTTTTCGCCGAATTGGACCTGTCATTGCCCGGCATCAGGGCCTACCGTGAAGGCCTCGAATACCACGGAGCCCGCCATGAGCCCGCGTCTGGATTACTACACTGCATCCCCCGGGGCGATGCGAGCCATGATCGGCCTGGAAGCCCTGACCAGTCGCTTGAGTATCGAACCGGCGCTGCTGCACCTGATCAAGATCCGCGCTTCGCAACTCAATGGCTGTGCCTTTTGTACCGACATGCATTCGGTGGAGGCGCGACGCCAGGGCGAGACCGAGCGGCGGCTCTACGCGGTGGCGGTATGGCGCGACAGCGGTTTCTTCACGGCTCGCGAACGCGCCGCCCTGGCCTGGACCGAGGCGGTGACGCTGTTGGCTGAAAGCCAGGTGCCCGATGACGTCTATGCCCAGGCCCGGGCCTGCTTCAGCGAGGAGGAACTGGTGGACCTGACCCTGGCGATCAGCACCATCAATAGCTGGAACCGGCTGGCGGTGAGTTTTCGCCAGAGTCCGGGTGGCTGAGTTTCAGTCGTTTAGCGCCTGGCAGGCCGCTATCGCGAGCAAGCTCGCTCCCACATGGGATTGGTCTGAACAGGCGTTTTGTGTTTCTCCCGGATCAATGTGGGAGCGAGCTTGCTCGCGATGAACGATAACGCGGTTTGATGTAGGGCAAAGGTCAATTGTCACCGGGCGTCGGCGGCCGCTGGGGCTTGACCGACGTGCCGAATGTATTGCCCATGCGCACCCCCGTGGCCGCCGGGGTGGCCAGGCCGATGCTGTTCGGGGCGCGTTCGTTGACCGGCACGTTCATGGCGTCCTGGGCCCGTTGCGCCGCCTTCGCGGCCTGGGGGGCGTTGCCCATCTGCCGGCTCAGGCAGTTGTAGTCGGGGGTCTTGTAATCGCCCACGGTCACCTCGATACAGGCGGGGGCTTCTTCACCCTGGGCCCCGGGCAAGGCCATGACCAGCCCGAGGCCTGCCATCATGTTCATCCACTGTTTCATCTGCGACCTCCTGGCCCGTCGCAGCGGACGGTGCGTTGTCAGGGCATCAGTCTAGTGCGGCCTGGAGGATTTGTATCAGTTGTCATACGACATTCATAAACACCCCTCAGGATGACGATTTTCAACGGATACGTCAGTCGTGCAGCAGGGCAGAGCTGGGGGCGGACGCGGACGTGGATTGACCAGGACGCCCTTGGGGTGGCTGATGGTGTTGCTGTGTCTGCTGGCCGGGCCGATCCAGGCGGTTGGCCTGGTGGACCTGGACATCGCGCCCCAGGAACTGACCACGGCGCTGGAGCAGTTCAGTCGCGCGACGGGCATGGCGGTGCTGGTGGACCACCAGCTGTCGAGCCAGCGCCAGACACTGGGTGTGCAGGGACGGTTTCCCCCCTCCGAAGGCTTGCGGGTGTTGCTCAGCGGCACCGGGCTGGCGGCGCACTATGCCCGGGCGGATGCGTTCACGTTGCAGCCGGTGCGGGTCCGCGAGGTGCCGCTGCCTGCCGGTGTCACCCCGGGCCTGAGTGACAGCAACTACGCGGCAGCCATCCAGACGGTTATCCAGCGCAATTTATGTCGTTCACCGTTGACCCGCCCGGGCAGTTTTCGGGCGGTGCTGCAAGTGTGGATCGGCCGGGACGGCGTGGTCCAGCACAGCCGCCTGGTCAGTTCCACGGGCGACCTGATGCGGGACAAGGCCCTGGTCAACAGTTTGCAGAACCTCAGGATCGACCGCCCGGCGCCCAGTTCGTTGCGCCAGCCGGTGACCCTGCTTTTGTTACCCGACTCATCAGGAAAAAGCATGGAATGCATGACAGGGGAAGGGGTGTCCGGGCGATGAAAGACACCGGTCGCAGCCCGTTGGTGAAGTTGTTCCTCACCTCCTATGAGGATTTCCGGGTGCGCCTGCGCAGGCGCCTGGGCTCCGAGGAACTGGCCAACGATGTGCTGCATGAAACCTACCTGCGGGTCGATCGCATGGTCGACCCGCCGGACATCGCCCAGCCCAGTGCCTATCTGTATCGCATGGCCCTGAACATCGCCGCCGACCGTCGGCAGGCCGATGCGCGCTTGCTCACAGGGGATGAAATCGAGGAATTGCTGCAAGTCTCGGATGAGGCGCTGGACCCGGCGCGGGTGGTCGGTGGGCAGAAGGAGTTGCAGACCTTGCTCAAGGCCTTGTACGAATTGCCGGCGCGCCGTCGCAGGATTTTTATCGCCGCGCGCCTGGAAGAAGCGCCGCACCTGGAAATCTCCCAGCGCTTCGGTATTTCCACCCGCATGGTGGAGAAGGAAATCAAGGCGGCGCTGGGGCATTGCGCCCTGCGCCTGGAAAGAAAAGTCATTCAGCGGTTCGGTCCCGGCGCGGGAAAACCGTCTTGAGAGTAGAGACCCGACCCTTTCATGAGTGTGTGTGCGCTTGAACATCTTCAGCATCGCTTCCCCTGATGCCACGCCCCAGGCCCGATTGGCCAGCGAGGCCCGAGATTGGCTGATCCTGCTGACCTCGGGGCGCGCTACCGTGGCCGATGCCCGGGCCTTGCGCCTGTGGTGCGGGCAAAGTCCCGAACATGCGCAGGCCTTTGAACAGGCCAAGGCGCTGTGGCATGGGCTGCAACCCGCCGCCGTAGCGTTGCAGGCGCCTCGGCATTTCGGCCGTCGGGCGTTATTGGGTGGCGCCATCGCGGCATCGGCGGCTTTCCTGCTGATCCGCGCCACGGTGCCCGGCGGTGTTTCCGGGCTGGGGGCCGACTACATCACCGACGTCGGCGAACAGCGCCGAGTGGAATGGGTCGAGGGCGTCAGCCTGGAGCTCAACACCCAGACCCGTCTCAGCCGCCGCGCGCTGGCCGATGGCGGACAAGGGTTGGAATTGCTCAGTGGCGAAATTGAAGTGCAGGGGCGCAGTGCCCAGGTGGTCAGCGTCCAGGCCGGCGCCGGCTGGATCAGCGCCGCCCGGGCACGCTTCAATATCCGTTACACCGACCAGAGCGTTTGTGCGACCTGCCTGGAGGGCGCGGTGCAGGTCGAGGTGCAAGGCCAGCGGTTTAGCCTGGAACCGGGCATGCAACTGACTTACGAGCCTCACCAGGTGGGCGCGCCCAAGCGTGCCGATGTGTCGGCCGCCATTGCCTGGCGTGAGCAGGTCTTGGTGTTCAACGACGCGACCCTGGCCAGCGTCATCGATGAAATCAACCGCTACCGTCCCGGCATGTTGCTGCTGCTCAACCGCGAACTGGGCCAGCGCAAGGTCCAGGCACGGTTTCGCCTCGACCAGTTGGCGGGCGTGGCGCTGTTGATCCGCGATGCCTACGGCGCCAAATGCACCGAATTGCCGGGTGGAGTGGTGGTGCTGAGCTGAGGCCGGCGTTGCCTGGCGGGCCTCATCGCGAGCAAGCTCGCTCCCACAAGGGCCCAAATCTTGAGCTCACCCGGTAACCCTGTGGGAGCGAGCTTGCTCGCGATGGGGCCGGTACATTCGACATCATCCTTGACAGATCCAACCGCTATCGCGAGCTAATCCAGCGGCCCCAGCACCTGTCGATAGGTTTCGGCCCCCTGAGGTGTCTGGCGAGTCAGGCTGACTTCGATGCCCGTCGGGTTTTCCTGGCGGTTGCCGCTGAGTTTGCGCCAGCCTTTTTCCGTGTCCCAGTAGCGCAGGCCGGCGTCGCTGACGTCACTGAGCACGGCCACGCCCGGGCCGGGGGCGGGCAGGGGGTAGCGGTTGCGGGCCTGGCCTTGGGCGCGGTAAAGCGTGTCGCCCTTGAGCCACCAGCGCACCCGTTGCAGCTCGCCTTCCTGGGCCGCCGCCACGCGGATCACATCCAGGCGAAAGCCCCGACCTTCGGTGCTGCGCACGGTGAGGGCGGGCGGTGCGGTCGAGGGCTGGTCGTCGACGCCGGGTTTGACCGGTTCACTCAGCTCGATGCTGGCGCGCAGGGCCACGTCGCGCTCCAGTTGGTTCAATACCCGCAGCAGCGCTTCGGTCTGCTCGGTACTGGCCTGCAAATGGCTGTCGGCACGGGTCACGCTGTCCAGCCCGCGCCAGGCGATCAGGCTGACCACCGCCATCAGCAGGATCGCCACCATCACCTCCAGCAAAGTGAAGCCTTTCTCCCGGGCGTTCATTGGAGTTGCACCCGCCCGGCGGCGCTGCGTTGCACCGTGAGGCTGTTCTGGCCGTCCGACAAGCGGATCTGCAAGGGTTCGCCGATCCATTCGGCATTCAACACGACCCGCTGCCTGGGTTCCACCCGCACCTCCATCGACGGACTCTGCCAGCGACGTCGACGCAGTTGCGGGTCGTCCTCGAAGCGATCGACCCCGGTGCCCCGGTCCGCGCGGCGACTGAAGCCAAAGCCCTTGGCATCCCAGCGCCAGGTAATCGGCCGCCCGTCGGTGCGTGCTTCGGTCTGGGCCAGTTGCAACAGTTGCACCAGCCGTTCGCCATCCTGGCGCAGCAACTTCAACGGGTCCGGCTTGATGCTCAGGCTCACGGCGGCACTGGCGATGCCGATGATCACCAGCACCACCATCAATTCGATCAGGGTAAACCCGCGTTGCTTGCCGAGGTTCATGTGCGCTCCTTTGCGTGAGCGTCATCCTGCACGGTGAAGATGATAAGGATGTGAAATAAAACGGAGAGAATTGACGCGTACGCTGCAAGCTGGAATCAAAAAAAGGAGATTCAGGCCATGGCGTTTATCGAGCGTGTGTCCCCGGCGCAAATCGTCCAGGTCGTGGGCTTGTTGGCAGCATTGGCCGGGGTGGCGACCTGGTCTTCGCTGCTGCTCACGTCGGCCGAGTCGCGCACGCCGGACGTCGCCCCGCAGCGCATGGCCGAGCGTTCCGATAACCCGGCGTTGCAATGGTTCTCCAATCAGCCGGCACCGGTGGACATCAAGGTCAGCGGCGTGATGGCCGGCACCCATGCCGCCGTGGCGATCCTCAGCCTCAACGACGGGCCGCCGCGCAGTTTCCTGGTGGGTGAACGCGTGGCCCAGGGGGTACGGTTGGTGGCGATCGAGGCGCAGGCGGTGGTCATCGAACGTGGCAACGAACAGACCCGACTGGTCCTGGCCCGGTTGCCGGACTCGGTGGTTTTACCCTCGCTGTGGGAGCA
Organism: Pseudomonas sp. NFIX10; assembly: GCF_900111955.1. Classification (NCBI taxonomy): domain Bacteria; kingdom Pseudomonadati; phylum Pseudomonadota; class Gammaproteobacteria; order Pseudomonadales; family Pseudomonadaceae; genus Pseudomonas; species Pseudomonas sp. NFIX10. Next base: position 9,372 of record NZ_FOKH01000031.1, on the reverse strand, counting down.
AGGCTTGCCCGCGATGAAGACGGCACAGTCTCCGAGGAAATGAGGCGCCTGCATCGCGGGCAAGCCTTGCTCCCACAGTTAAACCCCTCGCCACAGAGGATGTGTTAATCCACATCGCTCAAGGTTTTTCCCGGCTGACCAACGTCTCCAGCCGAGCCAACGGCGGTGCTTCACGACTGCGGTCCGACACGCTCAGTTCAACCCGCAGCAGCCGGCCGTTTTCCGCCGGGCGCAGGGTCTGTTCGCAAAGCAGCAGCAAGCGCCCCTGGTCGCACTCGAACACGTTGGAACCCTGGGCAAAACGGCCTTCCAGGCGCAACTGCGCCAGTTGGCTGCGAGCGGCCAGCAGGGCGATGGATTTGTCCCGCAGCAGGCCGTTGCTCTGGGTCATCACCGCCGCCACGCGCACGGCGGCCGACATGGCCACGGCGATGATCGCCAGGGCCACCAGCACTTCGATCAGGGTGAAGCCGGCTTGCGGAGCAGGGCGTGGCATGGCGCGGGCTCGGGTGCGAGGGCAGTCTTGAAGGGTAGCCGGCGTTCGTGACCGATTGACGACGCAAGCTCCTGAGCAATTTCAATATCACTGACATATTTTCTTGCAACACTGCGCCTCGAATCGAATCCAGCGAAGGACCGTCGAGATGCAGATCGCCCGTTACAACGCCCGTTCCCAAGGCCCTCGCGGGCAGCGGGGTTTCACCCTGATCGAAATCATGGTCGTGGTGGTGATCCTCGGCATCCTGGCGGCGATGGTGGTGCCCAAGGTCCTCGACCGCCCCGACCAGGCGCGGGCAACGGCGGCGAAACAGGACATTGGCGGCCTGATGCAAGCCTTGAAGCTGTATCGCCTGGACCACGGCAGTTACCCCAGCATGAACCAGGGCCTCAAGGTGCTGGTGGAGAAACCGGCCGATGCGAAAAACGGCACCTGGCGTTCCTACCTCGAGCGCCTGCCCAACGACCCGTGGGGCCGCCCCTACAACTACCTCAACCCCGGTGCCAACGGCGAAGTCGATATCTTTTCCCTGGGGGCCGACGGCCAGCCCGATGGCGACGGTGTGAATGCCGACATTGGCTCCTGGCAGTTGTAAGGGCCGTGATGCGAACGGATTCGCCCCTCGCGGCGAAGCAGCGCGGCATGGCGGTGATCAGTGCGTTGCTGATCGCCGCCGTGGTGGCGGTCATCGCCGGTGGCATGCTGACCCGCCAGACCCTGTTCACTCGCAGCCTGGAAGCCGAGCAGTTGCGTGTCCAGGGCTCGGCGCGGTTGCAGGGTGGCCTGCAACTGAGTCGCCAGTTGCTCTGGGATGCCCGGCAGCGCGATCCACTGACGCGCTTCGGCCAACCTTGGGCCAAACCTATCGTGATACCGGGTTCAGGCCAGATCGACACACCCTTCGAAGGCCAGTTGGAAGATGAGCAAGGCAAGTTCAACCTGCGCAACCTCGTCGCCAATGAGCGGGTGGACGAGGAGCAAGTGCGCGCCTTCGAACGCCTGTGCCAGCAGTTGGGCGTGGCCGCGACGGTCCGCACGCGTATCGTCGACAGGGTGGTCGAGGCCTATCCGCGCCTGCTGAATCCGCAGCGGGTGGACCAGGCGCCACAGGCCACTACCTTCAACAGCGGGCGCGAAACATCGCCCCAGGCCGACAACACGCCGCTGGCCCCGACGCGCCCGATGCTGCGCACCTTGCAAGACCTGCGCAGCGTCAAAGGCGTCACCACGCGGTTACTGGACACACTGGCGCCTTACGTGACGATTCTGCCCACCAACACCTGGCTCAATGGCAACACTGCCAGTGCCCCGGTGCTGGTCGCCTACGTGCCGGGGCTGTCCCTGCAACGGGCCGAGGCACTGGTCAGGGAGCGTGACGGCGGCCATTGGTTTATCAACCGCGGGGATTTCGTCAATCGCCTGCGCATGCCGGAGCTGGAGACCGCCAGCGTCAAGGTCGGCATCACCAGCGACTGGTTCCGCCTGCGGGGGCAGGCGCGCAGTGGTCAGCGGCGGGTCGAACTGGAGGCTTTGCTGCAACGCACCGAGGACCGCTTGCCCCAGGTGATCTGGTCGAGGGTGGGCGTATGACGCGCTTGCGCATCGCCCTGGCGCCGCTGGGCAGCCTGGACCTCGACAGCCCGGTGGCGTTTGCCTGGCTGGATCGCCAGGGCCAGGTCCGCGAGCAAGGCCGCAGCAGTCTTCGGGCGTTGGGCCAGGGCGGTAAAAACCTTTCGGTGGAGTGTTTCCTTCATCCCCGCGACAGCGTGTTGACCCGCCTGGAGTTGCCACAGTTACCGGCGGCCAAGATCAGCGCAGCGGTGACGTGCGCGGCCCAGGCCCTGATGCTCGGCGCCAGCGAACACATGCAGGTGGCCCATGGCCCACGTGACATGGGCGGGCAGGTGCAGATCGCCTGGCTGGACCGTGAATCCCTCGCCAATCTCGGGCGGCTAGTGCACCAGGCCGGCATGAAACTGCGTGGCCTCTACCCGGCGGCCTACGCCTTGCCGGTGCTGTCGGGGCCGGTGGCCTGCATCGAGGACGACCATCTGCTGGTGCGTCATGGCCTGCAACACGCCGTGGTGCAACCGTTGCAGGAGGAGGCGTTGGACGAGTGGCTGCTGGAAACGGGGGCTGGGCTGCACTGGATCGGCGCCGCGCCGCCACAATCTTCCCTCGACACCTTGGCGCAAGGCCAACGCTGGACGGGCCCTGCACCGGGCTGGGGTTTGCATGTCGGCCTTGCACGCAACGCCGTCAAGCGCGGTGGTTGGGGCCGGGCGGTGGCGATCTGCGCGACAGCGCTGGCGGTGTGGGTGGTCGGGTTGAACCTCTATGCCGCCCGCGAAGCGGCCCAGGGCCAACGGCTCAAGGCGCAGATGAGCCAGCGGGTGAAACAGGCGTTTCCTGAGTTGCCGGTGATCCTCAACCCATTGCAGCAGGCACGCCAGCAAATCGCCGCGCGCCAGAGCGGTGCGGCGACCGACCCGGCCCAACGCTTTGCCAGCCTGGTGCAGCAGGCGGGCAGCGCCATGCCGTTCATGAGCGGCAATGTCCAGGCGTTGGTGTTCGAGAACGGTGAGTTGCGCTTGACTGTGGTGGCCGAGGCGCAGAAAACCGCCGCCGAAGAGGATTGGAAAATCCCCCTGGCCCAGGCCGGCATCGACGTCGCTGCCATCGACCAGGGCTGGCGCCTGCGGGTGGCCCCGGCCGGCCAGGGTACGCAGGACGCCGACGAAACCCCGGACGCCGACGATGAATAAGCACTCCCTGGCACTGGCGCGGGTCCGTTGGCAAACCTTTAGCACGCGTTTGCGCACGTTCTGGCAGGGACTTGCCGTACGCGAACAAGCCGCCGTGGCCCTGGCCGCGCTGGTGTTGAGCGGCTTTCTGGTCTGGCTCGCGCTGATCCAGCCACCGCTCAAGACCATCTCCTACTGGCAAGCCGAAACCCCGAAGCTGCGATCGCAGACCGAGGCCCTCGAAGTGCTGTTGCGTGACGTCGCCGGGCCCGCGCAAGGCCTGCCCCTTGAAGCCGCCTTGCGCCAGAGCCTGGACGCCAGCGGCTTGAGCCAGCACTACCAATTGCAAGCGCCCGGCACCGAGCGCCCCGGCGCCTGGCAGCTCACGTTCGACCAGGCTCCGGCGGAGGCGGTCATCAACTGGCTGCTGGGCAATCCACGGCCATTCTCCTTGGAGGTGATCGAAGCCCATTTGCAGCGCACCGCCCTTGCCAATCCCGATAACCACGACAACCTCGATAACAGCGCCGGCACACTGTCCGGAACCGTCCGCATGGACCAGGCGCAAAGCGCTAAGGAAGCTTCATGAAAGGGGCCCGATACCCACGTCATTGGCGCAAGGCCGCGCCGCTGTTGTTGCTGGCGTTGAGTGCGTGCAACAGCACGCCGCCCGCGTCGCAGCCACCGTTGCTGGTGGACAGCGAGCTGGGTATTCCGTTGGGGAGTACCCAGCGCAGCGGCGATGCATTGCTCGATCGCCAGCGGGCCCAGGACCTGCGTGAACGCAAGCCCGCGGTACGGCATCAGGTCGATCTCACCGCCCGTGCCCGAGAACCCCGCAGCAATGCGCCGGCGCGCACGCTCCTGGGGGATCAACCGGTGACGCTGAATTTCGTCGAGGCGGATATCCAGGCGGTGGTGCGGGCCTTGTCCCGTTCCACCGGCCAACAATTCCTGGTGGACCCGCGGGTCAAGGGCAACCTGACGCTGGTTTCCGAAGGCCAGGTCCCGGCCCATCAGGCCTACGACATGCTGCTGGCCGCGCTGCGCATGCAAGGCTTCAGCGTGGTAGACGTGGGCGGCGTGGCCCAGGTGGTGCCGGAGGCCGATGCCAAGCTGTTGGGTGGGCCGATCTACAGTGCCGACAAACCGGCCGGCAACGGCATGCTGACGCGCACCTTCCGCCTGCAATACGAAAACGCGGTGAACCTGATCCCGGTGCTGCGCCCGATCGTGTCGCCGAACAATCCGATCAATGCCTACCCGGGCAACAACACCATTGTCGTCACCGATTACGCCGAAAACCTGTCGCGGGTGGCGCAGCTCATCGAAGGCATCGACACCCCGAGTGCCATCGACACCGATGTGGTGCCGATCCACAACGGCATCGCCGTCGATATCGCGCAAATGGTCTCTGACCTGCTGGAAACCCAGGGCGGCGACCAGACCCAGAAGATCAACGTGATTGGCGACCCTCGCTCCAATTCCATCATCATCCGCGCTGGCAGCCCCGAGCGCACAGAGCTGGCGCGCAACCTGATCTACAAGCTCGACAACGCTCAGAACAACCCGAGCAACCTGCACGTGGTCTACCTGCGCAACGCCCAGGCCGGCAAACTGGCCCAGGCCCTGCGCGGTTTGCTCACCGGGGAAAGCGAAGGCGAGGGCAACGACAACTCGCGCTCGGTGCTCAGTGGCATGGGCGCCAATACCAACGGACAGAGTGGGCAGGGCAGCAGTGGCGATGGCACCAGCAGCACCACCAGCGGCAGTGCGTCGACCAGCGGCAACGGCTACGCCCAGGGCAGCAACGGGACAACCCCCGCTTCGACAAAAAACGAACAGAGCACCGCTTTCAGCGCCGGCGGTGTCACCATCCAGGCCGACGCCACCACCAACACCTTGCTGATCTCCGCGCCGGACCCGCTGTACCGCAACCTGCGGGAAGTCATCGACCTGCTGGACCAGCGTCGCGCCCAAGTGGTGATCGAGAGCCTGATCGTCGAGGTCGGCGAGGACGACGCCAGCGAATTCGGCGTGCAATGGCAGACCGGCAACCTCGGTGGCAGCGGCGTGATTGGCGGGGTCAATCTCGGCGGCACGGGGCTCAACCTCAACGGCAAGACCAGCATCGATGTCTTGCCCCAGGGGCTGAACCTGGGTTTGGTCAACGGCACCGTGGACATTCCCGGCATCGGCAAGATCCTCGACCTCAAGGTCCTGGCCCGGGCCTTGAAGAGCAAGGGCGGCACCAATGTGCTGTCGACGCCGAACCTGCTGACCCTGGACAACGAAGCGGCGAGCATTTTCGTCGGCCAGACCATTCCCTTCGTCAGCGGCAGCTACGTCACGGGCGGGGGCGGCACCAGCAACAACCCGTTCCAGACCGTGACCCGCGAGGAGGTGGGTTTGAAGCTCAATGTCCGGCCGCAGATTTCCGAAGGCGGGACGGTCAAGCTCGACATCTATCAGGAGGTCAGCAGCGTCGATAATCGCGCTTCGAGCACCACGGGTATCGTCACCAACAAGCGCGCCATCGACACCAGCATCCTGCTCGACGACGGGCAGATCATGGTCCTTGGCGGGCTGCTGCAGGATGGCTACAGCCAGAGCAACGACGCGGTGCCGTGGCTGTCGACCATTCCCGGGATCGGCGCGCTGTTTCGCAACGAACGGCGGCAGATCACCAAGACCAACCTGATGGTGTTCCTGCGGCCCTATATCATCCGCGACACGGCGGCGGGACGCGGCATTACCCTCAACCGCTACGACTTCATGCGCCGCGCCCAGGGCTTGCTGCAACCGGATCGCAGCTGGGCAATGCCGGACATGCAGGCCCCGCAACTGCCAGTCTCGGCGAGGGCGATCCCGGGGACGCCGCCTGCTGGGCCGCAGATGCCCAGGGCGGTGATCAAGGCGGTGCCGGTCGAAGGAGGCACTCGCTAATGAACATCAGCGGCATGCACAAAGCTGAGGCCAGCCCAAGACACTGTGGGAGCGAGCTTGCTCGCGATGACGGCAGTTCACTCAACCTCATTGCAACTGACCCACCGCTATCGCGAGCAAGCTCGCTCCCACAGGGGGGATGTGTGTTTCTTGGGGCCGAGGTGTCGGCATGAACACCCTCCCATACGCCTGGGCCAAGGCCCAGCGCCTGGTGTTGCGGCAGGCCGAGGACGGTGCGGTGCTGATGGTGTGCCCGTCCACGCCGGGCTGGTCCATCAGTGAAGTGCGCCGTCAGTTCGGCGAAGTGCGGCTGGAGCGGGTGCGCGACGAGGAACTCGATGGGCTGCTCAACAGTGCCTATGCCGACACTGGTAGTGCTGCCGCCGTCGTGGGCGCGGCGGAGAACGAAGTCGACCTCGACCGGCTGATGCAGGACATCCCCGAGATCACCGACCTGCTGGACACCCAGGACGGCGCGCCGGTGATTCGCATGATCAATGCCTTGTTGACCCAGGCCGCACGGGATGAGGCCAGCGACATCCACATCGAACCCTACGAGAGCCATTCGGTGGTGCGCTATCGCGTCGACGGCACCCTGCGCGATGTGGTTTCGCCGCGCAAGGCCCTGCACGGTGCGCTGGTGTCGCGGATCAAGATCATGGCCCAGCTCGACATCGCCGAAAAACGCCTGCCCCAGGACGGCCGCATCGCCTTGCGCGTCGCCGGTCGACCGATCGATATCCGCGTCTCGACGGTGCCCACCGGTCACGGCGAGCGGGTGGTGATGCGGTTGCTGGACAAACAGGCCGGCCGCCTGCAACTGGAAACGTTGGGGATGGACCCGGATGTACTGGGCAAGCTCGATCACCTGATCCGCCAGCCCCACGGCATCGTCCTGGTCACCGGCCCCACGGGCAGCGGCAAGACCACCAGCCTCTACGCCGCCCTGGCCCGGCTGGACGCCAGCGTCCACAACATTCTCACGGTGGAGGACCCGGTGGAATATGACCTGCCGGGCATCAGCCAGATCCAGGTCAACGCCAAGATCGACATGACCTTCGCCCTGGCGTTGCGGGCGATCCTGCGCCAGGACCCGGACATCATCATGATCGGCGAAATCCGCGACCTGGAAACCGCACAAATCGCCGTGCAGGCGTCCCTCACCGGTCACCTGGTGCTGGCGACGCTGCACACCAACGACGCGGTGTCGGCCATCAACCGCCTGATCGACATGGGGGTCGAGCCGTTCCTGCTGGCCTCGTCGATGCTCGGCGTGCTCGCCCAACGACTGGTGCGCAGGCTCTGCCCGCAGTGCAAGCAGCCGGATCCGGCCACGCCCGGCACCTGGCGCCCGGTGGGGTGCCCGAGCTGCAACCAGACCGGCTACAGCGGGCGTACCGGGATCCATGAACTGTTCTGCATCGACGATGACATCCGCACGCTGATTCACCAGGGGGCAGGGGAGCAGGCACTGCGCGCCGCCGCTCGCCAGGCCGGCATGTTCAGCATGCGCGAGGATGGCGAGCGCTGGGTGCGCAGTGGCACCACAGCCCCTGAAGAAATCCTGCGCGTGACACGGGACGCCTGATGAATCGATACCGTTTCGAGGCCGCCGACGCCCAGGGCAAGATCGAATCCGGACACTTGGAAGCCGACAGCCAGGGGGCGGCCTTCAACCTGTTGCGCAGTCGCGGGCTGACGGCATTGCAGGTGCAGGTCGAGCGCAACACGACACCGGCCAACGGCGGTGGATTGTTCAGCGCCAAACTCTCGGACAACGACCTGGCCTGGGCCACCCGGCAACTGGCGAGCCTGCTGGGCGCGAGCCTGCCGTTGGAAGCCGCGTTGAGCGCCACGGTGGAACAGGCCGAGCGCAAGCACATCGCCCAGACCTTGAGCGCGGTGCGCGCCGATGTGCGCAGCGGCATGCGCCTGGCCGAAGCCCTGGCGGCACGCCCCCGGGATTTTCCGGAAATCTATCGGGCGTTGATTGCCGCCGGTGAAGAGTCCGGCGATCTGGCCCAGGTGATGGAGCGATTGGCGGACTACATCGAAGAGCGCAACAACCTGCGGGGCAAGATCCTCACGGCGTTCATCTACCCCGGGGTGGTGGGGCTGGTGTCGGTCGCCATCGTGATTTTCCTGCTCAGCTACGTGGTGCCCCAGGTGGTCAGTGCATTTTCCCAGGCCCGCCAGGACCTGCCCGCGCTGACCGTGGCGATGCTCACCGCCAGTGATTTCATTCGGGCCTGGGGCTGGTTGTGTTTTGGCGTGTTGGCCGGTGGGTTCTGGAGTTGGCGCATGTACTTGCGCAAACCGGCGGCGCGGCTGAACTGGCACGCGCGGGTGTTGCGCCTGCCGCTGATCGGACGTTTCGTACTGGGCCTCAACACCGCGCGCTTTGCCTCGACCCTGGCGATTCTCGGCGGAGCCGGGGTGCCGTTGCTGCGAGCGCTCGAAGCCGCACGCCAGACCCTGTCCAACGACCGCCTGAGCCAGAGCGTCAGCGAGGCCACCGCCAAGGTCCGCGAAGGGGTCAACCTGGCGGCGGCGCTGCGGGTGGAAAAAGTCTTCCCGCCGGTGCTGATCCACCTGATCGCCAGCGGCGAGAAAACCGGCTGCCTGCCACCGATGCTCGAACGCGCCGCGCAAACCCTGTCCCGAGACATCGAACGCCGGGCCATGGGGATGACTGCGCTGCTGGAGCCACTGATGATCGTGGTCATGGGCGGTGTGGTGCTGGTGATCGTCATGGCGGTGCTGTTGCCGATCATCGAGATCAATCAGTTGGTGCAGTAGCCCACCGCGCAAAAAACCGTGGCGCGGGAGCAAGGGGAGTGTCAGAAATTTTGTGTTCGGGCATAACATGAGTAAGAGGTGCATGTATGCCAACCAAAAAGAAACCCCTGCGTGACCTGCCCAAAATCCCCAAAGAGCTGCTTGAGCAGTTTGGTGAGGGGCTGATGACAGCGGAAGCCATCGAGGACGCCTCGGCAGCGTTCAAGAAGGCCCTGATTGAACGAGCCTTGACCGCTGAACTCGGCCACCACTTGGGCTATCCCCCGGGCGCGCAGCGCCCGGAGGATGAAACTAATCAGCGCAATGGCAAGAGTGGAAAAACCGTTTTGACCGGAGATGGTCCGCTGCGGCTGGATATCCCACGCGACCGGGATGGCAGTTTTT